>CALAGR010000064.1 GCA_937891735.1 uncultured Pseudomonadota bacterium | reverse complement strand
CCTCCCCCACGAAGCGCAGGGCCTTGCGGGCGCCGGGATCGTCCGCCGGGATCGCCTCCTCGGCCAGGGACGCGGAGCTCTTGATGACGGCGAGCGGGTTGCGCACCTCGTGGGCCACCGACGCCGCCAGCCGCCCGATGGCGGCGAGCTTCTCCGCCTGCACCAGGCGCTGCTGGTGCTCTTCGAGCGCGGCGAGCTGGGTGGCGATGGTGGCCGCGTCGTGGCGGGCGTGCTCGCGCCGCACGGCCAAGGCCCCCAGGGCCCAGCCCAGCGCGACGAAGCCGCCGCCGAACACCGCCATCAACAGCGGAAAGGCGTCCCTGCCCCCCAGATCCGCCCGCACGCCGACGGCGAAGAAGAGCGCCGCGTCCACCGCGATCAGGCCGAGGCCGGCGAGGGCACCCAGCAGGGGCCACGGTCGGGAGGGGCGGAAGGGGGTCATGGGCGCGAGCGATGCACGAGGGGTGCCAGCGCGCGCCTACTGAACGACGAAGACCGCGTCCTGGCCGGCCTCGCCGTACAGCGCCAGCTCGTTGGGCACCTGCCAGGTCTGCCCGGAGCTGTTCATCAGCAGGATCTGGTACTCGCCGGTCACGTCCGCGACCTGGGCCACGCTCTCGATGGGCGCCACCGTCAGGGTCGCGAGATCGGTCAGCACGAGCCCCGGCACCGCCACCGTCATCGCCGTCTGCGGGAAGACGGACACGCCGTCGAAGGGGACGCCCGCCTGGGCCGCCTGGATCACGAGGTTGGTGGCGGGGTTGAAGGGATCGCTGGGGTTGAGCGGCACGATGATGCCGGGCAGCACGATGGGGTTGGCCTCGTCCACCGCGATGCCCGCGATGTCGTCCCCGGACAGCTTGCGGGCCAGCACCTTGGGCCACACCAGATCCGGGAGCCCGTCGCCGTTGAAGTCGTCCGGCGCGCCGTCGCCGTCCAGGTCCGGCGCGAACACCAGGGTGAACAGGGGGCTCGTGGCCGAGCACAGGACCGCGTCCGCGTCCGTCGCCTCCAGCTCGATGAACACGCTCGGCGTCGTGCCCGGGGTGTCGCCCACGGTCATGGTGGGCACCACCAGCGCGCCCTGGGAGCTGACCATGGTGAACACCGGCCGCTCCAGGGGCACCGTGAGCCCGGCCACCAGGTCCTGGCCCACGAGATCCGGCACCAGCCCGCTGACGCCGTCCACCGACGGCACCGTCACCGCCCGCGGTCCGATCACGAAGTCGCCGGCCGTGGCCTGGTTGGAGGTGGAGTACAGGCCGCTCCAGTCGTCGTCCCGGTCGATGAAGCCCGTCAGGAGCTGGCAGCTCGCCGGATCCAGCCCGCCGAAGAAGTAGTCCACGGACCCCTCGCTCCAGGCGCTCGCGGGGAGGATCTCGAAGCCCGTGGGGCGGCCCGAGCCGGACGGGGGCGGCGGGTTCGCGCAGTCGAAGCGGAACAGGATCGTCGAGCCGCCGGGCTCGCTGGCGTCCGCCGTCGAGATCGATCCCGCGATGGACCCGAGGGGCGGCGCGTCCTGCTGCGGCGGCTCCACCGTGAAGACTGCGTCCTGTCCGTCCGCGCCGAAGAGCTGCGACTCGTTGGGCACCTGCCAGGTCTGGCCCGTGCTGTTCATCACGATGACCTTGTACTCGCCGTCCACCGTCACGCCCGCCCCGGCGACCGCCTCGATGGGGGACGTGCTCGCCGTGGCGAGGTCCGTCACGATCACTCCGGGCACCGCGACGCGCAGCGACGTCTGGGGGAACACCGAGACACCGTCGAAGGGCAGACCCTGCAGCGACCACGCCAGGGCCAGGTTGGTCGTGGGGTTGGTCGGATCCGCGGGATCCAGGGGCAGGACCACGCCGGGCAGCACGATGGGGCCGGCCGCGGAGGTCAGGCCGGAGGGGTCCTCGGGGTCGTTGCGAAGCAGCAGCACCCGGGGCCACAGCACGTCCGGGACCGAGTCCCCGTTGTTGTCGTCCGCCATGCCGTCGCCGTCCGCGTCCGTGGCGAAGACCAGGGTGAACAGCGGATCCACGGCGTTGGTGAACGGCGAGGCGTGGTCCGTGGCGTTCAGCGTCATGAACACCGTGTCCGTGGCGCCCAGCTCGGCCGCGCGGCGCATGGTCGGCGGGTCTTCGTCGGAGTCGCCGATGGTGAAGGCGGGGTGCTCCAGGGGCACCACCACGCCCTCGGTCAGGGCGACGTCCAGGATCGGGGCGACGAGCCCGTCCTCGTCAGCAGGTCCCACCATCACGATCTCGCTGCTGAGCAGCACGTCGCCCAGGGTCGGCAGCTTGGTGATGGAGTGGAAGGGGTCAAAGTCCCGATCCCGGTCCACGTACCCGGCGATGATCACGCACGCGTCCGCGGGAACCGTGCCGAAGGAGAAGCTGCCCACCACGCCCACGAAGCGGTCCTCCTTGATCACCGACAGGGCGATGGGGCTGCCGGTGCCGGCCGGCGGAGGCGGCGCCGCGCAGTCGAACATCGTGACCAGCGCGTCGCCGCCGGGCTCGGCGCTCAGGGTCACCGTGCCCGCCACCAGGGTGGTGGGCGGCAGGGGCTCGGCGGGGGCATCGGCGACGAAGCGGGATCCCTGATCCGGCTCGGTGGTCTGCAGCTCGTTGGGCACGGTCCAGGTCTGGCCGGTGCTGTTCATCACCACGATCTGGTAGTCGCCCAGGACGTTGGTGCCCGCGTCGCGCACCTGCTCGATGGGCGCGGTGCTCCGGGTGGCGAGGTCGGTCACGATCAACGGAGGCACCACCACCGTGATGCCGGTCTGGGGCAGGACCTGCGCGCCGTCGAAGGGCAGTCCGGCGAGCGCGCTGGCGAGCAGCAGGTTCGTCTGGGTGTTGAACGCGTCGTTCGTGTCCAGGGGCAGCACCACGCCGGGCAGCACGATGGGCCCCTGCGCCTGGGTCATGCCGGTGGGGTCGCCGTCGTCCACGCGCACGAACAGCACCCGGGGCCAGCGCACGTCCGGCGCGCCGTCGGCGTTGAGGTCGTCGGGCCAGCCGTTGCCGTCGCCGTCCGCCTCGAGCACCACCGTGAAGACGGGGGACTCCGCGTCGGTGAGGGGCGAATCGACGGCCCGGGTCTGCAGGCGTACGTAGCTGTTGGGGGTGGTACCCACCACCGGGCCCACGTCCAGCCGGCCCCCGGGCTCGCCGGTCAGGTCGGTGATGGTGAACGCGGGGCGGTCCAGGGGCACGACCACCATGGCCTCCAGGATCACGTCCTTGACGGGGGCGATGAGATCGGAGCCGGGGGTCGCGTCCTCCACCGTCACCGTCGCGGCGTTCGTGGCGAGATCGCCCGCCGTCGCCTGGTTTCCGATGGATACGAACGGCGAGAAGTCCCGATCCCGGTCCACGAAGCCCGTGAGGATCGCGCAGGTGGACGCCGGCACCGACGGGAAGACGAACTCCGCTTCGCCCGCGGTGTAGCTGTCCTCGGGCAGCACCAGGAAGTCCACCGGGCGGCCGGTCCCCACCGGCGGCGGAGGCGCCGCGCAGTCGTAGCGGAACACGTAGGTGGGTCCGCCGGGGACATCGACACCATCGGGCCCGGCGAGCTTCACGGATCCGGAGATGTAGGTCGAGGGAGGCGGGGTGCCGTCCGTCGGTTCGACCGCCAGCGTGCAGCCGGCGAGCGACAGGAGGAGGAGGGACGGGACCAGCAGCGGATGGCGCAACCTCATGGGGTCGAGTGTACCCGCTGCGGAGGGCTATCCGGCAGATGCGGCGCCGACGGGACGCACGGGCAGCGCCCCCGTGGCGATCTGCTCGGCGCGGTCACGCTCACCGAGCTCGGAGATGATCTCCAGGATGTCCACGGCGAGCTCCCGCGCGGGCTTGCTGCGGTCCAGATCGCCGACGCGGATGGGCGATCCCCACCAGAACCGGAAGTTCTCGCCGCGCTCGCCGACCCTTCGGAAGTTGCGCCGGATCTCGCCGCCGATGTCGTTGGACATCCCGTTGAGGAAGTACGGGACGATCATCGTGTCGGGGTGCGCGTCCTTGATGAGGTAGCCCACGCCGGGGCGCGCCGACAGGAACGTGTAGGGGTCGTCGCCCTTGTTGCGCGTGCCCTCCGGGTGCATGCCGAGCACGGTGCCCTTGCGGGCCAGGATCCAGCTCATCTGCTGCACGGTCGTGGGGTTGAGCAGGGGCTTGCGATCATCCCGGAAGACCGGCGGCCACATGCTGAAGCTGGCGATGCTGGCGTTGAGCAGGACCCCCAGGGGGTTTGTGTAGAAAAAGTCCGCCCGCACCGGAAAGACGATCCGCTTCATCCACGGCACGTGCCGATACAGCACGGCGCTGGCCACGAACATGTCCCAGAAGGTGCGGTGGTTCGCCACCAGGAGCACGCCCCGGGGGGGCTGCAGGGTCATGAGCGGTTCGAGGTCGTGCTGCTCGAGCAGGTTGCGGGTCACGAAGGTGATCCACGCGGTGCTGATGTAGCGGCCGTACACCTGGATGACGCGCTTGACCCAGCCGATCGAGCTGATGAAGTCCACCAGCGGGATCGACACCCGCTCCAGGCCCCGGAGCTGGTCACGGGGCAGCTTGGGCGGTCGGTTCTGCCGGGACAGCGCGGTGGAGCCGGTGCCACGCTCGACAGCGAAGGACGTGTGGGCCGGATCGGGGGTGTCTTCGCTCACCCGGGACTTATATCCGATCTGGGTGCAGGGCACGTACAGTCTTGTTCACCGCTCCCCGGAGGCTCCCTGATGGCTCGTCCGATCCTCGGGCTCCCCCTGCTGCTGCTCCTGGCCTGTCCCAGCGCGCCGCCCGCGCAAGACGACGACGACTCCCCGCCCGGCCCCGTGGGAGGCGGGATCGAGGTCGCCTCGCCAAAGCGCAACATCCTGCTGATCTCCATCGACACGGCGCGGCGCGACTACTTCGGTCGCTATGGCGGCGGCGCCAACACCCCGTTCCTGGACGAGCTGATGGAGGAATCGGTGGCCCTGGACGGGCTGCAGTCCTCCGGCGCGTTCACGGCCCCCGCGTTCTTCAGCGTGTTCTCGGGCCGCACCCCCATCGACATGGGCTTCATCGTGGCCGAGGGCGAGGACGCCATCAGCACGCCCGAGCTCGACCAGCTGCAGTGGGGCGCGGGGTACCTGCAGGACGCGGGGTTCTGGGGCGGCATGGTGAACAGCAACCCGCTGCTGGACTCCTACTAGGCCGACCTCGTGCGGCGGAACGACGAGTACGTCTACGCCGCGCCGAGCTTCACCCGGCCGGCCGTGTTCGGGCCGGCGGACGAGGTCACGGACACGGGGCTGGCCCTCGGGCAGCAGTGCCTCGATCAGGGCCGCCCCTGCCTGCTGCACGTGCACTACATGGACACGCACCTCCCCCTCGCCCCGCCCCAACAGGATCTGGACGCGCTGGGGTTCGGCGGTCCGATGCCCGTGGACGTGTCGAAGTTCATCGACGCCACCCTCTTCATCACCCAGGACAACGGGCTCGTGGAGATCCACGAGGGCCTCAACGCGCTGTCCGATGACGATCGCGTCGCCGCGGAGCTCTGGATGGGCCGCAGCTACGCGGCGAGCCTGCACTTCGCCGACCGGGAGATCGCGCGGCTGTGGGCGGGGCTGGACGCGCTGGGCCTGCTCGACGACACGCTGGTGGCGTTCTTCACGGACCACGGGGAGCGCCTCGGCGAAGACGGTCTGTGGGGGCACGGGTCGCGGGCGAGCGCCATCGAGCAGGACGTCGTCGGCTTCTTCTGGGCTCGGGACATCGTGCCCGGCGCGCACGCCCACCCCACGGGGCTGATCGACCTGCTGCCCTCGATCACCGACCCCGCCGTGGTGGACTTCGAGACGCCGGCCTGGTGGAGCGGGTTCGCCGAGGGGATCACGGGGTCTCCGCTGGGTGAGGCAGAGGAGGGGCGCCCGGTGTTCGGCTACGCCAGCTTCGGGGCGGGCGCCGACGGCAACGTGTCGGTGCGGGTCGCTGATCGCACCCTCGTGTACACCTGGAGCGGTCAGATCGAGTTCTTCCACGACGACGTCGATCCGACCGAGCGCCAGGACCGCTTCGACGCCAGCGACCCCGAGGTGGCCGCCCTGTGGGACCTGATCCGCGCTGACATCCCCCGGATCCGTGCCGCGGTGCCGGGCCTGCCCCCGCCGTTGGCGCCGCCGGGCCTGTCCCTGTAGGAGGCCGGATCTTCAGGTGGCGTCCAGGCGGCCCCGCAGGGTGCGCAGGGCGCGGCGCACCGACTCGTCCGTGCCGATGGCGCCCACCTCGTGCAGCGGCACCCACCGGGCGGCCTGCGCGTCGGATCCGGCCTCGAACTCCCAGGTCGTGGCGCGCAGCGCGATGCGCACGTCGAAGTGCTCGTGGGCCGGCTCACCCTTGCGGGGATTGGGCGGGATGGGGTGGATGTCGAGATCGAGCAGCGCCGGGAACGCCGCCAGAGGCTCGATGCCGCGCACGCCCGTCTCCTCCTCGACCTCGCGTCGGGCCGCGGCGATCACGTCGTCGTCCTCGGGATCGATGTGCCCCCCGGGCTGCAGCCACAAGCCCAGCTTGCCGTGCAGGATCATCAACATCGAGCGCAGATCCGGAGACACCAGGAAGGCCGAGGCGGTGAAGTGTCCCGGGTCGAACAGGTGTCGCGAGAACGCATCCGGCGCGTCCGCCAGCGCCAGCATGCGCCGTCGATGCACGGCCTCCAGGTCGTCGGCGGGCACGTGGGCCGTCAACAATGAGATGAGGTGGTGTCGCACGCGCAACGCATAGCACCCGCGACGGCGTCCTCCCAGGCTCCGGGACGGACACCGACGGTGGCCATTCCGGCCCTTCAGGCCCGTGTGTAGACTTCGCGGCCGATGCTCCGCCCAGCCCCCATCCAGGACCACTACGACGTCGTCATCGTTGGCGGCGGACCCGCGGGCACGACCTGCGGCCACCTGCTGGCGAAGAAGGGCTGGTCGGTGCTCGTGGTCGAGAAGGCCGAGCACCCCCGCTTCCAGATCGGTGAGAGCCTGCTGCCCTTCAGCACCCGGGTGTGGGACGAGCTCGGAGTGTGGGATCAGCTCGAGGCCTCGCCCTACGCCCGCAAGTACGGCGCCTGGTTCGACTTCCAGGAGGGCGACGCGCCGGAGGACTTCTGTTTCGGGGGCGACAACCCCGGCCGGGGCGACTGGGCCTGGAACGTCGAGCGCCCGTGGCTCGACCAGATGCTGTGGAACGCCGCGGTGGCGGCCGGCGCCAACGGGATCCAGAACACCGAGGCCAGCTTCGTGGTCGACGGTGAGGGCGCCCAGGCGACCGTGTCCGGCGTCGATCTCGCGCTGCCCGACGGCACCAGCAAGCGCGTGCTCGCCCGCCTGACCATCGACGCGGCGGGGCGCGGCTCCCTGCTCGGCGCCCGCCTGCAGATCCGGCGGCCGGATCCGCGGCTCAACATGATGGCGATGTACGCCCACTTCACGGGAGCCCGGGTCATCGAGGGCGACACCGGCGGGTTCATCGGGATCATCGCCATCGCCGATGGATGGGGCTGGGTGATCCCCTTCGCCGACGGGGCGATCAGCGTGGGCATCGTCGTGCGCAACACGGCCTTCGCGGAGCGGGTCAAGGGCAGCACCCCCGAGGACGTCTTCTCCGCCTACCTCGCCCAGACCCCCGCCATGCTCAACCGGATGGGCCCGGACGTGTCCCGCACGACGCAGGTGCGCACGACCGGCAACTACTCGTTCCGGTGCGACACGCCGGTGGGCAACGGCTGGGCTCTCGCCGGGGACGCCGGCGCGTTCATCGATCCCGTGTTCAGCTCCGGGGTGCACCTGGCCATGGAGGGAAGCCGTCGTCTGGTCCAGGACGTGGACAAGGCCCTGCGCCAGGAGGCGTCCGGTCTCGTGCCCGCGCACCGGATGGCTCGCTATGCGGCCGCCAACGTGCGGGCGCTCAAGGTGTTCAGCCGCTTCATCTACGACTGGTACGACGACGAGTTCCGGCTCGCCTTCATGCGCCCGCCGCCGAAGAGCCGGCTGGTGCAGCTCGTCAAGCGACACATGCTCCGGATCCTCGCCGGCGACGTGTATCAGCCCTGGCGGGTGCTTCCGTGGATGTGGGCCCTCGAGATGATGGCGAAGATGAACGCCGCGGGGGTGCGACGGCTCAACGGAGGGGTGCTCCCGCCTCCCGGGCACGCGCCCCTGGTGGTCCCCGGTCGGCCCGCGCCGCCCCCCAAGCTGGGCGCTGACCCGGGCTGAGCCCGCCCCCGGTTCTCCCAGGGAGGGGCCCCCGTCGTCTAGACTCGCGAACTCCGGGGGGCGCGGGGACTCGAGGCCCGCTGCAGCGTCCGGAAGGAGGACCTTCATGCATCGCATTGCCAGGCTCAGCGCCCTCGTCGTCGGCCTCTTCGTGGCCGCTGGCGCACAGGACGCGGCGGCCGCGCAGCTGAAGGGAGCCCAGGAGGCGACCGTCCAGGATCTGCCGGTGGACCTGGTCGAGGAGCCCTACTTCATCGATCCCATGAAGCGAGCGACGCCGTGGCCCGTGGTCGCGCCGCCCGCCGAGGGGCAGGAGGCCGCGGAGCAGATGGTGCCGGGCCGGGCCGGGCTGGGGCCCTGGCGGCTGTACGAGGGCACGTTCGACGAGTCGTCCTGCCGATCCCCGCGCCTGTCCCAGGACGCCACGGTGCTGTTGAGCATCTGCCGGGGCCTGGACCCATCCCGGCCCGGCGACGAGCACGTGGTGCTCCTGCAGGACAACCGGCTGCACCGCTACGCCAACCCCATCGCGCCGCTGGACGTGGCCGGGGGGGCCCGGGTGGATCTGTCGATGGACGGCGAGCGCTTCGCGGTGGTGATCGAAGAGGGCGCGGGCCGCTCGATCCACATCATCAACCTGGTGCTGCGCACCGACACGCGGGTCAGCGGAGGCTGGCGCAACCCCGGCAACCCCGTCCTGTCGGCGGACGTGGGCGCGGTGGGGTTCACGGCCGAGGTGGCGGGTCGCCCCGCCGTCATCGCGGTGAGCCTGGACGACAAGAAGGCGTGGACGGCCTGGCATGGCGGACGCCGGTCGCGGCTGGCGGTGTACGGCGTGGGCCCCAGTGGCAAGCGGGTGCTCATGACCGCGAACCTGACGGACAAGGACCAGCTCTTCCTCGTGGATGTCAGCCGGAACGTGTACTACGACCTGTCCGGCGACGCGGGCAACGTGACGTCCGCGACGCTGCACCGGTCGGCCGAGGCGGCGGTCTTCACGTCCACCATCGGCGGGGCCTGCGGGGTGTTCTGGGTGGACCTGCAGGGCCGCAAGGCGAAGGACTTCGTGGGCTCGGTCGAGGTCTGCTACGAGCGCGCGATGCTCGAGGACACGCGGCGGTACGTGCTCTACGAGCAGGTGGGGCTGAACAAGGAGCGCAGGGTCGTGCTCTATGACCGCAAGAAGAAGCAGACGAAGCAGGAGATGCCCGCCACCTGCCACGACGCCCACTTCAGCGGGGACGGTCAGGTGATGGCGGCCCGCTGCAACCACAACCAGACGGGTTGGGGCGTGTATCTGTTCGCCAACCCCGAAGAGTAGGCGCTCCTTGTTCCGAACCCTCCCCCTGTGCGGCCTGGCTCTGCTCGGCGCGCTCCTCGCGGTGCCGGCTCGTGCCGGCTCATCCATCGAGGCGGTCAAGGTCGCCGCGGGCCTGCACGACGGCAGCACCTTCGGGCCGAAGCTCAACGCGGAGGGCACCTGGGTCGCCTACGGCGTGCGCGAGGACCGGCGCGGCACCATCTACTCGCTGTACTACGCGCGCTCGCTGGTGCAGGACGCCGTGTTCCGCACGGTCTGGCCCAACAAGCACCCGAGCTTCAAGCCGAAGGAGGGGCCGAACTCCTTCTCGGATCTGGTGGGCTTCGAGTGGCACCCCGACGGCGTGCACAACGCGATGATCGTCAAGCACAAGCGCGAGGGGAACGACATCCTCATCGAGGACATGAAGCTGCGGTTCGGCGGCGAAGGGGACGACGAGCAGGCCTTCTTCTCCCGCGACGGCACGGCGGTCATCGCCACGGTGCGCAGCCCCCTGGGCACGGATCTGTGGTGGAGCGAGGTGCGGCCCGGCGCGCGCCCGGAGCAGCTGACCTGGACCCGGGACTTCGAGCGGTGGCCCGACTGGCACCCCACCGAGCGGCTCGTCCTGCACGAGATGTACGACCGCAAGCAGGGCGACCTGTTCACGTTCAAGATCGACGGGTTCGAGCAGCTCCCGCTGCTGCAGCTCCCCGACAGCGACGAGGTGCGGCCCAGCTGGCACCCGGACGGCGAGCGCTACGCGTACCTGAGCAACCGCGCCCACCCCGGCACGAAGGTCTACGACCTGTTCGTCGGCAAGGTCGGCGTGGCGGCGGACGAGCACATCAAGGTCATCGAAGCGGTGCGCGTGAGCGACGACTCCCAGTCGTACTGCTGGGGCCCCGGGGGGCGCTACCTGCTCGCCATCGCCGACGACGCCGCGGCGGGCCATCCCTTCGTGGTGGCGCCCACGGACGGCTCCCGCAAGCAGGCGGCGCTGCCGATCAGCGTGTCGAACAACATCGATCCGTCCCTGCGCCTGATCGCTGACGAGGACCCGGCTGCGGCGCGCACGCTCCGGTTGGCCTGGGTGGCGCCGGACCCGGAGCGCAAGCGCGGCGACGCCGGCTGGAACGTGGTGTACGTGGCCGCGTTCGACGAGGCGATCCTGTTGAAGCTGGTCGGGCTGAAGTAGCGCCTTGAGCTCCGCCGGCCTCCGCCTGTTCCGCGAGGGTGGGATCTACACCGCGGGCCTGATCCTGCTGCGGGCCGGCAACTTCCTGCTCATCCCGCTGTACACCTCGCTCCTGACGAAGGAGGAGTACGGGGCGGTCGGCGTGGTGCTGGCGGTGGCGAACCTGCTGACGATCCTCGGCATGATGTCCCAGAGCCACGCGCTGCTTCGGCTCGGCACGGACGCGGAGGGCGACACTGAGAAACTGCGGGTGCTGCTCAGCACCCAGCTGACGTGGGTGGTGGCCGCGACGGCGGGCCTGACCGTGCTGGCGGCGGTGGGCTGGCCGTGGATTCTCCCGCTGGTGGGCGGGCTGAGCCTGTGGCCCCTGGGGGTGGCGGGTCTGGCGACGGTGGTGGGGAGCGCGGTCTTCCAGATGGTGCTGTCGTGGCTGCAGTTCAGCCGCCAGGCCCGCGCGCATACGACGCTGAGCGTGGCGCGCTGGCTCGTCTTGATGGCGGTGGCGCTGGCGCTGCTGCTGGGCGCGCACTGGAAGGCCGAGGCGATCCTGACCGCCACGGCGGTGTCGTTCGCGGTCGGGTCCTGGCAGGGCTGGCGCATGCTGCCCGCGGGGGTGCGGCTGGGGGTGCTCGATCGGACCGTGCTGCGGGAGTCGCTGGCCTACGGGCTGCCGATCCTGCCCCACGGGCTGGCCAGCGTGATCTTCCTGGCGACGGACCGCACGCTGCTGGCGGCCTACCACGGCCTGGGGGCGGTGGGGATCTACGAGCTGGCGGCGAAGCTGGCGAGCGTCGTGTTCATGATCGCGATGGGCATGCAGAAGGCCTGGCTCCCGTTCTTCTTCCGAGAGGATCAGGACGCCGCGGCGCGGGGCTGGAGCCGCGTGCGGGTGCTGTCGTTCTTCGCCGTGTCGATGGTGGCGTGCGTGTCGGTGGGGGTGGGGCTGCTCGCGCCGGAGCTGGTCGCCATCGCCGGACCGGACAGCTACGCGGACGCGGCGGCGGTGGTGCCGGTCCTGGTGGGCGGCAACTTCGTCCGGAACTACTACCTGGTGGTGGTGGCGGTGGTCATGGCCAACAAGTCCACGGCTCGCTGGATCGCCGCGGCCACGCTGCCGGCGGCGGGGCTCAACGTGGTGCTCAACATGATGTGGATCCCCGAGCACGGGGCGATCGGCGCGGCCTGGGGCACGGCCGTGTCCTTCGGGGTCAGCGTGGTGCTGGCGGGGATCCTGGGTCGACGCGCGCGGGCCATCCCGTTCAAGTACGGGCACGCGGCGGTGCTGTTCGCGCTGGTGGCGACGATCCTGTGGGCGGGCCACGGCGCGACCCTGCCGGTGCGGCTGGGGCTGGGCGTGGTCTTCGCCCTGGGGCTCGTGGTGCTGGATGGCAAGGACCTGTGGAAGGCCGTCCAGGTGGTGCGCCAGCGAGGTGTTCGCTGAGGAGCCCTCAGGGGGGCGCCGCGTGTTGGTCAGGGCGCGGTGGCGAGCACTCCGGCTCCGACCGAGCCGACGCCGTAGTTGGACCAGAAGGCCTCCAGGTTGCTGTAGTCCCGCCCTTGCGCGGCCCGGATCCCGGTCAGCGCCACCGAGTACACGGTGCCCGGCTCGAAGATCTCGGCGGGCAGGACGTAGTTCAGCTCTTCCCGGGCGTCCCGCAGGTCCAGCAGGACGTCGTCCGCGCCGCTGGGTCGGTCGTCGTAGATGAGGTTGCCCTGCACATCGACGACCGTCCCATAGGCGAGCGTGATGTCCAGGCCGCGCAGGTCGATGACGAGGTCGGTGGACGCGTCGTGGTCCTGGGGCAGGCCGCTCAGGTCCGGCGGGGCAGGGGCGGCGACCGAGACCGAGCCCATGACCCCATCGACGACCGCGAACAGCGCGACCTCGGCTCCCTCTGGGAGCGCGACGGGGCCGCCGTCGTAGGCGTACAGGCCGGTGCCCTCCTCGGCGAGCTCGGCGACGGCTCCGTCCACCTCCAACCACACGCTGCTGGCGGCGACGAGGTTGGACTCGAGGTCCGTGATCGACACGGGGCGCGCCAGGGCCACGCCAGCCTGGAAGCTGCCGACGTACTGCGTCCAGGCGGGGTTGCTGGGGGCGGCGACGACCACCCCGTTGGCGGCGACGTCGGCGGCGGGTCCGATGCATCCGGGCTGAAGGGGGACAAGGAGCGAGAGGGACAAGAAGGCAAGGCAACGCATGCACCACACGGTGGGGCGGCGCAGCCGGCGTGGCCACGGAACTACGCCGTCAGGCTCAGCCCGCCGACGATGAGCAGCACGTAGAAGCTGGTCTTCGGGATCCTCAGCAGCGAGGCGAGCACCACCTTCGGGAACGAGACCCGCAGCGTGCCCGCGCTCCACGTGCTGAACTGGAACGGGATCGGCAGCAGCGCCGCGATCGCCACGCCCTCCGCCCCGTACTTGCGCATGTAGTGCACCAGCGCCGGCTGCTTCGCTTCGAGCCACTGCTCGAGCCCCGCGGCCCGCCCGATCAGCCGCCCGCCCCAGTAGCCGATCATCCCCGCGCAGATGCTGCCCGCCGAGATCACCGCGAAGATCACCCAGGCCGTGACCCCCGCCCCGTGCGCGAGGAAGATCATCGGCTCGTTCGTCAGCGGAAACGGCACGCCGTCGGTGATCAACACCGCGACGAACAGCCCGGCGAGCCCGAAGGCGTCCAGGAACGCGTTCCCAGCGCTCTCCAGCGCCCCCCGGAAGGCCAGGCCGACCACCCCCGCCACCGCCAGCATCACCCCGACACCGATGATCGACTTGATGATCAGCGCCCGATCAACGGGATGACCGGGATCCTCCTCCAGCCTCACCCGCCGCAGAGGGGCGAGTCGGGGATCAGTCCGCCCCGCTCTTCCCACTGCGCCAGCGTCCAGGCGTGGATGCTCAGGGCGTGCAGGCCTGCGTCGAGCTCTGCCCCGAGGGACTTGTTGATGGCCCGGTGCCGCTTCACCGCGTTCAACCCGTCGAACGCGGCCGACACGATCACCACCTTGAAGTGGCTCTCACGCCCCGGCGGCCCCTTGTGCATGTCGCTCTCGTTGACCACCTCCAGCCGCGCCGGCTGGAACGTCGCGAGGAGCTTCTGCTCGATCGACCTCTGGATGGGTCCCGACATCAGTACCGCGGCACCGAGCTGTCCAGGGTGAGCGCCCACGCGTCGATGCCCCCGGCGACGTTGACGACGTTGGTGTAGCCCTGCTGCAGGAAGTGCTCGGCCGCCTGGTTGCTGCGGTTGCCGTGGTGGCACAGGAACATCAGCAGCGCGTGCTTGGGCTGCGCCTGGATCCAGGCCTCCACCTCCGCGTCCATCAGCCGTGCGCCTTCGATGTGAGCCGTCTGCCACTCCTGGGGCGTGCGCACGTCGATCAGCGCACCTCCCCCGCCGTCGAGCAGCGCCTTGGCCTCGGCCGGGCCGAGCTGCCGCACCGCCACCGGGGCGTTGGGGTTGTCGATCTTGAACCCGGCGTTGCCGCCCTCGGTCACGAAGTCGATGACGATGCCGTCAGCCCGCCCCGCGCTGGCCCGGTCGAGCACCAGCTCCACCCCGTTGCACGCCACCACCACGTCGATGGCGCCCTTCGGTCCGATGTCCAGACCGTGCTGGAACGTCGGGCTCACCTGGAATCGCAGGCTGGCTCCGGGCTGGTCGGCGAGGGCGGCGAGGAACTGCTCCGCGGCCGAGTCGGTGACCGTGATGGTCGGCGTGGACGCTTCGCCCAGGTCCACCCCCAGCGCCTTGTGCAGCTCGCCGCTGCCGTGCATGTCCGTGATGATGTCGCAGCCGCCGACGAACTCGCCGTCGATGTACAGCTGGGGGAAGGTCGGCCAGTCCGAGTACTCCTTCATGCCCCCTCGGACCTCGTGGTCCGACAGCACGTCGACCGTCTGGTAGGTGTCGATGATGCCGTCCAGCATGCCGACCACCTTGGCGCTGAAGCCGCACTGCGGCATGCGTCGGTTCCCCTTCATGAAGAGGACGACCTGATTCCCGCCGACGAGGGTGTCGATGCGGGCCTTGAACTCGGGGGTGTTGCTCATGGGCGAACCGATTAGCCACCCTGGGTGGTGGCGTCAAGGTGGCGCGCGCAACTCGCCGCGAATCCCACTCGCCTCAGTCCACGAGGCGCTCGGTGACGCGGGCCGGAATCGGCGTGCCCTTCTTCGTCGCCAGGGCCACGAATCGGCCGTAGGACGCTGCCGCCTGCCGCTTGAGCCGCTGGTCCCATTGCACATCCGCGAGCCCCAGCCAGGCCTCCGCCTGTTCGGGCGCGGCGCGCGTCACCTCCGCCAGCACCTCGCTCGCCCGTCGCCGCTCGCCGCCGTCGGCGAGGATCTGCGCGCAATCCACCAGTCGGGTCAGGATCGCGGGGTTCGGCGCCACCTGGAGCACCCCGGAGATCGCGTAGGCGCCGACACCCGGGCGCAGCGTGATCTTTCCGGGGTCCACGGGCCCCTGGGGCGACAGGATCGGCGGCTGCGCGAGCAGGGCCAGCACCTGCTCCGTGGCTCGGCGGGCATCGCCAGCCTCGGCGAGATGCTGCGCGCGGGTCCACGTCGCCTGCAGGAACGCCAGGAAGATCCGGTCCACCGCGTTGCCGTGCCCTTCGGGCGCGACGCCCATGTGCATCGCGATCCCCCGGGCCCCCTCGATGTCCCCCTCCGCCAGCCTCATCTCCAGCCGCTGGGCGCCGACGGCCCAATCGGACCAGACCTCCGCCTTCATCTCCTTGAGCTCGCCCTGCCGCGCTCCGTACAGGCGCACGCACCGCATGGGGCTCTCGTCCTCGTCGAAGCACGGGTAGTCGATGAGCAGCCTGCCCCCGCCGAGCTCCACCTCCCACTCGGCCGCCGTCCCGTCCGCGATGGTCTGGATGAGCTGCCGCGGCTCTCCCTCGTTCACCGACGCGTACACCGCGCCCTCGGACCGGCCGTGATCGGCGAGGGCCGAGCAGACCGTCCAGGCGATGACGGTGCCGTCGGTCGAAGTCGACGTGCCCCGGCGGGTGGCGTTCAGGTCCGGCGCCGAGCAATCCAGGACGTCTGCCAGCGCGGTGTGCGGCAGACCCAGGAGCGTCAGGAACAGGAGGAGGGAAGTCAGGGAACGGGGCATGGCGCGGATGATACCGTCCAGCCATGACTGTCGCGTACGTCGCCGGCGCCACCGGGTACACAGGCCGGGAGGTGGTTCGCCTCCTCCGGTCCCGCAAGATCGACACCATCGCCCACGTGCGCCCGGACAGCGGCCGGCTGGAGCAGTGGCGGGAGCGGTTCGAGCGCCTCGGGGTCCGGGTGGACACGACGCCCTGGGAGGAGGGCGCCATGGCCGCGACCCTGGCCGCCCTTCAGCCAGACCTCGTGTTCGGGCTGCTCGGGACCACGCAGTCGCGGGCCCGCCGCGAGGCGAAGGCGGGGGTCTCCCGCGAGCAGAACTCGTACGAGCAGGTGGACTACGGGATGACGATGATGCTCGTGCGGGGGCTGGATGCGCTGCCCGGGTCCCGCCGCTTCGTCTACCTGTCCGCCGCGGGCGTGGGGCCCAAGGGCAACGCCTACGTCGCGGCGCGGTACCGGGTCGAGACGGAGCTTCATCAGACGGGGCTGGAGTGGGTGATCGCCCGCCCCAGCTGGATCACCGGACCCGACCGGGACGAGGTGCGACCCGCCGAACGGATCGGCGCGAGCCTCACCGACGCCGCCCTCGGGCTGGCGGGGCTCCTGGGCGCGCGCACCCTGCGCGACCGCTATCGGTCCACGACCAACACGGCCCTCGCCGCGGCGCTGGTGCACCACGGGTTGGAGCGGTCGAGCGACCACCGGATCCTGGAGTCCGAGGACCTGCGGGGCTACGGACCCACCGGAGCCTGACGGTCGGGAGGCGGAAACAGCACCGTCTCCTCGCCGCTCGGCACGTCCACCCGGATCAGCCGCCCGGTCCGCACCACGAGCACCGCGTCGTCGCCGATCCAGGTGGTGCCCGGGGTGTCCGAGGTCGTGCTCATCAGGAGCGTGCCGTCGGGCACGTCGCGCACCAGGAGGGGGAATCCACCGGGCCCGGCGTCGGTGAAGTGGGCCAGCAGGGCCCCGTTCGGGGACAGGTTGGAGCCCGTCTCCCGGGGCAGGAGCAGCGGCGCGCTCAGGCCGAACTCGGGCCGGTAGAACCGGAGGTGCTGCTCGTCGTTCTTGAACAGGAACGTGCCCCCATCGTCGGACCAGAAGGACTCGCCGGACAGCGAATCCAGCTCCACCCGGCCCCCGGGGAGCCCGGGTCCGAACAGGACGTGGGGCCGACCCATCAGGGTGCGCCCCCGCACGAGTCGCCCGACGGTGTGGGGCCGCGCAGGGCGGCACTGGAACCGGTGATCCATGGGCAGCGGTCGCGCGAGGGCGGACACCTCGGGTGGATCGCTCGCGTCCCCCGGGGGGAGCTCGCCCAGCACCAGGCGCTCCTGGAGGAACGGCCCCTCCGCGGTCTGGAGGCGCCAGATCAGACCGCCCGCGTCATCGAAGCACGGCCAGCGCACCACCGCTTCGGGCCGCGCCACCTGCCAGGCCTGGTTCGCGCCCAGGTCCCACACCAGGATCGCGTGGCGGGTGACCATGAGGGCAAGCGGCAGGGCCCCGTGCACGTCGATGTGCGTGCCCTCGTAAGGAAACGCCGGACCGAGGCAGCGCTCCTCCTCGCCCCGCCGCGTCGCACACATGCGCGTGGTCCGGTCCAGGAAGGGGAGCCGCGCCGATGGATGCGAGGTCAGCTGCTGGTCTCCCAGGACCTTCATGATCCGGATCCCGTGGGGCAGCCGCCGGATCTCCCCCGACGCGGTCTGCAGGGCGAAGATCCGGGTCAACCGGTTCGGCTCCTGGGCGTCAAAGAAGATCTCGCCCGACGCTGCGCTGACCCCTCCGAGCCCCTCGACCCAGGCGAGCTCCGCGGGCGGGTGCATGAACCACAGGATCATCGCGCCGCAGATCGCCACTGCGAGGCTGCCCACGGACAGCAGGACCCGGCTCAGGCTCGCCGTGACCCGCTCCGTGACCGCCAGATACAGCCCGATCGAACCCACCACGCCGGCCGCCGCCACCACGGCCTGCGCTGCGCTGTCGTCCAGGTACGCCAGCCGTCCGGCGACCACGGCGGCGCCCAGCACGGCCCCTCCCCAGGCCGGAACGAGCAGGAGCGTCCTCAGCGGCCCCAGGCCCCGGGACCGGGCGAGCAGGGTGCCCGCCCAGATCGGCACGGCGACGGTGGCCATGCGCACCGCGATGTCCCGCCACTCCGGCCCCAGGTCGAGCAGGCGTGGGGGCTGGATGATCGCGAGACTGAGCGGCACCACCACGAGCACCGCGAGCATGCGCCACGAGACCGCCGCCAGCTTCGCCTCCGGATCCTCGCGCTGCGCCGCCGGCACGAACATCTCGGCGCCCGCCCCCAGGACGAGGCCGCACAGCGCCGCCCAGGTGCTCACCAGGGGCACGATCAGCTCGATCCCGATGACCCCGTCCATCTCCGAGTGCAGCTCCGCCGCCAGGCGAAGGGCCGTCACGAGGGGGAACAGCAGCACCGCGAGCTGGGTCGCGGGCCACAGCCAGGGGTTGCGCCAGGTGCGACGGGAAATCGCCATGTGCAGATCCTAGGGCCTGCGGACCTGCGGCACCTGCCCGCAGGCCGGGTTGACCGTGCCGGGGACATGGCCCACGCTCGCGCCGTGCACGACCTCGACCCCCTCCTCGCCCCACGCTCCGTCGCCGTCGTAGGCGCCTCTCGAGCCGCCCACACCATCGGCCACGAGGTGGTCGCGAACCTGATCCGCGCCGGCTTCACGGGGCCTGTCTACCCGGTCAACCCCAAGGCCACGTCCATCCGCTCCATGCGGGCGTTTCCTTCGCTGACCGCCATCCCGTGGCCCGTGGACCTCGCGGTCATCTCGGTCCCCCGGGATCTCGTGCTGCCGACCGTCAAGGAGGCCATCGCCAAGGGGGTCAAGGCCCTGGTGACCATCACCGCCGGCTTCAAGGAGGTCGGTGGGGAGGGCGTGGCCCGGGAGCAGGCGATCGTCGACCTGCTGCGCGCCCATGGGATCCGCATGGTCGGCCCCAACTGCATGGGGGTGATCAACACGGATCCGGCGGTCCGGCTGAACGCGTCCTTCGCGGCCCGCACGCCGCCCGCCGGCTCGGTGGCGTTCGCGAGCCAGTCCGGCGCGCTCGGCGAGGCCATCCTGGACGTGGCCTCCGACCTGGGTCTGGGGCTGAGCACGTTCGTGTCGCTGGGCAACAAGGCGGACGTGTCGTCCAACGACCTGCTGGACTGGTGGGCCGACGACCCGCGCACGAAGCTGGTCCTGCTGTACCTGGAGAGCTTCGGCAACCCGCGTCGGTTCGCGACCCTCGCCCGCCGCCTCACCAAGGAGCGCGGCAAGCCGATCCTGGCGGTGAAGTCGGGCCGGTCCAGCCGGGGCGCCGAGGCCGCCACGTCGCACACCGGGGCGCTGGCGGGCACGGACGCCGCGGTCTCCTCGCTGCTCCAGCAGTGCGGGGTGATCCGGGCGAACACCGTTCGGGAGCTGTTCACCCTCGCCCAGGGCTTCGCCACGCAGCCCCTTCCCCGGGGGCGCCGCCTGGCGATCCTCACCAACGCAGGCGGCCCGGGGATCCTCGCCACGGACGCTGCGGTGCACGTCGGGCTGGAGCTGGCCGAGCTGGCTCCCGAGACCCTCGCCGCCCTCGCCGCGGTGCTCCCTCCCGAGGCCTCGCTGCGCAACCCCGTGGACATGATCGCGTCGGCCTCGCCGGAGCAGTTCGAGGCCTGCTCGGCGGCGCTGCTCGCGGATCCGGGGGTGGACGCGCTGCTCCCGATCTTCGTGTCGCCCGCGACGATGGACGCCGAGCGCGTGGCCATCGCCTTGAAGGCCGGCGTGGAGGATGGGCGCAGGCGCGGCGGCGACAACAAGCCGGTCCTGGCGTGCTTCATGGGCCGGAACAAGGGCGATGAGGGGCGCGCGATCCTGCGGGGCGCGGGGATCCCGGTGTACGACTTCCCGGAGAGCTCGACCCGCGCGCTGTCCGCCATGGCCTGGTTCGCCGAGTTCCGCGCCGAGCCGACGGGCGCCATCCCGACGCTCGACCCGCCGCCCGATGTGGCCCGCGCGGCCCGGGCCCTCAAGGGCGAGCAGGGCTGGCTGCGGTTCCCCGCGGCGATGGAGCTGATGGCCGCGTACGGGATCCCCGTGGCTCCCTGGGCGATGGTCACCGATCCGGACTCGACCCGCGCCTTCGCGGACCTGCACGGCTATCCCGTCGTGGTGAAGCTGGACAGCGACACGATCCTGCACCGCACCGAGACCGGCGGAGTCGCCGTGGACCTGCGCAACGAGCGCGAGATCCAGGGGGCCTTCTGGGAGCTGGAGCGCAACGTCGCGCACATCGCGGGCGACCACCGCTTCATCGTCCAGACCATGGTCCAGGGCGGCACCGAGTGCCTGATCGGCGCCACCACGGACCCGGTGGTGGGCCACATCCTCGCGTTCGGCCTGGGGGGCGTGTTCGTCGAGGTCATGCGGGACGTCATCTTCCGCCTGCACCCCCTGACGGACCGGGACGCCACCTCCATGGTGCGCGCGATCCGCGGGCTCCCGCTGCTGCAGGGCGCCCGGGGCAAGCGCGGCGTGGATCTGGTGCAGATCGAGGACGTGCTGCTGCGCGTGTCGGCGCTGCTGACCGACTTCCCCCAGGTCGCCGAGCTCGATCTGAACCCCTTCTTCGCCCACCCCGAGACCGGTCGCGCGGCCGCGGCGGACGTGCGGGTGCGGGTGCACGCGAAGGCGACCGCGTAGGATCCAGCCGTGGCCCGGATCCTGCTCATCGACGACGACGACGCCCTGCTCGACGTCCTCGCCCTGTCCTTCGAGGACGCGGGGCACGAGGTCCTGACGGCCCCGGACGGCACGCGGGGCCTGGCCCGGATCCACGCCGAGGCGCCCCAGCTCGTGGTGAGCGACGTGAACATGCCCGGCATCGACGGGTTCACGCTGTGTCGCCGGCTGCGGGAGGCCGATGTCCAGATCCCGGTGATCCTGCTCACCAGCCGCGACTCCGAGATCGACGAGGCCCTGGGGCTGGAGCTGGGCGCCGACGACTACGTGGCGAAGCCGTTCTCGACCCGGGTGCTGATGGCGCGGGTGGCTGCGTTGCTGCGGCGTCAGACCGCCCGGGCGGGGCAGGAGAGCGCGGCGCGGCACGTCGGTGACCTCTCGGTGGACGCGGATCGCCTGGAGGTGCGGTGGCGGGACCTGGAGCTCACCTTGACGGTGACTGAGTTCCGCATGGTCGAGGCGCTGTCGATCCGGCCGGGCGTGGTGTTCAGCCGGGGGCAGCTGCTGCGCGCCATCCGGGACGACGACAGCGTGGTGGTCGAGCGGATCATCGACACCTACGTGCGCCGCCTGCGCCGGAACTTCGAGACGCTGGACCCTGCCTTCGACCGGATCGAGACCATCGTCGGCGCCGGATACCGCTGGAGAGACGGCTGATCCGGCTGCGCTCCCGGTCCTTGCGGCTGCGGGCGATGCTCGTGGTCTGCCTGGCGGCGGTGGGGCCGCTGTTGATGATCTTCTACAGCAACGCCGAAGACCGCCCGTTCCGCACCACCGTCGCGGTGCTGTCCGCGGCGCTGTTCCTGGCGTGGTGGCTGGGGTGGCGAATGGCCCTGCCCCTGGAGCAGCTCAAGCGACAGGCCCTGGAGCGGGCCGCGCGGGCCGCGCCGGAGGGGGGCACGCCGCCCGAGCACGCCCTGGTCCTGGACCGGGACGACGAGTTCGGCGACCTCGCGGCCGCCTTCAACGCGCTGCTCGCGGCGCTGGAGCGGGAGAAGCGCGAGCACGAGGCGTTCGTCGCGGACCTCGTGCACGAGCTGAAGAACCCCGTGGCGGCGGTGCGCGCGTCGGCCGAGGCGCTGGAGCGCACCGAGATCGATCCGAAGCGGGCGGCCCGCCTCGCCAGCATCCTGCAGACCAGCTCGAGCCGGCTGGATCAGGTGGTGAGCCGCTTCCTGGAGCTGGCGCGGGCCCAGGCCGGGCTCCCGGGGGCGGAGCGCGAGACGTTCGACGCGGCGGCCCTGGCGCGGGGCGTGGCGCACAGCAGCGGCGCCGATCCGCGGTTCGCGGGGGTGACCTTCACGGTGGCGGGGCCTGCGCACGCCACGCTGTCGGGGGTCTCCTCGTCCATCGAGTCGGCGCTGCGCAACCTCGTGGAGAACGCCGCGTCCTTCGCGCCGCTGGGGGAGGGCAAGCCGACGGTGTGGATCGAGGTGGAGGCCTCGCCGCGCGCCCTGATCCTGCAAGTGCGGGACTCGGGACCCGGCATCGGCCCCGACGACCTGCCCCACGTCTTCGACCGCTTCTTCACGAAGCGCAAGACGGGGCTGGGCACGGGGCTGGGTCTGGCCCTCGTGAAGGCCGTCGCCGAAGGGCACGGCGGGCGGGCGACGGTGCGTTCGGAGCCGGGGGCGGGGGCCACGTTCCGGCTCAGCTTCCCCCGGGAACCCTGAGGGGGGCTCCCGCCCGGCCAACAAGCGCCGGGCGGGAGCGTCAACTCCCTAACGCGTGTTCACGCAGACGCCGTCACCGGACACACCGGCGTGGCCGCAGTGGGTGGCGGGCGCGCCGGCCGCCGGGAAGCTGCCGTGGTAGGTGCGGCACTGCGCCGTGTCGCCCGCCTGGTCGTTCCAGCTGCCCGACGGGTACAGCGCACAGGCCGTCTCGCAGGCGTTGCGGTCGGCGAAGTCGGAGTCGCCGCCCGTCCCGGTGCAGTTCGCCATGACCTGGTCGCAGTACGCATCGCACGGGGTGCCGCAGATGCCGCTGTCGCTGGTGGTCGAGGCGTGGGGGCAGTGGGACGCGGGCGCGCCGGCGGCCGCTTCGGCGTGGTAGGCGCGGCACCAGGCGGTGTCCCCGCTCGTGTCGGTGAAGTCGCCTTCGGGCATCGCCGCGCAGGCCGTCATGCACTGGCCGATGTCGCCGAACAGGGAGTTCTCGCCGGTGCAGTTGTTCATCGCCCGGTTGCAGTAGGTGCCGCACGCGGTCGGGCCGGCGCTGTCGTCGTCATCACCGATGGTGTCGTCGTCGTCGCCGCTGTCGTCGTCGTCCGCGGCGGTGGTGTCGTCGTCGTCCGCGGCGGTGGTGTCGTCGTCGTCGGTCCCGCTGTCATCGTCGTCGCTGGCGGGGCAGCCAGACAAGGCGAGCGCGAAGGCCAGGAGCGTCAGGAACGTCAGGGAATGGAGCTGCTTGAGCATGGAAGATCCTCCTCGGTTGGTTGATGGCCGCGCAGGCTATCGACTCGAACGCTCCGTGGGGGAAAACCTGACCCTTTAGCTGGTGGCGGGCAGCTCCACCACGAAGGCGCTGCCGCCGCCGTCGCGGCCCTCGATATGCACCGTGCCGCCGTGGGCCCGGGCGATCTCCCGCACCAGGGCGAGTCCCAGGCCGACGCCTCCGTGGGCCCCCTCCCGGTGGTCCACGGCGCGATGGAACGCCTCGAAGATCGACTCCCGCTCCGCTTCCGGGACGCCCGGGCCGCGGTCGCGCACCACCAGCCGCGCGCCACCCTCCACGGGCGTGACCACGACCTCGACCTGCTCGCCGCCAGCGTGCTTGTCGGCGTTGTCGAGCAGGTTGCGCACCAGTCGCCGCAGGGCCCGCTCGTCGCCGCGCACCGGGGTCGGCGCCCCCTCCACCTCGACGCCGTGTCGCGCGGCCTCCTCCGCCGCGAGCACCAGCAGATCCAGATCCACCCTGCGCGCCGCCGCGCCCTGGTCCGAGCCCAGGCGTCCCACGAGCAGCAGGTCCTCGATCAGGCCGTCGAGCTCGTTCACGTCGGCCCCGGCCTGGGTCAGCAGGGCTCCCCGGCGCACCTCGGTGGGCGCCACCTCGGGATCCGTCAGCAGCTCCAGGGCCACCCGCAGACGGGCCAGGGGAGAGCGCAGCTCGTGGGACGCGCTGGCCAGCATGCGCTGCTGCGCGCTGACCAGGGCCTCGATCCGCTCCGCCGCGCGGTTGAAGGAGCGGGCCAGGTTCGCCACCTCGTCGTGCCCCTCCACCGCCACCCGCGCCCGCAGGTCCCCCGAGCCCAGGCTGTCCACTCCCGCCTGCAGCCGCTCCACGCGCCGGGTGATGCGCCGGCTCAGGGGCCAGCTCAGCATCCCCAGCAGGACCAGCAGGCCGGCGAGCAGCGTCACGTGCTTGATCTGGGTGCTGCCTCCCCAGGCGCTGCGCCACATGGGCCCGCCCACCAGCACCCGGCCGTCCGGCAGCGGCACCACGATCACGGGCCCGCCGGCGTCGCGCTGCCAGAGCGGGCCACCCAGCGCCGCAGGGGGGCGCGGCAGGGACGCGTCGGTGGTGCCCAGGACGCCGCCGGCGCGGTCGTAGATCGCCAGCCGCAGCTCGAGCTTGCGGGCCGTGTCGCCCAGCTGGGCCGGGATGGAGGCGGGATCCGCCGGCAGCGACGCGGCGATGACCTCCGCGGCGCCCACCAGGGACGGAGGCACCTCGCTCCGGCGCGTCTCCCACTCGGGATGCAGCGCCTTCAAGCCGAGCCCCGCGGCGACGATCGTCGCGAGCAGGATGCCGATGATGGCCACGTAGACCTGGGCCCACAGGCGCCGGCGCACCATGTGGCGACGAAGGTGGCGTCGATGCCCTCGGTGGCCCATCAGGCCTGCGCCTTGGCGAACAGGTAGCCCACGCCCCGCAGCGTGATGATGCGCCGTGGGTTCTTGGGGTCGTCCTCGATGGCGGCCCGGATCCGGGAGACGTGCACGTCGATGCTCCGGTCGAAGGCCTCCAGGCCCTCTCCGCGGACCCGCTGCATGATCTCGTCGCGGGTCAGGGCGCGGCCCGCCGAGCGCGCCATGGCCAGCAGCAGGGCGAACTGGTGGCCGGTGAGGCTCCTGTCCTCGCCGTCCAGGCGCACCACCCGCGCGTCCACGTCGATCTCCAGGCGCCCGAAGCGCAGGGGCGGGGCCTTCGCCTCGCCGTCCGTGGTCAACTCGCCGCGGCTGCGCCGCAGCACGGCCTTGATGCGGGCCAGCAGCTCGCGGGGGTTGAAGGGCTTGGACAGGTAGTCGTCGGCGCCCATCTCCAGGCCGATGATCCGGTCCATGTCCTCGCCCCGGGCGGTCAACATCACCACGGGCACCGCGCTGTCCCGGCGAATGCCCTGCAGGACCTCGAAGCCGTCGGGCCCCGGCATCATCACGTCCAGCACCACGGCGTCGAAGGGCTCGGCGGCGAGGCGGGCGAGGCCGCTGGGGCCATCAGCGGAGCGCTCCACGCGCAGGCCGCGGGCGATCAGGTACTCGGACACCATCGCCGACAGGGCGTCGTCGTCGTCGATGAGCAGGATGCGGGGCGCGTCGTTCATGGGCGGGATCCTAGCCTCGCGACGCGGAAGACCCCGAGACCACACGGTCCCGGGGCCGCCACTCTCTACCGGTTCCAGCGGTCGTGCATGCGCTCGAAGTCGTCGGCCAGATCGAGGCGCTGCTGGGGGGTCAGGATCGAGGCCACCTCCGCGAGGGCGTCCACCACCTGGATGCTCGCGTCGTCCACCCTCGAGAGGCCCTGGGAGCGCAGGGTCTGCAGCCGCGCGGCGTCGATGGTCTCGGCGGTCAGCGCGTCCTTGACCTGGGCGTGGAAGGTCTCCTTGTCCGCCTCCAGCGCGGCCATGTCGGTGAACAGGTCGACCAGGACCGCCTGGATGGAGGCCTGCTGCTCGTCGGTGGCGTCAGCCCGGTCGGAGATCCGCTGCGCAACGAAGGCGGCCTTCGCATCCGGCTGCCCCCCCATGGCACCGTGGGCGCCGCAATGGCCTCCGAAGCCACCGCCTGCGAACGCGGCGCTGACCGCGAACAGGCCCATGGCGACGAGGGCGAGGATGAGTCCGCGGCGCGGGCGGGGGGTCCTGGAGGAGGCGGTGTTGCTGTCGTTGGTCATGGTGTGCGGTCCTTCATTGGTCGGGAGCGGCATGCATCCCCGACGTGATGAACCTAGGTGGCGGCCTTGTCCCGGTGATTTCGCCGGCGTGAAGAAACGTAAAGTGTCGAGGCACCCGCGATGAACCTGGCCTTCCCCCGACTCCTCGCCCTGTCCGTGGCGCTCCTGCTCGCCGTCCTGCCCGCCACCGCGTCCGCGGATCGGGCGCGGGTCGAGGCGCTGGGCGCGGTGGATCTGTTGATCGAAGACAGCAGCGACCTGTTCACCAACCCCGCCCTGCTGGGGCGCTACAGCGACCGGGTGTGGATCTCCCTGGGGGTGACGGGCAACGGCGGGAGCTTCGGTTTCGATCCCATGGGGGGCGCGGCGATCCGGGTGACGGACGGCTTCGATCTGGGGGTGGCCCTCAACCGCAACCCCACCAGCTACGACTTCGGCAACGCGCTGTGGCCGGTGGCCACGGTGTACCTGCCCGACGGCCCAGGGGGCGCCTTCGCGCTGCCCGGCGCGCCGGCCGAGGGGACGGCGCCGCTGCGGTTCCCGGTGGACGTGTTCTTCGGCTTTGGCAGGGCCCAGGCGGCGGTCCGGGGTGGGCTGAACATCTACTACGCAGGCGGCGAGGTCCGGCTGCAGGACACCGACATCTCCGAGACGTCCGAGGACGTGGTGGATCTCACGCGGCAGTCGCACCTCGTCAACGTGACCTTCGGCCTCGCGGCCCGGGACACGGACTTCGTTCGGCCCGAGGTGTGGCTACGGGTGGGCAACCTGTCGTCCCGGGCCGCGCGGGAGCAGGTGGTGGGCCGCACGGCCCTGCAGGAGGGCGAACGAATCGACCGCTGGTCCCTGGCCCTGAGCGCGGACGTGCGCGGCGGCGGCGGCGTGCGCGTGCACATCGGAGATCCCCTCGATCCGCGCGGCGTGGTGCTGTCTCCAGCCGTGCAGTACGACGGCGCGATCGGGTGGTACTCGTACAACGACGACAACCTCAGCGGGGACGCCGAGCGCACCACCTGGGCGCCGTCGGCCCACCACCTGCGGGGCGGGCTGGGGGTCGCGGTCCGGCTGAACGAGCTGCGGATCGTGGGCACCGCGTCGGTGGTCGCCGAGGAACTGCGCGTCCGCCAGACGCAGGCCCGGGCCGGCTACCAGATCCGCGACTCGAAGGTCGAGCTGTCCCTGCCGGAGCTGTCCCTGGGGGCCGAGTACCGGGTGCGGCCGGCGCTGCTGCTCCGTGCGGGGCTGCGCTCGGCGGTCGTCGGGGGCCGGGCGGTGCACACGACGACCCTCTTCGAGGAGGCGGGCACCGAGCTCGTCCAGGTGAACCAGGACCGGGTAACGACCCCCAAGGCGGCCGCGATCGGCGTGGAGGCCCACGGCGGGGTCGCGCTGCAGGTGCGCCGCATGACGCTGGACGTGACCGCAGGGGGCGCCTTCCTGGGCCAGGCGGGGGCGGCGTACTTCGGGCGGATGGACCTGAGCTTCGCGTTCCGCTGATCCGCGGACCATACTGTCCGCCCCCGGGGCGAGCGCCCCGGCGACATTCGGAGGGATCCCATGAGCACCCTGCACCACCAGCTCGACGCCGCCCGGGAGCGCGCGCTCGACGCCGCGGACATCATGCCGGACGTCACCGACGGCCTGCAGGAGCTGGTGGACGCGCGCCGGCGAGCCTTCGCGGCCGAGCAGAAGCTGATGGAGGATCTGGCCGCCATCGAGCTCACCCGGGACGAGCTCGACGAGCAGGACGCCCGGGTGCGGGAGCGCCGCAAGGACGCCGACAGGGCCGTCAAGGAGCTCGAGAATCTCGCCGGCGAGCTCGGAAAGAACGCCTTCGAGGCCTTCGAGCTCGGTGATCTGGATCACGATCCGCTCTTCGAGCCGCGCCGCATCTCCCGCGACGAGGTGGAGACCATCGAGGGCGAGATCACCGAGCTCGGTCAGGCCAAGGGCTTCGGCGCCGTCGTGAAGGCGAAGGCCCGTCAGGCCGGGCTGCTGGCCCGCTCCGCCGCCACGCGCACGAAGTTCCGCTCCCAGGAGCGCGACATCGGCCGCGCCCTGATCGAGGCGCGCAACGAGGAGTCCGTGCGGTGTTCGGCGACCGAGGTCGTCCTGTCGAAGATCGCCGGAGCGCGCACGGCGGTCTCCCAGCTGGACCGGCTGCTCAACGCCGCCAACGCGGATCGCATCGCCACCGGGCAGCTCGCCGAGGACCGCTACTCGCTGGACACCGTGCGCACCCCGAAGGACCTCAAGCCCGCGATCAAGCGCATCGAGCAGGGGCTCGAGACCGCCCGGCACGACCAGGAGCAGACCAGCCGCGAGGTGCTGCAGCGGCTGGAGGTGGCCTGGACGCTGGGGGAGCTGCCCCACGACAGCGAGCCCTGGATCGCCCTCAAGGGGCTTCGAGACCTCAAGGCCCAGGCCGCCGCCGAGGAGTGACCGCCCCGGTCGGGCGCCTCAGGGGATCCAGTTTGGCCGCGGGGCGTCCCGGTCCGTGATGTCGTCCTTCACCCGGCCGCCGCCCCGGGGGTATTCGGGGGCGACTCCGCCGAAGGTGAAGCCGAACAGGAACATGATCTGGCTGCTGTGCTCGGTGCGCTGCTCCACCGACAGCCAGGTCTGCTGCTGCTCCACCCGGAACGCGCCCCACTGCCGCGGTCCCCGTCGCTGGGGCGAGCTGATCACGATCTGGATGTGCTCGCGGGCGCCGTAGATGAGGAAGAACGGCACGTCCGGCAAGCGCTGGTGCCCGAGCAGCGGACCCGCTCCCACGGACAGCGCCAGCACCGCCGGGATCGGCATCTTGATCGGCAGCGGGAAGATCCCCTTGACCACCAGGGCGTGGGTGTAGCGCGCGTAGTAGCGCCCGCTGGGGAAGAAGAGGCGGTCGGTGTTGAAGCCCGTCTCGAAGCTGAACCCGATCAGCTTCACCCACAGGGTCATGCCCGCCTTGAAGTTGACGCCCCCCAGGGTGCGGGGCGGACCGTAGAACCACCGCGAGCCGATCATGCCCACCAGATCGAAGCGAACGCCCGCCTCCTTCTTGCGGTCGCCGATGCCCAGGTCCGGATCCTCGAAGCGCTGCGTGTCCGGCTCGATGGATCCGAGGTGGCCGCTGCCGCGGGACCCCTGCTCGCGATGCTCCGCGCGGGCCTGCTGATCGGGGTGCACCCAGGTGCCTTCGGCCACCGCCTTGCGCACCGCGTCCGCCTTGTCGCACCACGCCGCGGCTCCGGCCCGGCACGCGCGGTCGTAGAAGGTGGCGGCCAGATCCGCGCTGCGCATCACGCCGGCCCCGCGCTCGTGCAGCTCCCCGAGGCGGGCGCAGCTTCGCGCGTCCACCTTGCCGTCGGGCCGCACATCCGACGCGTTGGGCACGTTCCGCTCGTTGCAGCCCGACTGGTAGGCCTGCGCGGCGTAGAAGTAGTCCTGGTCGATGCCGCGGTGCTGGGTCCCCGGGGGCAGGGCCCCGTCGGGGTTGACGAACAGATCGCCCATGCGCCCGCAGGCCGCGAGGTTGCCGAGCTCGCACGCGAACCGCAGCTGGCCCGTGGCGGCGTCCAGGTCGGCGCTCGGGGTGCCCTCGGGCATGACGAGCTGCATTCCCGCTTCGAGCTCGAGGTACATGCGCGCTGCCTGCAGGCAGCCGTCCACCACCTTGTAGGCGCACGCGGCCTGGTACAGGTTCACGGCCAGGGGGTGGTTGGGCTTGTCCACGCCCGCCCCGGTGTACCAGGCGTTGCCGGCTTCGAGGCACTTCGCCCCGTCCCCTTCGGCGCAGGGGGCCTCGAGGTGCTCGAGGGGACTGACGATGGGGGCGAGGTCCGCGGGCGCGTCGTCCTTGCCGGACTTGTCCTTGCCGGACGTGTCCTTGTCGGGGAAGTCCTCGCCGTCCTGGGCGGCGACGGTGGCCGGCAGCAGGATCAGCGCGATGAGGAGGAGGAGCGATCGGGCCGCCATGGCCTCAGGGTACCCAATCCGTGGGGCTGAACCAGATCGGCGAGGTCCATGCGCGCTCCTGCACCGTGCGCGGGATGGCGGGATCGGAGCAAGAGGCGGGCCGCTCCGCTGCCGGCAGGTCGTTGCACTGCCAGGTGCTCCAGCGGCAGGTGGGGTTCTCGAGCACCCGGGCGTACCAGAACGCCCGCTGGGTCGGGTCGAAGTCGGGGTCGGTCCAGACCGCGCAGAGCTCGGCGGCCCCTGCATCGGCGGGACCCGTGGGCGCGCAGGTGGCCTCATCGACCCCCGCGCCGTTGTCGCCGTCTCCGGCCACGTCGTACACCCGGGTGTGGGCCGCGCCATCGGCACCGACCCAGCCCTTGATGATCTGGATCCGCTGCAGCGGCGCCCCTGGCTCCTCGTCGGTCCCCGGATCCGCGAGGGCGGCCACCAGGAAGCTGGCGTTCGGACCTGGCAGGTCGCCGCCCATGGGCACGCCGTCCGCGTCCGCGTGCTCCAGCATCTCCGGGTCGGCGCACAGCCCGGGGTCGAGGTCGCCGCCGTACAGCCGGGGCACGATGCGGGGCCCGCTGGTGCCGAACGTCTCGCGTCGGCGCAGCGCCTCGAAGATCGCCTCCCGGGAGTTCTCCGCCGCCCAGACCCCGGCGAGGCCGCCGCCGCTCATCAGCACGCCTCCGGGGATGAGCCCCCCGGAGCTCAAGCGGCCCTGGGCGGTGCTCTCTTCCCGGCCCGTGTGGCCCTCGAAGGCCTGCTCGCTGGTGTAGCCGGGGATCCCGTTGTGCGTGTCCGTGGACGCGATGATGCCGAGGCGGAAGGGGTTCACGCCGATGCGCTCCTCCTCCAGCAGGCCCTCGGCGAGGGCGTCCCGCACGAAGTCCAGGCGCGACACGCAGCCCAGCCCCGCCATGGCGCCGCTGCCCGTGCCGTCCCCGCAGTCGCCGAACCCCGGGGTCCGCAGCTTCTCGAATCCACACGCCTCGTCCGGCTCCCCGAGGGGGGACGCAAAGCCCATGGAGCACTCGCTGTCGCCCTTGTGCTGATAGATCTCGACCAGGGGCTCCATCCGCGCCCGGAACCGGGCGAGCTCGGCGGTGGCCTCCGGCGTGGCCGCGAAGGGGTAGTCCGGCACGAACATGTTGCCGTTGGACCAGTTGCTGTTGTGGGGGATGGCCAGCACGTCGCACTCGCCGTCCGCGAACACCCCGTTGAGGCAGTCCCGCTCCAGCGCGCGCCACAGCCCCCACTGGGTCGACTCCTCGAAGCAGGTGGTGGGCAGATCGGGCACGACCCCGCTGCGGAAGATGACGTTGCGGTGGGCGTTGCTCACGTCCGGGGAGCAGCTGTACTCGTAGGCCACCAGCGCCGTGAAGGTGCAGGCGTCCGTGGCGTCGTCCCAGGCGTTCGCCTGATCCACGGTGCGCCGCCAGCCGTCCCGCACCAGCGCCGGGCAGTCCGAGCCCTCGCACACCGCGTCGAACCGGGTGGGCGGAGCCTCGGTGAGGTTGCCTCCCCAGCCGTAGGTCGCCGACACGCTCCCCGAGCGGATCCCCACGCAGGGCTCCGAGGCGTATCCGGGCGCGTCCGGATCCAGGCAGACCGCCATCTCGCCCAGGTACTCGGCGTGATCGGTGATGGCCACGAAGTCCAGGGGACGGGCCAGACGCACCTGCCGGGTGCCGTTGCCCTGGGCGTCCAGGGGCGGCAGCAGGACCGGCTCGCCGCGGGCGAAGGCGTAGGCCTCGTCGGGGCTGACCCGCACGTCCTGCACGTATGCGTCGAACGACCACCGGGTGTGCACGTGCAGGTCACCGAACAGCGCCCGTCGGGTCGGTGTCTGATCCGCGCAGGGCACGTCGGCCGGGGTGGGGTCCGGATCCGGCGGCGGCGCAGACGGGCAGCCGAGCAGGCCGGCGAGGAGGGCGAGGGCGAGGGGGCGCACGGCCCGACCGTAGCAGCGCCCGTCGGGCAAGATGGCGCCGTGCACCGCTCTGCCTCTGTGATGCGCCTGACCCTGGCGCTGGCCTGCTGTATGCCCGCGGCGTCCTCCGCCGACGAGGCGCCGCCCTGGATGCGCACCGTCAGCGTCACCGCGGTCCAGCCCCCGCCGGGGGGGTCACCGACCGTGTGGACGGCCGTGGCCCTGGACTCCTCCGCTGCGCTGCAGGCCTGCTCCGAGCTGCTCGCGGCGGCCCCGAGCGCGTCCGAGGAGGTGCAGGTCCCGCTGGTGTTGGGGCTGTGGGAGGACGGCCGGGTCCGAGAGGTGTCGGGTCCCCAGGAGGAACTGCAGGGGGCGCGGCAGTGCGTGCTGGACGTGGCTGACGCGCTGCGGTTTCCGGCCGATGCCGGGCGGTCGGACGAGCGGTCCGTGGGGCTGACGATCCGGCTGAGGTGGGCGCGCGCGCGGCTCGAGTTCCTCGCGCTGACCGAGGAACAGAAGCGGATCCTGCGCGAGGTCCCGGATCCCACCATCGAGGGCAACGTGGACATCAACGCGATCCTGGCGGGGCTCGGAGGGGTCGAGGCGGCGATGGCGCGGTGCGTGTCCCGTCGCCGCCGCAAGGTGCCGGACATGGGCTCGCGCATGGACGTGCTGGTGCGCCTGTCGCGCGATCCCGACACCTGGGCGGTGCACGTGGACGCGATGGTGGTGATCGACTCGGATCTCGGCGACGAGCAGGCCGAGGTCTGCGTCATGAAGCAGCTGGGCAAGGTCGCGTGGCCGCCGCCCTACGGATCGGGCCGAGCGCAGATCATCTGGCCCTTCGTGTTCGCACACTGAGCGCGGGCCCCGGTGCCGCTCTTGCGGAAGGCCGGCTGACGCGCCACGCTCCCGGCGATGCGACTCCCGGATGGCTTCCTCGGCACCGACGCCGACCTCTTGATGGACGTGATCATCATCGCGCTCCCGGTGGTGCTGGGCGTGATGGTGTGGGCCATCAGGCGCGCCCGGGCGAAGGCGTGGACCACCCACCGCAACACGCAGCTGACCCTGGCCGCCCTGCTCCTGGTGGTCGTCACGGCCCTGGAGATCGACATCCACTACATGGTGGGCGATGTCATGGAGCTGGCCGCCGCGAGCCGCTTCGACCCCAGCGTCCTCCAGCTGATCCTCAACGTGCATCTCGTGTTCTCGACGACCACCGCCATCGTGTGGGTGGGGCTCATCGGCTGGTCGCTGATCCGGTTCGACAACCCCCCCAGGCCGTCTGCGTCGAGCGCGTCCCACCGCCTCTGGGGACGGATCGCCGCCGTGGACATGGCGTTGACGGCCGTGACGGGGCTGGGGTTCTACGTCGCCTGCTTCGTGCTGACGGGCTGACTACTCGGCCTGCTCCTGGAGCGCCGGCCAGTGGGCCAGCTCACTCGCCAGCGCCCGACCCAGTTCCTCGCTCCCGGCGGCGTTGAGCCAGCCCTCGCCGGACTGGAACCACTGCTCGGGTCTCCGCACCATCTGGGCCCACCAGCTCCCCAGGTCCACCACCTGCAGATCATCGGACCGGGTGATCAGCTGCTGGGGCGCGCGACACGTGGCGCAGGCGGTGATCTGCCCGAAGCTGTCCCGGTCCGCGAGCACCGCCACGGCCACCGGGAAGCCGTGCTCCCGGCCCAGGTTCCGCAGGTCGTCCACCGCGGACACGAACGCGTACTCCTGCCGCCCCTCGGGCACCACCGCGGGGATCACCCGAGGGGCAGGCATCAGGATCGGCACATCCCCCCACTGCTCCTGGGGCGTCAGGGTGGCCGCGAAGATCGGTCCCGGGGGCCGCGTCACGGCGGCCCGCCCGCCCTGGGCGCCGGTGCGCTGCTCCCGCCCTGGACCGTAGGGCCCGCGCTCGTCGAGCAGCCCCCGCATGCCGCTCTCCCGGAGCAGCCGGACCGCGCGCACGAGGTACACGCGGGTGGACAGCAGATCCTGGAGCTGGCGCTGGGCGGCGCCGGCGCTCAGCCCCTCTTCTTCGCGTTGCAGACCCATGTGGGGGCAGTCGCTGCCGCCTGGATCGAGGTCGTTGGGCGAGACCACCAGCACCGCGGCGTCCGGCTTGAGCCGCTTGAGCTCGCGCTCCAGGCGTGCCACCGCCTGGGGGGGCGACGTGCCGGGCACCGCCAGGTTCAACACCTGGACCGAGTGGCCCCGCCGCACCAGTTCCTCCTGCATGAACCAGGGCAGGGTCTCGTTGTCGTTGACGCCCTGTCCGAAGGTCAGCCCGTCACCGATCACGACCACGCGGGTGCGCTCGTCGTCACCGAACAGGGGGCCCCGGGTGCCGACCGCCGAGGTGGAGATCCAGCTCTGGGGCCTCCGCACGACGTCGCCGGTGTAGGCCACACGCTGGCCGGGGATGATCTCGAAGCACACCGCGCGCGACACGGAGGGCTGCACGACGAGCCCCTGCCCGCCGTTCCCCAGGAGCAGCCGCAGACCGAACTCGACGACGAGCAGCGTCGTCGCGAGGGCGAAGACGAGCCTCGGAATCAGGCCGCCACGGCGACGGATGGGGCGCCGGCTCTGGGACACGCGGGTCCTCCTGACCTGGAAGGGTTCAGGGGAGGATACTCCGGGATGCCAAGGGGGATCGACGCGGTTCGGGGAACAGCCCGGCCGCACGGGGGCGGGTCGGAGTGGTCCTCACCAGGCGGGGGTGGGGCGTCGGGGCGGTCCAGGTGGTCACGCGGCGACAGGTATGATCGGGCTCCACGATCATCGGACCGGCAGCCACTTCTCGGGAGGACACGTGACTGAATCCAAGGGCACCCCCAACCACGCCAAGATCTGGGGGACCGCGCTCCTCGGAGCCTGGGTCGCACGGTTCATCTTCTCGTTCATCTTCTTCAAGGTCGTCCCGTACGAGGTCATCGAATCGATCATCGGGTACTGGACCGTGATCCACTGGCTGCTGCTGTTCGGATTCATGGGGGCCATCGGCGCCGTGCTGATGGCGAAGGGGATCTTCCACGAAGGCGGGACGGCCACCGGGGCCTCGGCCGCCGTGTCGTCCGGTGGCGTCGTCCTGACCGGCGACGGGGCTGGCACCGACGGGGTGTTTCCGGTGGAGATGGCCCTGAAGCGCCGCCACTGCGTCGGTGATCTCTACATCAACCCCGAGCGTCTGATGTTCGTCTGCTTTCGGGACCAGAGCATCTTCGTGGCCAACGCGGGCAACGCTGGAAGCACGCAGTTCGGCCTGCTCGGGGCGTTGATCGGCGCCATCCTCGGATCGATCGGATCGGGGAAACGAGCCGAGGCCCTCGAAGCAGGACGCGCCGCGGCGGCGGCCGTGCCCGAGGACCAGCGCGCGAGCCTGAGCGAGTTCAGCTGGACCCTGCGGCCCAACGAGGTCGAGGAGATCAAGTCCAGCATCTGGAAGGGCTCGTTCATCAAGGCCGGCGGCATCAAGTACCTGTTCCACCAGGCGATCATCCCCGACGGGGCCAAGGCCGCCCTGAAGGACTGGGCGTCGGCGAACGGCGTGACCGCGGACCTCTGATCCCAAGGCCTCGCATTGCGGGGTCTCGCCGACCGGGTCAGGCTGGGAGGATGTCGCGCACCGTCCAGCCCCACGGCCAGATCGACCCCTACGACTACTACCGCGCGAGCCAGTCCGGCTCCCGCGCGGAGCAGGCCTTTCACCGCGCCAGGCTGCGGCTCATCGAGCGCGCGGCCGAGGCGGCGGGGCGCTCCGTGCTCGACATCGGCTGCGGGACGGGGTGCCTGGCCGTGCCTCTGGCGAAGCGGGCAGCGCGTACGGTGGGGATCGATCTGAGCGCCGAGCACGTGGCGATGCTGCGGGACTACGCGCTGGAGTCGGGCGTGAGCGTCGAGGGCGTCGTGGGCTCCGGGGCCGAGCTGCCGTTCCCGGATGACTCGTTCGAGGTGGTGCTGCTCGCCTCGGTGGTGCACCTGGTGCCCGAGCCCGGGCCGCTGCTGCGGGAGGCCGAGCGGGTGTGCCGGCCCGACGGGCGGCTGGTGGTGGCGGGGCCGTGGCGGTGGCATCCCAAGGCCAGCAAGACGGTCAAGCGGCTGCTCGGCAAGACGGTCGAGACGACGACGTTCCCCTTCACGGTGGAGCGGATCCAGGGCGGTCTGCTGCGGTCACGGATGATCGAGCGCCTGGTGGACCGGCCCATGGGGTACGTGGCGACGGTCTGGGTCCCGGAGCGCAAGCCGGGGACCTGAGTCAGCGCCGCAGACCGTTCACCCGACTCGCGCCGCAGCGTCGGGCGTGGAGCTGCAGGGCCGCCCGCAGCGCTGGCACGTCCTTGTCGGCGGGGGTCTCCCACCACACCTCGCGCACCCGCAGGGCTGGTCCGTCGATGCGCGCATCCACCCGCCCGATCAGGCGGCCCGCCCGGAGCAGCGGCACCACGTACCAGCCCCAGCGGCGCTGGACCTCCGGCTTGTAGACCTCCCACAGGTACTCGAAGTCGAAGGCGTTCTGGACGAGCTTGCGGTCCCAGATCAGCGGATCCAGGGGCCCCAGGATGCGAATCACGTCGTCGGGCTGCAGGATCTGCGACTCCAGGAACGCCGCCGGAGCCACGTAGCCTCGGGACGAGCCCTCCACGCGCACCCGCACGAGCTCCCCGTCCGCCACGAGGCGATCCACCGTGCCGTCGGTGCGGGCCTCCCGGAGCACCCCCCACTGGGGACCGTCGGCGGTCTGCAGCAGCCCCGCGGCGTTGGCCCGCTGCATCACCGCCCAGGGCCCCCAGAGGGACGACGGGGCCGTCATCTGCGCCGCCAGGACCTGCTCGGGCACGGCGTACAGCCGCTGGCCGGTGGGGGAGCGTCCCCAGACGATCACCGCGCAGCGCGCCCACAGCTCCTCCAGGGCCATGGTGGTGGCCTTGCCCGTGCCCTTCCAGCCGTGCCAGTCGAGGGCCTTCACGGCCCCCCGGTCGGTCAACGCCTGGGCGCTGATGGGGCCCCGCTCCCGGACCTCGTCGAGCACATCGGCCAGGGCGCCGTCGGGCAGGCGTTGCTCACGGTCGGCGCGCCACCAGGTGGTGGTCGCGATGTGATCGCGGTACCAGGGGAAGGCGCGGGCAGGCAGCAGGCACCGCATCTTGGCGAAGTGCTCGAAGGATGCTCCGCCGGACAGGGACCGGTACACGTCGCCGCGATCCACGTCGTCCAGGCGGGCCATGGCGACGAGGTCGGCGTTGGTGCCCAGGGGATCGAGGGGATCGAGCTGGATGTGGTTGAGGCGATCCAGCAGCGCGCGCACGCCGTCGGCGCCGCTCCCCTGGGGGTGGGTCAGGCCAAGCCAGGACACGAGGCGGCGGCGGGCGATGTCGGGGGTCAACGTGAGCACGGCGGCGCATGGTGGCACGCCCGCGGGATGACGGGACGCTGAGGTGCCCCCGGCGGCCGGAGGTGGCGCGTCAACGCCACCAGACAGATTGTCTCCCCCCGATGACGCGACCCCTCGGCGTGCCCCCCTTCTCGCGGCGCGATACCCTCACCCAATGGCAGCCGAGCCCCATCTTCCGACCGCCCGCACCCGCGACCGCTCGCAGGGCGCCATCCCCACCGACCTCGATGTGGCCCTCGTGGGCGCCGGCACCGGCTCCCTCACCGCCGCCGCCTACCTCGCCCAGGCCGGCCTCAAGGTGGCCTGCTTCGATCCCCACTACGTCGCCGGCGGCTGCGCGACCCAGTTCGCCCGGGGCAAGCGCTCCCGGCGCTACCTGTTCGACGTGGGCCTGCACTACATCGGCGACTGCGCGCCCGGGGGCATGTTCGACCGGCTCCTGCGGCCCGTCGGCGTGAACCTGGAGTACGAGGCCATGGACCCGGACGGGTTCGACGTGCTCGTCTTCCCGGATCGCACCTTCAAGACCCCGGCGGGCCTGGACAACTACGAAGCGCGCCTGCTGGAGCACTTCCCCGATGAGCGGAAGGCCATCGCCCGCTGGATGAAGATGCTGCGGCAGGTCCTGGGCGCCATCGCCGCCCTGGACAAGACCCACGGCAAGATGAGCTGGAGCGTCCTGCTGCACATCCTGCTGCGGGGCCAGCTGCTGCCCTGGTACCAGAACGCCACCCTGGCTGCGTTCCTGGACACCTGCACCGACAACATGCAGCTGCGGGCGGTGCTCGCGGGCTCCCACGGCGATCACGGGCTGCCTCCCAGCAAGGTGTCCCTGCTGCACCACTGCGGCCTGATGCTGCACTACCTGACCACCGGCGGCTGGTACCCCAAGGGCGGCGGGCAGGTGATGGCGAACGGGCTCGCGGACAGCATCGAGGCGAGCGGAGGCGCCGTGCTCCTGCAGCACGAGGTCACGAAGATCACCATGGAGAACGGCCGCGCCACGGGCCTCACCGTCGCTGATCGGCACGGCGCCACCGAGCAGGTGCGGGCCAAGGCGGTCATCTCCGGCGCCGACATCTTCCTGACCATGGACACGTTGCTGGGCCGCGAGCACCTGCCGAAGGCCTGGAGGTCCCAGCGGGACCGCTGGTCCGTGCCGGATGGCGTGTTCATGACCTGCCTCGCCATCAAGGACGATCTGACCGCGCGCGACTTCGGCCGGCGCAACTACTGGCAGTTCGACCACTACGACGTGGAGGCCTACTACCGGGACAACGCCCTGGGCGGCCGCCCCAACGTGCAGGGCTCGTACATCACCTCGGCGACCCAGAAGGATCCGAGCTGCACGCACCACGCCCCCGAGGGCGTCGAGACGGTCGAGGTCATGGCGCTGCTCCCGGGCGATCCCAGGGTCTGGGGCCTGGAGCCCGACGACCTCGTCGACGAGAGCTACCGCAAGAAGCCGGAGTACCTGGCCCGCAAGCAGCGTGTCGAGGACGAGCTGGTGCGTCGGCTGGACGACCAGTTCCCCGGCGTGGGCCAGCACATCGAGTTCCGGGAGTCCGCCACGCCGATCACCCAGGTCCGCTACACCCGGGCGGAGGGGGGCAGCGGCTACGGGCTGGCCCAGACCCCGGGGCAGTTCGGGGACGGCCGACCGAGCTGGCGCGGCCCCGTGCCCGGCCTGTACCTCGCGGGCATGAACACCCGGTCCGGCCACGGCATCGCGGGGGCGCTGCACTCCGGGCGCGCCGCGGCGAGCATCGTCGCCAAGGACCTGGGCGTACCCCTGGTCTGATCGGCGTCACATCCGGAGCCCGCAGCGGACACGTACCCCGGCGACGGTGGGTACCGTCGTCCTTCCTGGCGAATAGTGTTCGTCGGGTGGCGGAGGGCCCCAGGAACGCCGTGGACAGTCACATCGGACAGCAGGCCGTCGCGCTCGAGATCGAGGCCCTCAGGAACCGCGTGGCGACCATGGCCGCGGGGGCGATCCTGATCGTCGGGATCCCCGTCCTGACCTCCTTTGCGATCACCGACTTCCAACCCGCGCTGGCGGGGCTCGCCGTCGCCCTCTTCGGCGGTCTGGGCATCGGGATCGGCCTGATCCGCTCGAACCGCGGCGCGGTGGGCCGTCTGGTGATCCTGTCGGTGGTCACCCTGACGCTCCTCGGTCGGGCCACGTGGTTCGGAGGCGTCAACTCGGTGCCGTTCGTCGGCTGGGTCGTGGTCATTCTCCTGTCTGCGGTGCTGGTCCGCCCTCGCGCCGGTTGGTTCTTCGCGGGCTTCGGCGTGCTCTTCGGGCTGGCGTTGTACGGGTTGGAGCTCCAGGGAGCCCTGCCGGAGCCGCTGCGCCCCGACACATCGCTGACCTCCCTGCGGATCGGCAGCGCGCTGTTCTTGATCGTGGGGTTGCTCGCCTGGAGCCTGACGAGGCGGATCGAGCAGGGCCTGCGCCGGTTCGGCGACGCAGACGCGGAGCGCGCCGCCCTGATCGAGCGCTACGAGCTGGCGGGGCAAGGCGCGTTGTTCGGGGTGTGGGACTGTGATCAGGCCACCAGCGCCCTCTGGCGGGGTCCCGGGATCCAGCAGCTCCTGGGCGGGCCCGCGGGAGCCGTGACCACCAGCATCGCCGCCTTCCTGGAGCGGGTGCACCCCGAGGACCGCCAGATGGCGGCGAACAGTCTGGGCGCGCCGGTCCAGCGCTCGGCGCCCGAGTTCGCCATCGACTACCGGATTCGGCACGCCGACGGCACCTGGCTGTGGGTGCAGAGCCGTGGGCGCGTGGTCGGGGACGGCAGCAGCGGGGCCACTCGCTGCGTGGGCTCGCTGAGCAACATCGCGTCCACCAAGCGGCTGGAGCAGGAGCTGCAGCACCGGGCCTTCCACGATCCCCTGACGGGCCTGCCGAACCGCGACCTGTTCCACGACCGGGTGGGTCAGGCCCTGGCCGACGCGCGCCGCGCATGCGTCGCAGACTTCGCGGTCGTCTTCCTGGACCTGGACAGGTTCAAGGTCGTCAACGACACCTTCGGGCACGCCGCCGGGGACGCGCTGCTGGTCGAGGTCGGGCAGCGGCTCGCGGCGACGCTGCGGGAGCCGGACACCGTGGCCCGCATCGGGGGCGATGAGTTCGCCCTGCTGCTGCGGGGCGTCTCGGACGCGGCGGCGCTCCAGGTGGTGGTGCGGCGGTGCGTGGCGGCCCTGGACGCGCCGTTCCCGATCCGGGGCGAGGAGGTCCTGATCCAGGCGAGCCTGGGGATCCTGATCGCCACGCTGGACTACCGGGAGCCGGAAGAGCTCCTGGCCGACGCCGACATGGCGATGTACGCGGCGAAGTCCGAGGCGACGGTCTCGGTCCGTTTCTACGAGCCGAGCCTGCGCGCCCGGGTGCGCAGCCTGATGGAGCTCGACGCGGCCCTGCGCGGCGCCCTCGACCGACAGGAGTTCGTGCCCTGGTACCAGCCCATCGTCGATCTGCGCACGGGGGAGCTGCTGGGGGTGGAGGCGCTGGCCCGCTGGCCCCAGCCCGACGGATCGGTCCGCGGTCCGGGCTCCTTCATCCCCCGGGCGGAGGAGACGGGGCTCGTGGCGGAGCTCGACAAGCAGATCATCGCCCGCGCCATGCGGGAGATCGGGGCGCTACCGGACCTGCTGCTCAGCGTGAACCTGTCGGCCCGCCAGTTCCGGGACCGGGGGATCGAGGATTGGGTGCTCGCGGCCCTGGCCAGCTCCGGCCTGCCGCCCCACCGCCTGCAGGTGGAGGTCACCGAGTCGGTCCTGCTCGTCGATCTGCCGCGGACCCGTCAGACCTTCAGCCGGCTCACGGCCCGCGGGATCCGCGTCGCTCTGGACGACTTCGGGACCGGGTACAGCTCCCTGAGCTACCTGCACCGGCTGGACCTGCAGGTGCTCAAGATCGACATCAGCTTCGTCCAGGAGCTCGGGGAGCGCGGGCCCGGCCCCATCTGCGAGGCGATCCTGTCCGTGGCGGACAAGCTCGGGCTGGACACGTCGGCGGAGGGGATCGAGACGGAGGCGCAGCGTCAGGCGTTGGTCGCGCTCGGCTGCACCCACGGCCAGGGCTTCCTGTTCAGCGAGGCCGTGCCCCTGAGCGGGCTCCTGGGCGAAGAGCGCGCCGTGGGCTGAGTCGAGCCCCGCTGCCGCGTCCGGGCGGCACGCTGGCTATGGTCCCCAGCGATGGCCCTGAGGGATCGACTCAAGAACGCGCTGCGCGGTCAGCTCAAGGCCGGGCTCACCCGCGCGCTGCGCCCGACCGCGCCCATCGAGACGCCCGCCCCGGCGGAGTGGGCCCGGCGGGATCCGTGGGACCAGCCCGCCACGAGCGAACAAGGTCCTTCAGCGCCGCAGATCCCCGTCGTCGCCCCGGAGGCCCGGCCCCCCGCGCCGGTGCCCACGTTCGAGGACCTGGACGCGCTGGCCATCCTGGATCGCCTGCCCGGTGCGCTGCACCCCGAGCACGCCACCGATGCCCCGAACCCCCACCGGGTCTCTTGCGCCTACTGCGGCGTCGGCGACTCCGGCCACGTACATGAGCGCCGGGGGCGGGACGCGCGCGGTCCCCTGGTCCGGGTGGACGAGCGGGCCCCCACCCCGGGGTGCGTCAAGATCCAGGGAGCAGCGGGGAAGGGTCGGCCCTTCTGGCCGTACCACGCGCAGCCCTCGGTGCTCGACCGCGCCACGGGGCAGCGGATCCCCATCACCTACGCCGAAGCCATCGCGCGGCTGGCGGATCACGTGCTGGCCCATCGGGAGCCGGACAGCCAGGTCCTCGTCTACGGATGCGGGCAGATCGACTACTTCACGATCTTCGCCCTGCAGGAGGTCTTCCGGCTGCTCGGCGTGCGCAACCTCGGCGGGAACGCGGAGCACTGCCTGAACGCGGGCGCGGTGCACAACGAGATGCTCACGGGGCAGGAGGGGCCGTTCCTGACCATCGAGCAGGCGGTGGCGGGTCCCGGGCGCTTCTATCTGCTCAACGGGTGGAACGGCCGCGTCACCCACCCCGGGGCCTGGACCCCGCTGCTCGCCCGGCCGGACTTCGACGGGTACCTCATCGACGTGATGGTGTCCGAGTCGGCCACGCAGATCGCCGAGCGCCTGGGAGACGACCGGGTCCTGCTCATCAAGGCGGGCAGCGATCCGCACCTCGCCCTGTCCGTCGCCCACGTGATCCTGCACGCGCACCCGGACGCCGTGGACCAGCGGTTCATCGCGCGCTTCGCCAACACCGCGGCGTGGCGGGCGTACCGGGACCTGGCCCTGGAGTCGCGCTTCGCGCCCGAGGAGGTGGCGGCCCGCATCGCGCCGGAGCCAGCGCTGGTGGACCGCCTGGAGCGAGGAATCCGCGGGATCGCGGCGGGTCTCGCGGCGCCGGACACCGTGCCCATCAACATCCCCAGCGTGGGCCTGTCCCAGAGCAAGGGCGCCGTCAGTCATTGCCTGTGGGGCAGCGCGCTGGCGATGGTGGGGCGCTACGGGCTGCATCCGGGCGGCGAGCCCCGGGGTGGCGTCCTGCGTCTGCCGGGGCAGATCAACGCCGAGTCGGAGATCCAGGGGCTGTCCCGGCTCTTCTTCTTCGGGCGGATCCCCGTGGACCACGACGGGATGGTGGACGCCGCGCGGCGCATGGGCCTGCCGGACGACGCCTACGAGCTCGCGGAGCGGGACGAGCCCCGGGCGACGCTGGACTACAGCGACCCCAGCGCCCGGGCGGACCGCGAGCTGTTCGTCTGCTTCGGCACGCAGTTCGAAGCGAACCTGATGGAGCGGGATCGCTGGATCAAGAAGCTGAAGGACCCGGACAGCACCCTGGTGGTGGTGGATCCGATCCCGGATCCGTTCACGCTGGCCCACGCCGACCTGATCATCCCGTCTCCGCCCCACGCCGCGGCTCCGAAGCTGTACCAGAACGGGGAGTGGCGGCTGAGCCTGTCGGTGCCCTACAAGGAGGCGCCGCCGGAGACGCGTTCGGATCCCACGATCATCTACGACGTCATGGCCGAGATCAGCCGGCGGGTCCGCACCGACTCCATCCTGCGGATGATCCACCCCGACCTGGGCTACCACAGCCAGACCGGGTACTTGCGGGAGCGGTTCGAGGACCCGGCGACCGGGGGCGGGCTGCCGCGGATCGACGGGGAGGTCAGTCGGCCGCACCTGTGGAGTCGCGTGCTGGGCTACCTGGACGGTGGACCCGGGCGCAAGGGGCGCCTGTACTGCATGCCGAGCCGGGGCGGCGCGCCGATCCGCTGGGGCGAGCTGCTCGACGCGGGGCATCTGGTCTACGGCGGCGTGGGCACCACCCGGTACGTGATCGACTTCGACGACGCCGACGCGCAGCCCTTCGGCGACCTGTACGGCGACCGGGTGGAGTTCGAGTTCTTCGTGCCCAACGCGGGCGACCTGGCGATCCCCGAGGGGATCATCCTGAACTCCGGGCGCAGCGCGGTGAGCGACGATCCGCGCGCCATCGCCTTCGCCACGGCGACGTTCAACTCGGGCAAGGCCACCCCCCGGGAGGGCATGCCGGATCACAACCCGCTGTGCGTCGGGCCGGGGCTCGCGGGCCGGCTGGGGCTGGTGCACGGCGGCCTCGCGCGGGTGACGAGCGTGGAGACCGGGGCGAGCTTGCAGCTGCCGGTGCGGATCACCGAGCGGGTGGTGGGTGAGGCGGCGTTCGTGTCGTTCCACAAGAGCCGCGCGCAGGTGGAGGACGGCGTGTACATCAACCAGCTCACGTCCCACAGCGGGCGGTGCCCCTACACGTCCCAGACCAACATCAAGGTTACGCGGATCCGCATCGAGGCCGTGGTCGACGGGGTCGTCGTCGATCAGTGACAGGTCGGGCAACGTCGTGCCGACGCGGAATGACCAGCCCCTCTCACGGTTCGAGCCGGCACATGTCCTGCTGAACCCGAGGAGGGTCCGATGATGACGACCGTGCGTGCGGCGATGGCCGCGTTGTTTGTTCTTGGCCTGCCGGCCACCGCCCTGACCGCAGATCCCCCCGAGCCGCCGGAGCCGTCGGAGCCGTCGGGGCTCGTCGGCCTGTATGAGCGCGTGCAGCCGGCCGTCGTGAGGGTGCATACCCGCGAAGGCGTGGGCACGGGGTTCCTGATCGGGCCAACGCAGATCGCCACGGCGTGGCACGTGGCCGACGTGCGGCACGACCTCCGGATCGAGACGCTGGACGGGCAGCTGATCGCGGTCGAGGTGACCCGTCGAGACCGCAAGCGGGACCTGGCGGTGCTGTCGCTCCCGGCCCCCCTGGTGGTGGGCGGCGAGGCCGTGGCCCCGCTGTCCCTGGCCGCGCAGACGCCACCGGTGGGCACGACCGTCGCCGTGCTGGGCCATCCCCTGGCGCCGCCGGAAGACGTCAAGAAGGGGCCGACGAAGGGGCTGCTGACGTGGTCGTTGACCGAGGGGATCGTGTCGCAGATCGGCGAGACGTCGGTGCAGACGTCGGCGGCGGTGCAGCCGGGCAACTCGGGCGGTCCGATCCTGGACCTGCAGGGGAACGTGATCGGCGTGGTGACGTTGGGCATCGGGAGCCTCGGCGCGGCCACCCGGGTGGAGCTGCTGCGGGAGCTGCTCGATGGGGAGGCGTCGCTGCCGAAGGGGCCGACCGTGGAGCCGCAGGGCCGGTTCGGCCTGGGGGTCAGCCGGCTGCCGGGGCGGGACGCGCGGTCCGGCACGTTCTTGACCCTCACCACCGGTCTGGAGGTGGTGCTCGACCGCAAGCTGATGGTCGGGCTCGTCTTCGAGGCGGACCTGCTGGCGCGCAAGAAGGTGGACGGGCAGGACGACGGGCGACGGGGCAGCCGGCTGCTGCTGGCGGCCCAGATCGGGCCGCGGCTCGAGCTCCCGTTCCACCCCAAGAGCCACTTGCCCTTCGCGATCCAGCCCTACTTCACGGCGGGGATCGCCTCGGAGCGGACCGGCACGCACGAGCAGACGCTGCGCTTCAAGGATCCGGGCTGCGATCCGTTCGCCCAGGACTGCGCCTACGACGCGACCTCGGGCACGACCTGGGACACGCGGCGGTGGATGCCGGCGGTGGGCGGCGGCGTGCGGGCCGACTTCGGGCCGTACTGGTTCGACGTGCAGGCCACCACGAACCCAGCGGACACAAAGCAGGACACCCGGGTGATGCTCGGGTTCGGGATCCGCTTTTGATCGCGAGCCGGATCTATCGCAGCATGTGCCTCAATCGGGCCTCGATCGTGTGGTCCTTCAGGACCCGGGCGCGCCCCGCCGCCCCCACCGCCCGGCGTGCTTCGGGGCCCCGCTCCAGCCAGTGCTCGACCTTCTCGAGCAGCTCGTCGAGGCTCCGGTACGTGTCGAGTTCCTCCCCGATCACGAACAGCTCGTCGAGCCCCTCGCTCCACTCGGCGAGGCAGAACCCTCCGCACGCGAGCACGTCGAACACCCGCATCGTGACGATGTTGCTCTGGTAGATGCGCCCGATGTCCACGTGGATCGCGTCGGTGCCGTAGATCGCCGTCAGCTCGTCCCGGTGGCCCGCCGGCCCCATGACCTCGCACCCGTACTGCGCGACGTGGTCCCAGCCCGCGTCGCCCCAGACCTTGATGCCCACCTGCCCCAGGTTGGCCACGTACGTGATGCGTTTGTCCGCCGCCGCCATCTCGCCCAGCAGCGCGTCCGGCGAGGCGCCCCCGAGGGATTCGTAGACCGCGTCGTCCTTGCCGTACGCCTCCACGAACCAGCGCAGCTCCTGCGCGAGCAGCTCCGGCACGCGGTACGCCGACAGATCGTCGCGCTGCGCGTCCAGCACCCGCTGCGTGGCCTCCTCCGCCTCCTGCATCGCGGCGTCGGGATCGCCGCCCTTCCAGAACGCGTACCCCGCGAACAGCCGCGAGCGGAAGGCCAGCCCCTGCTCCACCATCGAGCTGCCCACGAACGTCACGTCGGCGCCGTACCGCTCCTGCTCCTCGGGCGACAGCTCCGTCGGCTTGCGCCGCTCCGGGTTGGCGGCCAGCGGCAGGTGCTCCACATGTGCGAACCCCGCCGCCTCGAACGCGTCCACGTTGCCCTTGCGGAACGTGAACAGCCGGGTCCCCTGGGACGCCGCGCCCTCCGGTCCGCCCGGCAGGTCCGGCAGCACGTCCGTGGACGGATCGATCTCCCAGACCTTGAGGGGGACCCCCAGCTCGGCGGCCAGCTCCGCCAGGCCGTGGGTGTAGTTGATGGCGATGGCCACTTCGGGCTTCAGCTGCTCCGCCACGCGCACCAGCTCTTCGCGCGACCACCGGGCCAGATCCCAGGTGACCGCGCTCACGCCCTGCTCCGCCAGCGCCGCGGCCACGTCATCGACGAACAGCCCGCCCGCGGCCAGCAGCGCGATCCGCTCGGGCCGCCGCTCCAGCAGCCGCCGCTCGAGCCGGTACACGTCGGCCAGCAAGGGATGCTCCACGATGCGCAGGGGCCGCTCGGACCGGGCGATCTCCACCAGATCCGAGGTCAGCAGGAACTTCAGCTGGCCGCGCCGCAGGGCCGGCGTCCAGTCACGGCGGTCCAGGACCTGCCGCAGCAGCCACGGGTCCCGCTCCCACGCCCAGATCCGGGCCTTCGGCAACACGGTGAGCAGGTGCTCGAGCTGCTCCCCCAACCCGAGCCCGAAGACCAGCACGTCGGTGTGGGTGCCGCCATCCCCGAGCGCCACGTCCGCGGCGTCTTCGGCAGACAGGGACAGCGGGAGCCATGTCCGGTGCACCTGGTACGCGGCCTGTCCGTCGTCGGTCCAGGCCACATGTTCGCTGGAGCACGGCCACGTGATCCGCTCGGCCAGCTCCTTGTTCTGGGCCGTGAGCAGGGCGAGGTTGCGGCGAAGGGTGGGCGGAAGCGCGGTGGGCTCGGTCACGGGCCTATCCTACCGACCCATGACCGCAGCAGACCGCATCGACGTCCTCATCACCGAGATGGTGGCGATCTTGAACGACCACGGCGAGGACCGCTGGGCCATGGCGTTCGGGCGGGTGCACGAGCACGTCGCCGTGGGCCGGTCGAGCGCGGATCCGCTCTCCGTGCCGCGCCTCGTGCGCGACCTGCTGCACATGTTTGCCGGCGGGATGGGCACCTTCGGCGACCTGGAGCTGACCCTGGACGACCGGCCCGCGCGGGACGCGACCACCCAGCTGCACGCCCTGAGCGTCGAGCTGCACGAGGTCGTCAGGAGCGCGCTGCGTCCCCTCTGATCCCGCGGATCAACCGGCCCCGCCGGCTCCGTCGGCCATCGTCGCCGCCAGTCGCCGGACCATCACGGTGGCCAGCCTCTTCATGATCGAGGGGTGCTCGTAGATCAGCACCGACAGGTCCGCCCCCTTGACCACCAGCAGCCGCGTCGGCTCCGAGGCCACGATGGTCGCGTTGCGGGCCTGGTCCGCGAGGAACGACATCTCGCCGAACACCTGACCGACCACGATGTCGCCCTTCTTCACCAGGGCTCCGCGCGCGTTCCTCGCCTCGTACCGCAGCGCCCCGGCGGCGGTGACGTACACGTCGTTCTGGTGCTCGCCCTGCCAGATGATCACCTCGTCGGTTCTCAGCCGGATGTCGAACATCGAGTGGGCGACGTCCATCAGGACCTCGGCCGACAACGACTTGAACAGCTCGCTGCGATCCAGGAACGCCAGGCGCTCCAGGGTGTTCGCGGCGGCCGGGTCGTCCCGGCCACACAGGTGCTCGAACAGCCGCCGGTCCGTCTCCGTCGTCAGCAGGGCGCGCACATTCAGGTCGGGCTGCACGGTCTGGTCGATCCGGGAGGGCAGCAGGCTGCGCAGCCTGGCCGGCACCAGGGGCGCGAGCATCTCGAGCCGGTCTGTCTCTCCCGCGTCCCACGACTCCAGCAGGAAGTCCCCGTTGCGCTTGAGCGCCGCCACCTGCACGGGCACGCCGAGCTTCGCGGTCTGCAGCCGCTCCAGCAGCTCGGTGCGGTACCGCTTGTAGAAGTAGTTGGACCCGACCTCGCTGCCCGCCGCGAGCGCGCGCTGGTGGGCCCGGTAGCACGCCATGACCTGCCCCGTGGACGTCTTGTAGTCCCTGGGGACCGGCGGCAGCAGCTCCGGATCGACGTTCAGGCGGACCCGCGCGAACTCGTCGATGTACCCCGACTCGCGGCTCGTCAGGTCCACCTGCAGCCAACCCATCTGGTAGTACATGTAGGTCAGCTGGTCGTTGGTGTAGGTCGCGTTGAAGTCCGTGATCAGGTCGTCGCGCCCCCCCAGCCGCGCGACGACGTCGGCCGGAACCACGCCCGCCTTGGCCAGGATGTCCAGCGGCTCGACGTCGAACAGCTCGCCCACCGCCCGGATCGTCATGACGGTCCTGGTGCCCAGCCGCCCCTCGGAGTACAGCGCCTCCAGCACATCGCTGTAGCTGTCGTTGGCGATCATCTTCTGGCCGACCTTGGTGGCCAGCGAGTCGATGGCCCGCCGGATGAACCGCGTGCAGAAGGCCCGGTCCTCCGGGGACCAGCGCCGCTTGGTCAGCGCCACCGCGAGCTCGTTGGCGATCTGCTCTTCCTGCCACAGGTTCGCCTTGTCGAACAGGCCTTGACGGTGGCGCAGGTGGTGGCCGATCTCGTGGGCGATGACCCGGGGGATGAACAGCTTCAGGAAGCGCAGCAGCGCCGCCTCGTCCTCGGCGTCGAACAGGGATCCCACGACCATCTGGAAGATGGCGATGGACGTGTCGTCCCACTCGGGGATCGACAGGTAGATGTGGTGATCGGTGACGCTGTAGTAGCAGAGCAGCCCGTTGGCGCGACGCAGCTCCAGCTCCGGATCGATGTCGAGCCCGTAGGTGAGCAGCTCGGCCTTGAAGTCGTCGAACGCGGCTTGCCCGAGCCCGAACAGATCTGTCTCCAACCAGCTCGTCATGTGGCTCCTACGCCTGATCCAGCCGGGCGAGGTCGCCGGTGGCGCCCAGCCGGGTGAGGGTGGCTCGCGCGTGCTCGTCGGCCGCGACCTGGTCCGCCGAGCCCGGCGGGAGCAGCCGCGCCCGCTCCACCGCGATCAGGGCGACCTCGTAGTCCATTCGCCACACCTCGGCCTGCTCGGTGCCCTTGGCCCAGGCCCTGCGGGCCGCTCCGTGCCGCCCTTCGTGCCACGCCCGCGTGCCCTTCAGCAGGTGCCGCCGGGGCCGGAAGTACAAGAAGCTCAACGCCCCTGCGTTCATCAGCCCGAAGGTCTTCCTGACGAGCTTGTTCAGGGTCCAGCCGGGTGGGGGGCGCACGCTGGCCCCGCTGTTGTACGCGGCGAGGGCCGCCAGGACGGCCTCCCCGGCGCCGGCGAACCCGGGCAGGTGGGTGAACAAGGCGATGGGGTGCTGCCCGTACAGCGCCAGCATCCGGGCGACGTCCGCCAGCGCTCCGTCGTAGTCGGCGCGACGGGCCCGGACCTGGGCCCGAACCCCGTGGAACCCGACGTGGGTGAACGGATCCAGGCGCTCGACGAGCTCTTCGCAGGCCTGGAGCTGTTCGTCGGCGAGGCTGTCGCGGCCCAGCCCCAGCAGGGCGGGGACCCCGAACGTCAGCGACCAGGACTCGTGCTCCGTGTTGCCCCGCTGCCGCGCCGACACGAGCACCTCGTGGTGATCCTTGACGGCGCTCTCGATCTCGCCGCGCAGGAACGAGCCCACCGCCCGCACCGTCAGCCCGACCCCGAGGGTGTAGTGATCCGCGGTGCTCCGGCCCAGGGCGATCCCCTCCTGCAGCACCCGGTCCAGCGGATCCCAGCGGCAGTACGTCATCTCGAACACGGCCTCGGCCCAGATCCCGACCGTGCGGTCGTAGGCGTTCTCGATGGGGCGGCAGCGGTCGAAGTAGTGCCGCGCCGCTCGCTGCAGCTTCAAGGCGCCGACGACGTTGCCGAAGGAGCCCAGCGCCTGCCCCGCCGGCTGGTCGTCGCCCGTCTCGTCGGCGAGGTTGATCGCCAGGAGCGTGCCCAGGAACCAGTGCATCACCTCGATGGTGAAGTAGCCGCACGTTCCCCACGCCGAGAACACCTGCGCGGCGCTCTTGAGGCGAGCCTCCTCGTCCGGGGGAAGGATGGTGCGTCGAGCCGGCAGGAAGCGATGGCGCAGCTGGGTCAGCAGGGCCCGGACGAGCATCCAGCCCCACCCGAGCCCGGTGGTGGGCAGGGCGAAGCCGAGGTTGTCCAGGGCCAGGACGTACGTCGCCTTGGAGCGGGCCATGTCGCCCATCTGGGTCAGGGCCGCGCCTCGCTGCTGATGCCAGCGCGCGAGCCTCGCGGGGGACGCCGGGGAGTCGGGTTCGCCCAGGATCCGGTTGAGCTCCAGGGCCTCGTCGAACAGGGCCAGGCCCTCCCGCGCCGCGCCCCGACGCACCGCCGCCTCGCCGGAGGCCTCGAGCACGTCGATGGCCTTCGGGAGCTCCTCCGCCCCGCGCCAGTGCCACGCCAGGAGCGGACCGTTGACCGCGTCGTCCAGGGGGTGGGCCTCGTACCAGCGCGCGATCTCCCTGTGCAGCTCGCGGCGCTGGGCGAAGGGAAGCAGCGAATACGCCGTCTCCTGGAAGAGGATGTGGCGGAACCCCCAGGTGGGGTCGATGTCGTCGGTCTCCACCTCCGCGATGTCCGCCTCGGCCAGGGCCTCCAGGTGGCCGCGCACCACCAGGCGCATGTCTGGCTGGGGATGCACGTCGGCGAGCAGCAGCTGCCCGAAGGAGCGCCCGATCACCGAGGCGACCTTGGTGGTCAGGCCGTGGCGGGCCTCCAGCCGGTCCAGGCGGCTCGTGACGACGGCCTGCAGCGTGTCCGGCAGGTCGATGTTCACGGCAGGTCGAACCAGCGTGCACACACCGTCCGACACCTCGATGGCGCCAGACTCCAGGAGCGCGAACGTCAGCTCCTGCGCGAAGAAGGGGTTCCCCTCGGCCCGGGTGGTGATCGCGCGGGCGACCGCCTCGGGCACCTCGTTCACCCGCAGCCGGCGTCGGGCGAGCTCGACGATCTCGGCGTCATGCAGGGAGTCGAGCACGATGTGGTCACAGTCGGCCCGCCCGAGGAGCTCCTCCAGCTCCGGCGGTGTGGACGCGCCCATCGGACGGGTCAGGAGGACCAGCAGCACCCGATCGACGCTCCTGACGATGGTGCGCACGAACGCCCAGGAGGTCGCGTCCATCCAGTGCACGTCCTCGAGCAGGATCAGCTGGGGCCTGCGGGCGGCTTCGGCCTGGAGCAGGGCCGCGAGCAGCTCCCGCAGGGCGTCCGCGCGGCTCGTGCCGGTCATGCGGGCGGTCGTCTCGTTGGAGGCCAGCGCCGTGGGCAGCAGGTCGCCGAGCAGCGGGGCCCAGCTCAGCAGGCGCTCGTGCCCGCCGAGCAGGCGCGCGACGGCTTGCTCGGCGGCCGCCGGATCGTCGGTGCCGTCCAGCTCCAGCAGCTGGGCGAAGACCTCCCGGATGGGGTGCCACGCATCCGCCCGGGTGGTCGGCTCGCTGGACCCGAGCAGCGGGGTCACCTGGCGCCCCACCGCCGCTCCGTGCAGCCACGCGCCCAGCAGCGACTTGCCGAAGCCCGCCTCGCCCTCGATGACGATCACCCCCTTGCGGCCGTCGTCGCAGAGCTCCTCCAGGCGGCGGGCCAGCAGCTCTCGCTCCGCGGCGCGTCCCACCAGGCGGCTCCCCTCGGGACCTGGCGCGTCCCCCGAGAGCGACACGTCGAACGCCGATGGGAGCTCCATGTTGCTCAGGGTGCCGAAGCCCGCCGGGTTGGAGGTGAGGTCGAAGCGGCCGGTGGCCAGGGTCTCGTGCCGGCCTGTCAGCAGGACCTCGTGGCGGCCCGTCAGGTCGAGCTCTCCGGTGGGGCTGGCCACGGGCACCGGCCCCGCCTTGCCCTTCACCGAGACCGGCGGCAGCTCGACGAAGGAGAGGCGCTCCAGGGAGTCCAGGACGGTGCGCTGGTCGCACAGGACATCGTCCCGCGCCGCGGCCATGAGGCGCGCGGACAGGTTCACCGAGTCGCCGAGCATCGTGTACTCGCGGCGCCGATCCGATCCATAGGCGCCGCAGAAGGCCCGGCCCGTGGCGACGCCGATCCCGAAGGACAGCTCCCTTGCCCGGAGGAACTCGCGCAGTCGGCTCGCCGTGCGCACCGCGCGGACCGCGTCGTCCTCGTGGGCCTGGGGCGGGAGCCCGAACCCGATGACGATGGTCGTTCCCTTGTCGTCGCACATGATCTTGTTGAGCGCGCCGCCCATCGACTCCATCAGCTCCTGGACCCGGATCACCACCGACTGCAGGGTGCGCAGATGGCCCGGCGCGGAGGGGTTGAGCGTCGGGAGCTGCAGGAAGACCGTAGACACCGTGCGGAGCTCGGCGATCCACCGGACCTGGTCGGCGTCGATCCCGGCGATCAACGTGTCGGGCAGGTAGGCGCGGATGACGTCCTCGGCCACGTGCGTGTCCGGATCGAGGCTGCAAGGGCGCGACGGCGGCGCTGGGGCCTTGCGGGCCTTGACGACCCACCCCCGCGGGATCCGCTCGAGCGCGAAGGCGCCCTCGACCAGGGGAAACACCTCGTCGGCGACCACCACCTGCCCGGGCCCGCTCGCCTTCTCGGCGCGGCCCATGCGGACCAGCGCGGCGCCCGTGGCCACGCTCAGCCACCGACCCTGGGTGCCCCCGACCTCGTGCAGCGCGCACTCGCCGGCCCCCACGCCGATGCGCATGGTCAGCTCGCCCTCGTCGCCCTGCAGCGCGAGGTTGGCGACCGCGTCCTGGCAGGCCAGCGCACAGCTCACCGCCACCCGCGCCGCGGAGTCCAGGGGGAAGCCGGCGGCGGCGGGCCACACCGCGAGGATCGCGTCCCCCGCGAACAGCATGATGTCGCCGCCGGAGTCGAGGATCTGCTCGATGAGTCGGCCGAAGAGCAGCTCCAGCAGATCGGTCAGGCGCTCGGCGCCGCGGGGTCCGCCCTGGGCGAGGCGCTCCGCGAGGGCCGTGAAGCCCGTGATGTCCGCGAAGAGCGCCGCTGCCTCGAAGTGGTCACTGGAGACATCGGCGGGCGGCGACCCCCGCAGGGCCACCCGGTCGATCAACCTGCGGGGCAGGTAGCTGGAGAACTGATCGACTCGGCCCACGGTTCCCTTTCGCGCCGGCCCGAAGCTAGCAGTCGGGGTCCCGGTGCGCGCGCGCTCGGGTCATGGGGGACACACGGCCCGGATGTCCGCGAAGCCGACCGGCAGATCCACGAACCGGCGAAAGAGCGCCTGCCCGAACGCGTTGGGTTTCAGCCCATCGGGGCCGAGCTCGAACATGCTGCCGATGAAGTGACCGCTGCCCAACTCGAGCCAGGTGGGGAGCCCCACGACCAGGCCCGTCCGCGCCATCGCCGCCGCGATCTCCGACGGCGACGGCGTGCGCTGGATCGCCCACATCGCGTCGTACGCGGCGAGGTCGGCCTGCTGCTGCGGGCTCAGGGCCCCCTCGCGCCGCAAGGCGCCCTTCACGTAGACCGCGCCGCCGGGCTTGAGGACCCGGGCCGCTTCGGCGAAGAGCCGGTCGAGATCGGAGGAGTACTCGCTGCTCTCGAGGTACAGCACGACGTCGAACGTGTCGTCCGCGAAGGGGAGGGCGTGAAAGTCGCCCTCCACGAACGTCACCCGCTCGGACAACCCCGCGGCCCGCGCCCGCTCTGTGGCGAGGTCCACCTGCACAACCGACACGGTCAGGCCCACCACCTGCGCGTCCGGGAACGCGGCGGCGATGTCGCAGGCGGGGCCACCGACCCCGCAGCCGGCGTCGAGGATGTGGGCCCCGGGCTGCACGCCGGCTCGCTCCGCGAGGGCGCGGTTGGACCAGGCCGCGTCCTCAACGCCGTCCGGACGCCGCACGAGCCCGGCCTGAAAGGTCGGCCCGGCGCAACGCAGGAACGTCGGACTCAGGCGGTCGTAGAGGGCGGCGACCGCGTCCAGGGCCGCGCCGGGCTCGCCGCTCATGCCTACATGGCGGCCGCGTCGCCCAGGGCGCCACCGGCATCGGACAGCATCTTCTCGACGACATCGGGATCGAGGGCCGCGATCTTGGAGATCGTCGCGTCGTCCGCGTGCACGCCGTCGGCGGCGAGGGTGGCCCTGGGGTCTGCCAGGAGGCGCTTGCGGAAGTCGGCGTCAGCGATGGCCTTGCCGATGGTCTCGTGCGGAAGCTTGATCATTGTTGGTCCCCGTGGTGATTCGACCCGAACCGTGCCTCCATCACGTACCACAAGAGTGCACGCAACAGAAACCATGAGCGGTTCGCGCGACCTTTTCTCAGCGCGTGACTGCGGCCCAGGCAGCCTCGCGCACCCGGTCCATGACCGCGCGCCGGGCGGCGACGAAGCGCCCGAAGGGTCCGCTGATCCCGACCTCGTCGGCGGCGTGAAGGGCGGCCTGCAGCGCGGCGTCGGCCTCCTCCCAGACGGTGGCGAACCCGCCCAGGACCCAACCTGCGCACAGGGCCTGCCGTCCGTGCAGGCCGCCGAATCGCTGGACGAGGTGGTTCATGGCCCCCGCGTCGAAGTCCGACAGCACGTCCAGGGCGTCGTCCAGCAGCTGCGCCGCGCGCGCGGCCTCGTGCACCACCCGCTCCAGGGCACCCAGCCGGCTCAGGTGGTGGGCCCGGGCGAGCAGGGCCGCGGGCGGAAGCACCATGGGCCGGGAGCGGAGCAGCACCGCCTCGAACGCCGCCGCGTCGTAGGGCGGGGCGCCCGCCGCGGGTCCCCGCAGGAGCTCCCGCTCCAGCAGCATCGCCTCGCCGTAGCCGGTCCAGGTTCGGGCGAAGAGATCCCAGTAGGCCGGGTCGCCGCCCCCCACGGCCCGCGCGGTGGCGGCCTGGTGGTGCACGAGCAGGGCATCGGCGAGCAGGGCCGTGGTCTCGGGATCCGTGGCCAGCAGGCCGTCGTCGAGCCAGTCGTCCTGCACCCGCACGAAGGCGTACCCGAGCATCGCCGCCTCGAGGGCGTCCTGGACGGCGCTGCGCGGCACCGCGTCCCCCAGCGCCTCGGCCACCTGCAGCACCAGCACCAGGATCGGCTGGGACTCCGGCGCGGTGTACCAGCCCGGAGCGGCCGCCCCCCAGCGCTGGCGCGCGAGCAGGGCGTCGAAGCCGGGTCGCAGCCGGGGGCCGAGCGTGTGGCGAAGGGCGGCGAAGCGCGCGTCCACCAGGGCGCTCACGGCCGCGCCGTCCAGGCCGTGCACCGCGCTCAGCCCTCCAGGCCCTTGAGGCGGCGGACCTTGCGCGCGACCTTCGACTTGAGCCGCGACAGCCGCCTTGCTGCCGTCTGGTCGGGCATCGCGACGCTGCCGAAGGGCACGAACTCGGCCTTCATCGCGCCCCTGCCGAACATGCGCAGGAACTCGTTCATGATGAAGGCGACCCCCTGGGGGTTGATGTGGCGGCCGTCGTCCTCGAAGAACGTGCCCTGCCCCTGCCACTGGGCCACCAGCTCGTAGCTGTGAAAGGTCAGCACGTCGGGGTGGTCGAGCAGGAAGTCGGCGAGCGCGGCCCGCAGCCGGGACTTGCTCTCGCAGTTGGCCACGATGATGTCCTCGTCCCGGAAGGTCGCCGCGAGGGGCACCGGCGACACCGTCATCAGCACCGTGGCCTTCGTGTTCGCCTGCAGCAGCTCCAGGGTGCGCTCCAGGTTGGCGATGTTCTCGCTGACCCGCGCGTCGCGGAAGGTCCAGCCGCCAGAGCGGTACGAGGGCGCCGGGGGCAGCTCCACGGCCACGAGTCCGTCGCTCTCCCGCTGCCAGATCTCGGTGAGGCCCAGCGTGATCACCACCACGTCGGCCTCGGCGTACGCGCGTCGAGCCAGGACGTCCGCCGCCCTGGCCATCGCGAGCACCGTCTCCTTGGACTCCTTGCTGCGGAAGGCCTTGCGGAACAGGTGCTCCCAGACCCCGTCGTCGCCCAGCACCACGTCGTCGTCGCTGTACCCGCTGGTCCCGAACAGGTGCTCGAACTCCTGGCGGATGGCGAAGGTGTTGTACTGCAGCCCGGCGGGGTGGAAGGTCGTGTGGAGCCCGCGCGCCGACAGGTACTCGGTGATGCGCTCGGCGAAGCAGGACCCGATGGCCGCGATCTTCGTGTCGGGGCCGACGAGGGGGCGCGGCGTCGGCTCCGGCCAGGCGGTCCGCTCGCCCCAGCGCATGAGGTGGGGCAGCGAATAGGTGCCGCGTCGGCTCTTGAGCTGCTTGTCGTTCGTCATGACCGCTCCAGGGTGCGGCCGCCAGCCTACGCGCGGGTCAGCCGATCTTGAGCAGCTCCACGTCGAACACCAGCATGCCGCCGGGGCGCCCGCCGCCGGGGTTGTCGCCGTAGGCGAGCTTCGCGGGGATCCAGAAGCGGGTCTTTTCGCCCTCGACCATCAGCTGCAGGCCCTCGGTCCAGCCCGCGATGACCCGGTTGAGGGGGAAGCTCGCGGGCTCGCCGCGCAGCACGCTGCTGTCGAACATCTTGCCGTCCAGCGTCCAGCCGCTGTAGTGCACGGACACCGTGTGCCGCGCGCTCGGGTGCCGCGTGCCGGTGCCCGCCTTGAGCACCCGACGGAACAGCCCCGACGGCGTGACCTTCGCTCCGGCCGGGGGCGCGGCCACGTCCTCGGGGACCTGCGGCGGGGCGGGGGGCTCCACGAAGCTGAGCAGCTCCACGTCGAACACCAGCATGCCGCCTGGACGGCCGCCGCCGGGGTTCTCGCCGTACGCGAGGCCCGCGGGGATCCAGAACCGCATGCTCTCGCCCAGCGTCATGAGCTGCAGACCCTCGGTCCAGCCCTTGATGACGCGGTTGAGGGGGAAGCTCGTGGGCTGGCCGCGCTTGCGGGAGCTGTCGAACAGCGTGCCGTCCAGGGTCCAGCCGCTGTAGTGCACGGTCACGGTGGCGCCGCTCGTGGGGCGCTCGCCCGAGCCGGCGCTGAGGCTCCTCCAGGCGAGGCCGGAGGCGGTGATCGTCGCGTCGGCCGGCGGTGCGGCGACGTCTGCGGGGGCGGAGAGGTCTTGGCTCATGGCGCGGGAGGTTAGCGGCTCCCGATTCAGTCGCCAAATGCGTCGAAGGAGCCGCCGGCTTCGAGGGGGGCGGGCGCGGCCTGGGGCACGAGGGCCGCGTCGGGCCCGTCGGGCCTGCTGATCGCGGCGAGCCGGGCCGCTGCGTCCACCGATCCGTCCACCCACAGCGGGATCGCCTGCTGCCGCACCCGCGCCACCGCGGCGGACTTGTCCGGGGCGTCGAACAGCCCCAGCGCGTCCCACTTCGACTCGTCCAGGGTGAGCACGTGGCAGTTGATGTGCTCGGCCGCCTGCACCCGTGGATTCCCCCGCGTCGCCCGCCGGAAGATCACCTCAGCCAGCGCCTCGAGCCGGTCGAGGTTCTCGCTCATGCGGCGCTTGAGCACGTCGCCGTCGATGGGCCGGATCAGGGTCGTGTAGATGGACCAGAGCATCTTCACGTCGAACTGGTCGATGTACTGACCCGGCGCCACCGGGGGCTGCTCGGCGGCGTTCCACTCCCGCAGGAGCTCTTCGACCCGCCCGTGCAGCGAGATCGAGCGCAGGACCTCGTCGTGGAACTCCTGCATGAAGTCCACGTCGCACAGGCGCCCGTTCTGGAACGCGAGCACCGCCCAGCCCCAGTAGAAGGCGTTGTCGAACACCATCTTGGCGGCCATTACCTGGGGGTTGCCCATGGTGACGTAGTGGTCGCGGTAGACCCGCATGAACTGGTCGTACAGGAGCTTGAAGAAGTAGTTGGACCGGTCGGCCCGCTCGGCGATGTCCTCCCCCGCCAGCTCGCGCTTGATGAGGTCGAGGTTGTAGGTGTTGGCGATGGCGATGAAGTCGCTGCCCGGCGAGTAGAACGGGTCGGTGAACAGGCCCGCGTCGCCCGTCATGCCCCAGCGATCCGCCGAGAACACCTGCCGGCTGTTGCGCGAGAAGTCGTTCAGCGCCATGAAGTCGCAGACCTCCCGGCCCGCCATCGCCTCGGCGAGGAGCGGCTCGTGCTCGGCCAGCCACTGAAGGGCCTTGCTGCTCCGGTTCATGGTCTTGAAGGGGTGGATCCGGGGGTCGGCCACGATCCCCACCGAGGTGCGGTTCGGGGCGAGGGCGATGATCCAGATCCAGTAGCCCTCACCCAGGAGCTGGCACGTGCTCTGCCACCGGATGGGGGCCTTGATGCGGCTGCTCCACTCGGGATCGTCGCTCCAGTCGTCCACCTTGATGCGGCCCTGTACCCGCCACCACACGGAGTTGGCGTGGTGCACCACGGGTTCGGCCAGGCCCAGCTTCGTCTTCAGCAGCGCCCGACGCCCGCTCGCGTCCACGATCCACCGCGCCGCGACGGTCACGAGTTCGTCGCCCCGCCGCACGGTGACGGAGTGGCCGGCCCGGTCGATGGTGAAGTCCATCACCTCGGTGGTGTCCCGGAAGTGGGTCGTGGGCGGCAGGTCCTTTGCGAGGAAGGTCTCCAGGCGCCCCCGATCCAGCTGGTAGCTCGGCACCAGCAGGCCCCGGAAGGGCACGGGCACCTTGTTGAGCAGCGGGCCGTACTCCAGGCGCGAGGTGATGTCGTGCTTGTCGCCGGGCAGGAAGTAGCGCAGCCCGAGCTTGGGCAGGTGCTGCTCGTCCAGGTGGTCCTTGAGCTGGAGCGTGTCCCGGAACCAGCGTCCGGCCAGCTCGACGCTGCTCTCGCCGATCTTGTGGGCCGACTCGGGGCAGGGGTGCGCCGCCTGCTCGACGACCAGGATGGAGGTGCCGGGGCGCTCCAGGCCCAGCTGGCGGGCGAGGGTCAGCCCGGCCAGACCGCCGCCCAGGATCACGAGGTCGTACGCGTCGAACAGGTTCAGATCGCCCATGGCCCGCGACGGTAGAGAAGGGTCCGGGGTCGGTCAATGCGCCCCGGGGGCCTCAGCGGTACAGTCGTCTTCCATGAAGACCCCGCTGCTCCTCACCCTGCTCCTCGTGCTGCTGCCCGGCTGCTCCCAGACCACCGACGGAGGCATCCCCATCGGTCCGGCCTGGGTCACGTTGGCCTACGTGGGCCTGTACTACGCCTTCATGACCCAGGTGCTGCGCACGAAGATCCGGCTGGGGCGCGCCTACCAGGAGCGGGGCGAGAAGTTCGACCGCTACTACTCCCAGGACCGGGAGATGCTCGCCGCGGACCGGATCCAGCTGAACATGCTGGAGCACATGCCCATCTTCCTGGTGCTGCTGTGGCTGCACGCCCTGGTGGGCAGCATCGACGAGGCGACGATCACCGGCGGGATCTACGTCGCCGCGCGGGCGGCCTACCCGTTCGTGCTGGGGGGCAGGCTCGGTCGAGCGGTCCCCAAGCGGCTGCTCTTCGTGACGTTCACCGGCTACGCGGTGCTCGCCTTCCAGCTGGTGCGCATCGGGATGGGCCTGGTGGGCGCTTCGTCCGCAGGCTGAGGCGTCGCGGTCCTACACCGCGGCTGCCACGAAGCCCCGCGCCCGGTGGGCGAGGCCGTAGATCGTCTGGGACGGGTTCACGCCGAGGGACGTGGGCAGCACCGAGCCATCGACCACGAACACGTTCTCGAACCCCCGCAGCCGGTGCTCGGTGTCCACCACGCTGCTGGCCGGATCGCCGCCCATCCCGCAGCCCCCCATGACGTGGGCCGTGAACATCGTGTGCTTGTGGGCGCCGTAGGGCGCGTCCGCCAGCAGCGCCAGATCCGCCTCGCCGCGGATCCGCACCGGGTCGGAGTGCAGCGTCACCTGCTCCAACGCCCCGGCGGCGAGGTGGCAGCGGGCCATGTTGAGGTGCGCGTCCTTCAGCGCCTCCAGGAGCGGGGCCCGCACCGGGTAGTCCAGCCAGATCCGGCCGTCGGCCTTGACCTTCACGGCGCCGCCCACGTCTTCGGGCAGGAACCCGTCGATCCCCAGGGCGATCAGCACGCCGACGTGGCCGAGCCGGCCCATGAACGCGGAGTGCTCGCTGCCGAACTGGGACCCCACGGTGGAGGCCAGCATCGGCTGCAGCGGCGCCGACTCCAGGAAGTAGCCCATCTGGCCCGGGCCGCGCACGTTGAAGTGGTGGCAGCCGACGGACTGGGGCGCGCCGTGCCAGGGGTTGATCGGCTGCTCGTACAGCCCCGCCACGCCGCACACGGGGTGGATGAACGTGCGCCGCCCCACCAGACCGCCGCCCTCGATCCCCGAGCGCAGCAGCAGCGCCGGGCCGTTGATGGCGCCGGCCGCGCTCACCAGGATCTTCGGGCGCACGGTGATCGAGGCGCCGGTCGGTCGATCCGTGTGGGGATCGAGGACGGAGGCGTGCACCGCCGTGGCCCGGCCGTTGGCGTGTTCGATCCGCGTGGCCTCCACGTTGCTGTAGATGCGCAGCCCGTCCCGCACCGCGTCCGACAGGTAGCTGACCCCCATGGCCTGCTTGCCGTCCACCGGGCAGCCCAGGCCGCAGTACCCGCTGTTGACGCATCCGCGCACGTTGCGCCGCAGCAGGTGCGGGTCCCAGCCGAGGGCCTGCCCCCCGCGCAGCAGGACCTGGTTGTTCTGGTTGGCGGCGCCGGCAGGCCACTCGCGGATGTTCAGCCGGTGCTCGACGCTCTCGAAGTGCGGCCCCATCGTGTCCGGGTCGAGCCCCTCGATCCCGTGGTGCTCCGCCCAGTGCGCCAGCACGCGATCCGGCGTGCGGTAGCAGGTCGTCCAGTTGATGGTGGTGGAGCCGCCCACCGTGCGTCCCTGCAGCACCGTGAAGGCCAGATCCTCGGTCGCCCGGGCTCCGCGCTCCTGGTACATCCGGTCGAAGGACCAGGCCTCGTCCCCCGTGAACTGCTCCCGGGTGAAGTGTCCGCCCGCCTCGAGCATCACCACGTCCAGGCCCTGGGCCACGAGCCCCGCGGCGAGCACGGCTCCGCCGGCGCCAGATCCGATGATGCAGACCTGGGGGTCCAGCGTGATGTCGGAGGCGACGTCTGCGGCGCCGAAGATCCTGCCGGTCATTGGGTTCCCTCGGCGGCGTCCTCGGACGTGGCCTTGCTGGCGGCGATCCACTCATCGAACGGAGCGGGGCTCGGCACGCCGCTGTAGTCCGGCATTCCGACGTACCCCATCGGGCCCCAGGTGCGTCGGTCGCCCCAGTAGGCGGCCATGACGAAGCCCCGCAGGGCCTTGTAGATCGCTCGACGTACGGTCAGGCCGCTCGTCTTCCACTGCTCGAGCACCGCGGCCCGCGCCCCCTCGGAGCAGGCGGTGAACGTCTGGAGCCGCTGGTCCAGCAGCGCCGACGCGAGCGCGTTCTCGAGCAGATCGAGGGCCGCAGCGAGATCCTTGCCGACCCCCGGATGCATGCGCGCGAACAGCGCATCGAGCTGCTCCGCCACCGCCAGGTCCCGCGCCGGGGGCAGCGCCTCGGTGCCGGGACAGAACGCGTCGGCCACCGCCCTCAACACGCTGAACTGCCCCGGGCTGAAGGTCTGGAGCGGGCGCCCGGGCTCCACCAGCACCGTGGGGCGCAGCCCCAGGCCGATGGCCGGCACCGCCAGCAGGACCACGCCGCCCAGGCCGTACTTCAAGAAGCGTCTTCGCGTGCTACCCATGCTGCGGCCGACCATATCAGCGGCTCGGGGAATGCACGCAGGCCCCGATGAACACTGGAGATCCGATGCCCACCGGAAACGAGACCGCTGCCCTGTTCGATGACTGGGCCCGCAACGGCCGCGCCGAGGGCATGGAGAGAGGTCACAAGCCCCGAGCCATCCAGGCCCTGGAGGACATGCCCATCGATCTGGGTGACAAGCTGCTCGATCTGGGCTGCGGCAACGGCTGGGCGACGCTGTGGCTCCGGGAGAAGGCGGGCAACTTCGGGGCCGCGGTGGGGGTGGACGCGGCGCCCGAGATGGTGGCCCGCGCGAAGGCGGCCCACGGCACCCACTACGGCCTGAGCTTTCGGCAGGCGTCTTTCGACAAGCTCGTGTGGAAGGACGCCTTCTTCAACCACGCGTTCTCGATGGAGGCGCTGTACTACGCCATCGACCTGGGCGCCGCGCTGACCGAGGTGTGGCGCGTGATCAAGCCCGGCGGAACCCTGACCGTCTGCACGGACTTCTACGAGGAGAACCCGGAGTGCCACGGCTGGCCCGAGGTCATGGGGATCCCCATGACGATGCTGTCCGAGGCCGGCTGGAGCCAGGCCCTGCAGGACGCGGGCTTCGTCGTCGAGCGATCCTGGCGGTGCCTGGACCGGCGGGCGGACGTCACCGACACCATCGGCTCCCTCGCCGTGCGCGGGCGCAAGCGGAGCTGATCGCAGCCGCGGAAGACTCGCGCGACGCCCGATCTCTTCGTCAGCGTCGGCGCCGCTCCCTGCGACGCACTGAAGTGCGCCGGCCTGTGGGTCGTGAGGCGGCGCACGGTCTCCTGGCGAACCAGCTCGGGGTACCTGCGGCACCTGTACCGGCTTTGTTCGCTCAGCCAGCCCCCCCGGCGAACCAACTCCGGGGAGATGCGACACCCCGGGCCGCTTCGTTCGCGGATCCGCCGCGTCCGACCCCCGCCGCACCCGGATCGGCGAACAAGGTGGGGGGAGAGACCGCAGCTCCCCCGGGTTTGTTCGCGAGGCGCGCGCGGATCCTCAGCGTCGGCGCCGCAGCCCCAGGGCCAACACCCCCAGCCACAGCCAGGACGGAGCGCCGTCCCCGGACACGTTGCTCTCGCAGCCGCTGCAGCCACCGCCGCCGCCTCCGCCCGTGGAGTCGTCGTCGTCCGTCGCCTCGGTGGTGTCGTCGTCGTCGAACCCGGTCACGCAGTCCATGTCGTCGCCGTCGATGTCGCCGTCGCAGTCGTTGTCCACGTTGTCGCTGCAGAACGTCTCGGTGGTGTTGTCCGGGTGGGCGGACGCGGCGAGGTCGTTGCAGTCGCCGCTGCACGGCCGCGCCCCGTCGGAGTCCAGGTCGGACTCGTCCGCGGGGGTGATGTTGTCGCAGTCGTTGTCCTCGCCGTCGCAGATCTCGACGGCGTCGGGGTTGATGGCGGCGTTGGCGTCGTCGCACTCGGCGCACTGCACGAAGCCGTCGGAGTCGGCGTCGAGTTCGTCGTCCGGCAGCGCCCCGTCGCAGTCGTTGTCGAGGCCGTCGCAGGTCTCGCCGTCGGGGTTGCCGGGGAAGGCCTCGGCGCTGGTGTCGTCGCAGTCGTCGGCGCAGGCGAGGTAGCCGTCGCCGTCCGCGTCGGCCTCGTCCGCGGGCAGCACGCCGTCGCAGTCGTTGTCCGAGCCGTCGCAGACCTCGACGCTGGCGGTGTTCGTGCCCGCGTCGGTGTCGTCGCAGTCCTCGCACGCCAGGGCGCCGTCGGAGTCGTAGTCGGCCTCGCCTCCGGTGTTGACGATGATGTCGTAGGACGTGGACGTCGACAGCGTCACGGAGCTGTTCGGGGGGGCGCCCCAGGGCCCCGAGCTCGCCCCGCCGATGTTCTCGCCCCAGTCCAGGCTCACGGGGAAGCCGGGGGAGGTGTTGTAGCCGTACCCCACCTCGCCGTCCCACCACAGGCCCACCGCGTAGTGCATGCCGGGCTGCATGGACACGGCGATCTGCGGCGACTCGTACCAACCCTGCCCCGAGCTCGGGATCTGCTGGGCCACCTCGGCGATCTTGAACATCTCCCCGTTCTGGTCCGGGCCCTCGAACACCAGCCACGCGATGTCCCGGGGGGTCTGGAAGCTCGCCTGGGGATCGATGTAGGCGCTCAGGGAGTCCAGGAACGTGGTCTGGGAGGGCGCGAACATCGTGCCCCGGAAGAAGTCCGTCGCCGTCGTGAACAGGGAGGCGTCGGGCGTCTGGTAGCTCTGCAGGGTCTCGCCGTCGCAGTCGGAGTCGAGCCCGTCGCAGATCTCCACCGCGCCGGGGTACACGTTGGGGTTGGTGTCGTCGCAGTCCCCCACGCAGGTGGCCACGCTGTCGCCGTCGTTGTCGAACGGATCATCGACCCCGAGCACGCAGTCGTTGTCGAGGCCGTCGCAGACCTCGGTGCCCCCGGTGAGGACCGTGGACTCGGTGTCGTCGCAGTCGCCGGCGCAGGGCGTCTGGCCGTCGCCGTCGTCGTCGCTGTTTTCGTCGCTGGTGACGCCATCGCAGTCGTTGTCCAGGCCGTCGCACAGCTCGGGGGAGTCCGGGTTGCTCACCGCGAGGGTGTCGTCGCAGTCGTCGCCGCCGCAGGTGGCGTCGGTGAAGCCGTCCCCGTCCACGTCGGGGCAGGAGCTGAACTTCACGGCGATGCCGTCGGACAGCTGGCCGCTGTCGCAGAACCACTCCAGGAAGTTGCCCTGCAGGATGGTGCCGCCCACGTTGTCCTGGATCCCCACCGTGGCGCTGACCCCGTTGTTGGACACGACGTTGCCGAAGTCCACGTCGGCGTAGTGCATCTCGATGTCGCCGCCGACCTCGTACAGCTGGATCTGAAAGCTCGCCGCGCCGTTGTTGGGCGCGTGGGCGACGCCCTCCCAGCTGATGATGAAGCGCTGGTTGGCGGAGTCGTGCCAGGTCCGGATCTCGCCCGTCAGGGGGTTGAGGTCATCCCAGAAGATGGCGATGTCCGGCGAGCCGGCGGACACGGCGGGGAAGCAGCTGTTGCTGGGGGGAACCGAGGCGCTCGTCGTGAAGGTGAGGGCGCCCTCCGCCGAGATGGCGACCTGGGAGTACGTGTTGCCGTAGTACGAGAACGCGAAGGGCAGGGTGACGACCTGCTCGCCGCTGCCGTTGATGCTCGTGCTCGTGGCGCCCGAGGTGCTCAGCAACGGCACGAAGTCGTAGGTGGTGGGCAGGTACTGGTAGCCGAAGTTGTCGGGGCCGCCGGTCTGGGCCTGCGCGGGGTTGCCCACCGCGAGGATGGCGAGGGCCGGCAGGGCGGCGAGGCAGGATCGAACACACATGGGCTGGGCCCCTCCCGTGAAGCGCACATGGTGCCAGTGACGGGCCGCCGCGCCAAAGGGCAGGGCACGCCCGCCCCGCTGATGCGCGCTACGGCGTGACGATGCTCGCCTTCGTGACGTAGTCGAGCAGCGGGAACTTCTCCTTCAGGTAGGGGCCGCCCTTGCTCTGCAGCAGGCCCTGGTGGGGGCCGCGTCCGCGGGGCGCGCCCTCTCCGTACCCGCCGTACAGCTCATTGAGCGTCTCCATGTCCCGCAGCTTGCCGAAGGGCGCGAAGCCCATGGGATCGAGCCGGTTGTTGTCCACGAAGTTGAAGAAGATCTGGGTCGTGCGGCTGTTGGGCCCGGCCATGGCGAAGGTGACGTAGCCCGGCAGGTTGGACTCCTTGACCGGATCGTCGTCGATCTTGGCGGCGCGCCAGACCTCGCTGACCTTCGGATCGCTGCTGATCCCGAGCTGGGCCATGAACCCGCCGATGACGCGGAAGACCGCCGTGTCGTCGAAGTAGCCGATCTTGACGAGGTTGTAGAAGCGGTCGGCGCCGTTGGGGGCCCAGGCGCGCGTGACGTCGATCAGCATGTCGCCCTTGGTCGTCTCGAACTTCACCGTGAAGGTGGCGGGGGCCTGCTCCTTGGCGACGGTGGGGTCGAGCATGCCGGGCTGGTAGCTGGCCCGTCGCTCCGCGAAGGGATCGACCGCCGGCTCCGCGGTGGCGGCGATGGGCGCCACGGTCTTGGTGGGGGCCACGGCGGGCTTCGTGATGGTCTTGGCGGGGGGGTCGAGCTCCACCGGATCGGAGGCGTTGCCGCCGTCGCCGCAGGCCGCGAGAGGCAGGACGAGGAGCAAGGTCAGCAGGAGCGAAGATGCACGCATGGCGGGTCCCTTTCGTTCGGAGCGGCGGATGGTAGCGCAGGAAGGTTGACCTCCCGGGGGGGCTCACCTAGAAGCCCTGCCCCTCGCGGTCGGAAAGTCCCGATCCGAGGCGATTTTCGAGGTCCTCGCCATGCTCCGCTCCAGCCCCCTGATCGCCCTGTGTTCCCTGCTCGTCCTGCCGTCGGCGGCCCACGCGGGGTTCGAGTGGGGCGGTGACTGTTCGTCTGGTGCGGGCACGTTCACCGAGTTCGTGCCCCAGTACCAGACGCTGGAGGTGGGCGTGATCCCGGCCGGCAAGCGGTCCGTGGAGGTGTCCCTGGTGTCCCAGGAGGACGTGGACATCCAGCTGATCGACGTGGCCACGGGCACCCAGATCATCGCGTGGCCCAACGGGCTGCTCAACGGCTCCACCGAGGACTGCACCACCTGGGAGGGCGTGACCTACTGCTGGTCCGGCTACAACGGCGGTCAGACGGCGGGCACGTTCGGCAACGAGTGGATCCGCGTCAACGGCGACAGCAACCGGGACGTGCAGCTCAAGGTGTACGGCTACCAGGCCGGCGACTCCGCCGTCAGCTACTCGTTCGACGCGGTGCCCACCTGCTACGAGATCGGCGACGGCTCGTTCTCCCAGTACGTGCCCCTGAACGACGTGGTGGTGGTCGGCGAGATCCCCCAGAGCATGGTGAACGTCGCCATCGAGCTGCAGGCCGGCCAGGGGCGCGACGTGGACGTGCAGCTGATCGACGGGCTGGACGGCACGGAGATCGTGTCCTGGCCCAACGGGATCCTGAACGGCGCCGGGGCGCAGTCCACGCTGTACCGCGGCATGACGATCACCTGGTCCGGCTACAACGGGATCGGCGGCAACTGGGGCCACGAGAGCATCGAGATCACCGGCGCCGTCAGCCGGCCCCTGGTGATGAAGGCGTTCGGCTACGAGGCGGGCGACGCCGAGGTGACCTACAGCTGGGGCGAGGGGGCCGGGGACACGTGCCTGGGCATCGCGACGCTGTCGTGCGACCCGGGGCTGTGGTGCAAGGCCGTGCAGACCTGGGTCTCGGACCCGGCGGGCTCCTGCCACACCGAGCTGTGGTGCGAGAGCGACTCCAGCGCGGCGGCGGACTGCGCCAACGTCATGCACCCCCAGGTGCCGGGCTTCTTCGGCTGCGAGGAGTACAGCTGCGGCTGGAACGCCTGCGGCGCCGTCAACGACCCCGACTTCACCTACGTCAGCACCAGCCCAGCGCAGTGCCAGGTGCTGCGCTTCGTGTGCGGGGCGGAGGAGACGTACTTCGCCAACCAGTGCGGCTGCGGCTGCCAGGCGCTCTAGCGCTGGTCCCAGGGGGCGTCGCTCGGGGGGTGCTGGGGCGCGGCCGCTCGGCTCGTGGGCCGCGTGACGGGCCGGATCTCCGGGCGCGTGTCCGTGTCCCGCAGGATCCCGCTCCCGGAGTCGAGGTCGCGGCGACGGGTGGCGCGGGGGCCGCCCAGATCGAGCGGGTCCCAGCCGTTGGTCTGTTTGAGGGCGTGGTCGGCCATCAGCTCGCCTCCATCAGCGCAGGGTGGGTCAAGGACACGACCATCGAGTCGGTCAGGGTGGGGATGTGGGCGGTGTCGGGCGTCGGGCGCCAGGGGTCCGGCACCGGGTCGTCGATCAGGGTCGCCGCGTGCAGGGCCGGCCGGCCAGAGTGGGCGAAGCTGGAGCTCAGCCGGTGTGCGATGGCGGACCTGAGGGACTCGAGTCCTTCGGGGTGCGGTGGATCGTGCAGCGGGTCAGACACCGAGGGCTCCAAGGTCAGCCGCCGCCCAGCGCGACCGCGATCCGGGCGCCGGCGGCGAGGCCGGTGGCGAACAGGAGCAGTCGGAAGGACAAGCGGGCGGTCACGAGCACATGCGGTGCATCAAGTGAGCCAGGGCGGGACCACAGGTCGCCGATGGGGGACTGCGGCCCAGGGGGTGGCGGGATCACAAGCGCCTCGGACGGTGGGCAGGAGTCGTCTGACTACAAAGTAGGCGGTTGACTCGCTACATCGTGCTGGGTTGTCGCGCTCCGCGGTCTGGCGCCGGTGACGCGCCGCCGGCGACGCCGCAGGTGGGCCACCGGCCGCCAAGGTGTTGCGTCATCGAGGGGAGACAACCTGTCTGGCGCCGTTGACGCGCCAGGGGGACCGCCGTGCCCGACGCCGGTCACCGGGCGTGTACGCCGGCGCCCCAGTAGAAGGCCCCAGCCGTCTGGGTGACGGCGATCTCCCAGCCCAGCTCCCCCAGCCGAGCCTGCAGGTCCGGTGCGCGGTGCGGGACCTTGACCGCGCGGAACGGCGTGCCGTCCTTGAGTCTGCGCTGCACCGTGGCGGAGGCCGCGCCCTCGATGAGCTCCTCGGCGGGACGGTAGGAGTCGTCCACGAAGAACACGCGCCCGCCGGGTGCGAGCGCCGCCGCGATCATCGACCAGAAGGCCTCGAAGCGATCCAGGGGCACATGGGAGATCCAGAACCCGAAGAACACGACGTCGTACCGCCGGTCCGGTGTCCAGCCGAAGAGATCGGCCCGCAGGAAGCGCGCGCGCTCCCCGACCCGGGCACGGGCGCGGGCCAGCATCTCCGGCGAGGCGTCCACGGCGGTCAGGCTGGTCGCCTGGCGCAGCAATCGCTCGGTCCAGATCCCCGGGCCGCAGGCGAGCTCCAGCACGTCGCCGGTCGGACCGAAGGCATCGAGGGCGGCGATCACCTCGGCTGCGCCGGCCCCCGGGATGGCGTGATCCTCATACTCGCCAGCGATGGCGCGGTAATAGGCGACCTGCTCGGCGAGCAGTGGGTCGGACGGGTCGTGCTCACTCACGGCGGCTCCTCTGCTGCGGCACCCAATGGGCGTCCCAGCGTACCGAGCGCGGCGTCCACCCACGAGGCCAACTCGGCGCCGTGGTAGGAGGTCTACCAATGGCCTTCGGACTCAACATCGGCAGGTACGCGCGCATCGAGAAGGAGCGGCGCTTCGAGCTCGCGCGCCTGCCCCCGGGGGTGGATCCGGACTTCCGCCGGTTGCACGACCGCTACCTGATCGGGACCCGGCTGCGCCTGCGACGAGTCGAGGACCCGGACGGAGTCGTGCTCCTGCGCAAGCTCGGGCAGAAGAAGCCGGTGCCGGGGGGCCCGGCCAGCTGGCGGGAGATGACCACCATCTACCTCGACGCGTCCGAGTACGACGCCCTGTCCGCGTTGCCCGCGCGGACCTCCTGCAAGCGGCGCTACGACCTCGTGCGGCCCGAGGGGACCTGGGTGATCGACGTGTTCGAGGGCCCGAAGGAGGGGTTGATCATCGCCGAGCTGGAGCTCGACTCGGACGAGGCGCTGGCCGCTGCGGTGCCCCTCCCGGACACGATCCGGGAGCTGACCGGCGAGGCAGGCACCAGCGGCGGGGATCTGGCCACCTGACGGGGGGCGCGCTGGGAGCCGGGGGCCCCTGGAGCGGCGCGCGGCGCGGGCCGGTTATGCTGCCGGAATGGTGACACCGCTCCGTGAGCATCCAAAGGTGACCCGCCTGCGCGCGCCGGGGCTGATGCGCTCCGTGCCGGGCACCCGGTACACGGACGCGTCCTTCCTCGCGCTGGAGAAGGAGCGGGTGTTTCGCCGGTCCTGGGTGGTGGCCTGCCCCGCGTGGCGGGTGGCCAAGGCCGGCGACTTCTTCTGCTTCGAACAGTTCGACGCGTCCGTCATCGTCCTGCGCGACGGCCAGGGCGAGCTTCGGGCGTTCCAGAACACCTGCCTGCACCGCGGCAGCAAGCTCCTCGAGGGCGGCGGCAACGTGCAGGAGATCCGCTGTCGCTACCACGGGTGGCGGTACCGGCTGGACGGCACCCTGGACCAGGTGCCTCGACCCGAGGGCTTCGAGCACATCGACTGCAGCAAGATGCACCTGCACAACGTGCGGCTCGAGGTGTTGCTGGGCTTCGTGTGGATCAACGTGGAGGGCAACGCGCCGCCGCTGCGGGACACGCTGGGGGGCATCGCCGAAGAGCTGGCGCCCTACCGGCTGGAGGAGATGCGGCCGATCCAGGAGAAGGTGTTCAAGCTGCCGACCAACTGGAAGGCGGTGCTCGAGAACGCAACGGATTTCTATCATGTGCCCTTCGTGCACGCGGCGACCATCAGTCGGCACGTGAACGTGGGTCCGGTGATGACGAGCTACGGCGATCACACGCGCCAGACGCTGGAGATCGCGCCTTATGGGTTCCGCAAGTGGCTCGACGACAAGTGCAGTCGCGCCGGGCCCTACACCGCGGCGCAGACCTCGACGCTGCACAAGTACCTGCTGTTCCCCAACTTCCTCATCAACGTGCTGCCGTACCACCTCACGGTGATGCAGGTCTGGCCCATCGACCAGCACACCTGCGAGCTGCACTACGCGTTCTGTCGTCGGCAGGGGGCGCGGGGCCTGGAGCTGGCGCGGGCGTTGGCCACCTGGGGGGCGTCGCGCTACATCCTGCGGGAGGATCTGCACATCCTCAAGGCGTTCCAGGAGGGGGTGCGGACCGACGCCGTGCGCATGCAGCGGCTGCACGACGAAGAGGAGGCCGCCGCCCACTTCCACGCCGTGCTGAGCCGCTGGACCGAGGGGTAGAGAGCCCTCCCGCGCGTCTGCGCCTACTTCGCCAGGAACGCCCGCACGGCCTTCAGGAACGCCGCCGGCTGCTCGACCATCGGGAAGTGCCCCGCCTCGGGGATGATCACCAGCGTCGAGTCGGGGATCGCCGCGTCGAGCCGTGGTCCGCTGATCGTGGCCGCCGGCTCGTCCGCCCCGTACAGCACCAGCGTGCGCGCCTGCAGCCCCGCCAGCTGCGGCAGCAGGTCGAAGTCCTGCAGATCCGGCATGAGCCTGGCGTAGTTCTCCGCGCGCGCCTCCAGGTCCGGCGCCCGGTAGAAGTCGAGGCCGCTGGCCAGCTTCGGGTCGTGGAACTGGATCGAGAACACCAGCCGCATCAGCTCCGTGTACGCCGCCCCGTCGCCCGACGTGTAGGCCTCCGAGGCGGTGATCTTCCCGATCTCCGCCTGCATGCCGTCGGGCATCGTCAGCGCCGCCTCCTCCTCCTGCCACAGCGCCGCCGTCGGGGGCATCGCGTCCAACAGCAGCAGCGACCGCACCCGCACCGGGTGGGCCAGGGCGTACTCCATGGCGATGCGTCCGCCGAACGAGTGGCCCATCACGTGCACGCGCTCGTGCCCGCTGGCGACCCGCAGGGCCTCCAGGTCTGCCACGAAGTCCGTCATGCGCACCGAGCCGCCCGGCACCTCGGCCGATGAGCGGCCCGACAGCCGCTGGTCGTAGAAGATCAGCTCGTGCGTGTCCGCCAGCGCCGACAGGTGCGGCAGCAGGTAGCCGTGCTCCAGCATCGGTCCGCCGTGCACCACGATGATCGGATCGCCCTGCCCCATCGTGCGCACGTACAGCTCGGTGCCGTTCAGCGCCTGCAGCCCCGCGTCATCCCGCGCCGTGATGCCCCCCTCGCGCGGCTCCTCCCCGAGGATGCGGGCGCTCACGATCCAGTCCATCTTCGGGAACTTCGCCCGCAGATAGTCGTTGCCCTCGTCCTGGATCCGCCCCTGGTCCGGGCCCCGGCCGCCGGGTGCGCCCTCGCCGTACCCGTTGTAGACGGCCTTCAGGACCGCCAGATCCCTCAGCTTGCCGAACGGCGGAAACCCCATGCGATCCAGGCGGTGGTTGTCCGCCAGGTTCATGAAGATCTGGGTCGTGCGCGAGTCCTTGCCGGACATGGCGAAGGTGACGAAGCCAGGCAGGTTCGACTGCACGATCGGATCGTCGGGGATGGTGGCCTCGCGCCAGATCGTGTTGAGCAGCGGATCCCCGGTGATGCCCAGCTGCGCCATGAACCCGTCGATCACCCGGAACAGCGCGACGTCGTCGTAGAACCCGATCTTGACGAGGTTGTAGAAGCGGTCGGCGCCGAGGGGGGCCCAGGCGCGGGTCACGTCGATGATGATCTCGCCCTTCGTCGTCATGAAGGACACCGCGTACGTCTCGGGGGCCTGCTCGCGAGCGAGCCGTGGATCGAGCAGCGCCGGGTTGTAGGCCAGGCGCTTCACCGCCGCCGAGTCACCGGGGGAGCACCCCTCCGCGGTGGGAACCAGGCCCGACGGGCAGCTCGTCGGCGTGCCGGTGCACCCGAAGGGGCCCACGTTCTGGCCGGGCCAGCAGCAGGTGCCGCCGTCCCAGCCGAGCACCTTGCCGTCGGGGCAGTCGCCCGCGCGGGCCAGGCCGGGGAGGAGCAGGAGGACGAAGACGAGGAGACGGATCGGTTGCATCGCCGCGCATCGTAACCAGTCCTGCGCGCGGGTTACTGCACCGTCCAGGTGTCGCCCTGACTGAAGAGGTCGTCCAGGCTCGGACGGCCCGCGGCCTGGGCGAGCTTGACCTGGTCGGCGATCGACACCTCGTAGGTGGGGCGCTGCACCTTGCGCAGGATCCCCGTCACCACCGGCAGGTCCGGGATGTCGAAGCTCGCCAGCAGCTGGGCGTAGGCGGCCGAGTCCGTGGTCTCGTCGTGCACCAGGAGCTGGGACGGGTCCACGTCGGCCACGTTGACGATCCGCGGCGTGAAGCCGTCCAGGCGGATCCCCTTGTCGCGGTTCTCCCCGAAGATCAGGGGCTCGCCGTGCACCAGGTCCACGCTGTGCTCCGCCTTCTCGGCGCGGCCGATGGCGCCGTCGTGCACGTCCTTGTTGAAGATGATGCAGTTCTGGAGGATCTCGATGAACGAGGTGCCCTTGTGCGCGTGGGCCGCGGTCACCATCGCCTCGAGGTGCTTGCCCCAGATGTCCACCGAGCGCCCGACGAACGTCGCGCCAGCCCCCAGCGCCAGGGCCAGGGGGTTGAAGGCCGGATCGATGGACCCCATCGGGCTCGACTTCGTCTTGATGCCCAGCCCGCTGGTGGGGGAGAACTGGCCCTTGGTCAGCCCGTAGATGCGGTTGTTGAACAGCAGCACGGTCAGGTCCACGTTGCGTCGCAGCAGGTGGATGAGGTGGTTGCCGCCGATGGACATCATGTCGCCGTCGCCGCCCACCACCCACACCGACAGATCCGGGTTGGCCATCTTCGCGCCCGTGGCGAAGGCCGGCGCCCGCCCGTGGATGCTGTGGAACCCGTAGGTGTCCATGTAGTACGGGAAGCGCGCGGCGCAGCCGATCCCCGAGATGATGACCATGTTCTCCTTGGCCACTCCCAGGCCGGCCAGGGCGCCCTGCACGCTCTTGAGGATCGCGTAGTCCCCGCAGCCGGGGCACCAGCGGACCTCCTGATCGGTGGCCAGGTCCTTGCGGCCGAGCGTGATGAGGGGCTGGGCGGTCATCAGAGGTCTCCGTACAGCAGGTCGTCGATGGCCTCGCGGATGCCGCGCACGCTCAGGGGCTGGCCCGTGACCCGGTTGTAGCCCGTGGCGTCGATCAGGAACTCCGCGCGGAGCAGCTGGATCAGCTGGCCGAGGTTGATCTCGGGCACCAGGACCTTGTCGAAGCCCGCGATGAGGTCGCCCAGATCGGGGTGCAGGGGATGGATGTGCCGCAGGTGGCAGTGGCTGACCTTCTTGCCCTCCGCCTGCGCGGCCTCGACCGCGGTGGCGATGGCGCCGCGGGTGCTGCCCCAGCCGATCGCCAGCACCTCGCCCGTGCGCTCGCCGGTCAGGTCCAGGGGCCCCATGTCCGCCTGGATCCGCAGGACCTTGTCGCGCCGCAGCTCGCACATGAACTGGTGGTTCGCCGGGTCGTAGGACACGTTGCCCGTCAGGTGCTCCTTCTCGAGGCCCCCGATGCGGTGCTCCAGCCCCGGCGTGCCGGGCTTGATCCACGGCCGCGCCAGGGTCTCAGGGTCCCGGGAGTAGGGCTGGAAGCCGTCCTTCGCCTCAGAGCCCAGGAACGCCGCGTCGATGGGAGGAAGGTTGGCCGCCTCCGGGATCTTCCAGGGCTCCGAGCCGTTGCCGAGGTACCCGTCGCTCATGAAGATGACCGGCGTGCGCCACTTGATGCTGATGCGGGCGGCCTCGTAGGCGGCGGCGAAGCAGTCGGCGGGGGAGCTGGCGGCCACGATGGGCAGCGGGCTGTCGCCGTTGCGGCCGTACATGGCGATCATGAGGTCGGACTGCTCGGTCTTGGTGGGCAGGCCCGTGGAGGGGCCGCCGCGCTGCACGTTGATGACCACCAGGGGCAGCTCCACCATCAGCGCGAGCCCGATGGCTTCGCCCTTGAGGGCCAGTCCGGGGCCGGAGGTGGAGCAGATCCCGAGGCTGCCGGCGTAGCTCGCTCCGATGGCGGCGCACACGGCGGCGATCTCGTCCTCGGCCTGCAGGGTCTTGACGCCCTGGGCCCGCATCGACGACAGGGTGTGCAGCACGTCCGAGGCCGGCGTGATGGGGTAGCTGCCCAGGAACAGGTCGACGCCGGCGGTGCGCGCGGCGGCCACGAAGCCCAGGGCGGTGGCCACGTTGCCGGTCAGGTTGCGGTAGCGCCCGGGGGCGATCCGGGCCTCGCGGATGGCGAACGTGCTGACGAACGTCTGGGTCGTCTCCGCGAAGTTGTAGCCGGTCTTGAGGGCCTTGATGTTCGCCTCGACCACGTCGGACCTGGCGGCGAACTTCGCCTTGACCCACTCGATGGTGTGGGTGAGATCCCGGGAGTACAGGAAGTAGACGAGGCCCAGGGCGAAGAAGTTCTTGGCGCGGTCCTTGTCGGTCTTGCCCAGGGGGCTGTCCGCGAGGGCCAGCCGGGTCAGCTCGGTCATCGCCACGGTCACGAGCTGGTAGCCGACGAGGCTCCCGTCTTCGAGCGGGTTGCTCTCGTACCCGGCCTTCGTGAGGTTGCGGGACGTGAACGCGTCGCTGTTCACGACGATGAGCCCGCCGCGGCGCAGGCCGGCGAGGTTCGTCTTGAGGGCGGCGGGGTTGAACGCCACGAGGGCGTCTGGCTCATCGCCAGGGGTGCGGATCGCCACGGAGCCGAACTGGAGCTGGTACCCCGACACGCCGAAGAGCGTGCCCGTGGGGGCGCGGATCTCGGCCGGATAGTCCGGCAGCGTGGAGATGTCGTTGCCGGCGAGGGCGGAGGTCTGACTGAACTGGGATCCGGTCAGCTGCACGCCGTCGCCGGAGTCGCCCGCGAAGCGAACGACGACGCTGGCGAGCTCCTCAGGCGTCTGACTGGTCTGCAAGACGGCTTCGGTCAAGGGTGCCTCTGGGTGAGAGTCGGCGGCAGGGTACTCGGCTGCGGGGCGAGCCGCCACGCCAGCGGGCTCCGGCGCTAGAACATGTTCTAGTGCCAAGGTCGGTCACTTGGGGCCCTCCAGGGGCCGCTTGCCCCGTTACGCACCCCCGGTGTTGCGGCAAGGGCCGGACTTCGCCGAACTCCCGGCAATGGTGCACTCGCGTTCCGACCGTGATCAGTGCGAGGGCCAGACCCGCCCTGAGGGCCCCTGTGGCGCCGGCATCACCGAGGTGTTGACCAGCGCGGCCAGATGGTGTGTCGCAGCGAGCGGGCCACCAGCGGAGCCCGCGGGGCGTTGGCCAGCGTGGCCAGATGGTGTGTCTCAGCGAGCGGGCCACCACCGTGGGCCGCAGCGTGTTGGCCAGCGTGGCCAGACGGTGTGTCTCAGCGAGCGGACCACCACCGTGGGCCGCAGCGTGTTGGCCAGCGTGGCCAGACGGTGTGTCTCAGCGAGCGGACCACCACCGTGGGCCGCAGCGTGTTGGCCAGCGTGGCCAGACGGGGTGTCTCATCATGTTCGTCGGGAGCAGCGCCTCGTCGTCCAGCGCCATTGTCGGCACCTCCACGAACAGCTCGCGGTCCACGTTCGGCAGCCTGTCCGCGAAGTTGGCCCGACACCCGTTGAGGCCGCCCTCGATGGCGCGGGCCAGGTTCGCGGAGCGGCGTCGTGCTCCCCCAGCCCTGAGCTCCCAGTCCGCGGTGTACCACGTGGAAACGTTTGCCTCGTCCAACGCTTGACTGCCGCCTGGGAGTTGCCCCACCGGTGGTCCCCGACGCAGGCTGACTGCGGGCTCGTGAGGAGCCTGACCGAACCATCGCCGACCCGCGAGGCGGCGGCACGAGCTGTGCCGTTCGGCCGGGGGCGTGCGCGAAAAGGAGCGATGATGCAGTTCTCGAAGATCGCCGGTCCCCTCCGGCTGGACTCAGCCGACGACGGGACCCTCCACTCCTACCGGCTCTCTGGGCGGCCCGGCGGCTCGAGCTGCAAGGTGATCCAGTACATGGTCAAGGTCTTCCGTGCCTCGTCGGACACGATGATCGGGGTGACCTGCCTGCACGGCCCCGACGGCGAGATCTACGTCGATCTGAACGACCCGATCCCGCTCCAGGGCGCGACGGCTCCGACGGTGCTGATCGGCTCCACGGGGAGCCCGGACGTGGACCCGGCCGACATCGTCGGCGAGTGGACGCTGCCGGTGCTCCGGATCCAGGCGTCATCTGGGACGAGCGCGGTGAGCGCGCAGGTCGAGCTCTACGAACTCCGCAAGCCCTTCTAGGAGACCGCCATGGCCTATGCAGCAACGATCACCGTGGAGCGGCAGCCGCTCTACATTGTCGTCACCATCAGCGAGACGGAGGCGACCTCAACCAGCGAGGCGACGCTCGAGATCATGCCGAAGTGGGGCGCGCTGGTGCGCCAGGCGGCGGAGAAGACGGCGGGCTCATGCTCGACGATCGATCCCCTCCTGGGCACGGCCTCGGACCCGAGCGGCACGGACCTGGTCTACGCCAACGGCACGGCGGCGGCCGATCTGGACAACCTGCCGGCGCAGCCGGTCCCGTACTTCAGCTCGGACGGCACGCTGTACCACCGTTCGCAGCCCAACTCGGGCTCGGACAATTCGATCACCACCAAGTACTACTTCCTGGCCAAGTGGCGGGTGTAGGCAGCTGACGCGTCGGCCGGCGGGGGCTCGCGGTGATCGGTCGCGAGCACCCCGCTGCGCCCGCGCGCGTCGAACCGGACGGTGGGAGGCGCCATGGCCTGCACGCTGGATCGCGACAACGGCCCCTGGCCGCCGAGGGCTCGGCGCGCTGGGCAGCGGGGCGCCGAGTGGGTCGTCGGTGAGCCCGACGTCTACGAGCAGCTGCCCTTCCTGAGACCGCCGGCCACCGAGCGGCCCAAGGACCCCCGCCGCGCGATCCGGCAGATGCTGCCGTGGCTCGACCCGCGGTGGGCGGAGCGGCAGGAGCGGCGCCGCGCAGAGGCAGCGCTCCGGCAGACTCGGCCGATCCGGGCGCCGCGTACTGCGGACAAGTGTCTCGAGGTCCCACCGGAGCCGACAGGCCCTTCGGTGGAGGCGGGCTGGTCCGCGACTGCCCGTGAACATCCGCACGGCAGTCACCGCTGAAGGCCGCAGCGCCGGGGGTAGCAGATGTCCATCGTGGTTGAGCAGGTCACAGGAACGACGACGATCCTGATCGGCACGTTCTCTGGGCCGAGCAACTTCGCGGCCGCCATCACCGCGCTCCGGGCCGCGATGGCGGCCGCTGCCAGCGCCAATCCCTGGTATGGGGCCAACGACTGGTTTGTGAGAGTCCGGCAGCCGTTCCTGTTCGCCACGCCGACCACCCTGCGTGGTCTGGCCGATCAAACCGTGTATATCGTCGGGGAGGGCGTGCCGGGCGGGCGAACCACGGTCGCGGTGGGTGCAGGTCCGCTTCCGAGTCTGCACGTGGGCCTCGAGGCCAACACTCCCCCGACCTTCCGAGTCTGCCTTGTTCGCCTCGACATCGAGGTGTCTCCCGCGGCACACCCGCACACCGCTGCGATCCGGGTCGAGCGTGGCGTCTTGCTGACGCTCGACTCCTGCAGTCTCAGGGCCAACGGTCCGCTGCACACGCTCACTGCCGGCGTTCGGTTCGATCCCGTTCCCTCTGGGACGACGGATGGGGCGTTGCGGCTCAACAACTGCTCCGTGTCTCGATTCCTGGTGGGAGTCCAGGCATCTCGCCAGCGGATTGTGCGGATCTACGACTCGGCGTTCGATGACTGCCAGGTGCACGCGGTGCTCGAGGACGTCACCGAGGTGCTCGTCCAGAACAGCCAGTTCGAGGGAGGTCGGATCGGCCTCGACCTGAGCGGGAGCGAGCCTGACACGGTATTCAACGTTGAGGATTGCCGCTTCCGCGACGTCGAGACCGGCGTGCTGGTCCGCTACCGGCGGCTTCGGGGGGAGCTCGGAGCGGTGCGTCGAAGCGAGTTCGCTACGCCCTCAGCATGGGCCTATGATGAGCAGGTTCTGACCTGGAGCTTGGTCGGAGTGCCGGGCCGCGGAGTCGTCCTGCAGATCGATGTTCCGCTCGCACACGATTCGTTCGACACCGACAATCCGGTCGCCCTGTACGAGCTGGGGTGGGGGCTCGTGGTCGAGAGCTGCGTCTTCCACTTCCTTGATGTCGGCGTCTACGTCTACGCGTCCGCCCGCGCCCGCATCCTGCTCGACCACAACACGTACGTGCTCTGTCGTACGGCGGGGGTGAAGCTCAGAGAAGGTCCGTTGCGGTGGGAGCCGACCCTCGCGCACGATCCCAGGCTCGGTGGCCGGTACGTGATCCCGTCACTGATCGTCAGCAACTCGCTGTTCCTTGGTGGGCGGCCCGACTCTGACGGCGCCTTCGGAGGGGTTGAGCTGGGTGCCTGGCCCCTCGGGTTCTTCCCGGCCGATCCGCTCGCCGTTCCAGACCGGAACTGGTTGCTGATCGCGGGCAACATGTTCTCTGGATTCGAGCCTCCTCCGGGCTCCTCGTTCGTCATCAACCGGGTGTTCGAGCGTGCAGCCGGCGGCTCCATCGTCAACCGCTACACCGACGGCGGTCACCATCACTCGGGTACCCCGTTCGCCAACCACCTCCACGCGTTCCCTGCGCTCGCGCGGTCGCCCCGCCTGGTGAGTGGCGAGCTCGACTGGGACTATCACCCCATCCGGTCGCTTCAGTCCGAAGCGGTGGACGCAGCCTTCGACTTCATGGTCCCCGCGCTCGATGGGAGTGGGCCAATGGACCTCCTTTTGGAGCTGTGGGGCTACCCCGCGCTGCCGCGTAAGGGCTTCTACGGCAACGAGTCGATCGTCAAGGGCGAGGTTCAGTCGTTCTTGGATGCTCTCTACGGCAACCCGCCCCCTTGTTGGCCCGCTGGTGCCGCCCCTCCCCCGTCCTCGGTCTGGCCGATCATCTGCAAGGATGGCGTCCCGGAGCCACCGCGGCAGACCATCGGGGCCGCGGAGCCCGCAGGCTGGGCCGAGTTCCCGCTGATGCTCTACGGCCTCCTCCCGAGGTCCTTCGTCGATTACGAGCCCATGATTGACATCTTCCTGCCAGAACTCGGGCTCGATCCGCTCGGCCTCTTGGGGCCGGTCGGTGAGTACTCGCCTTCGGCACCCTACTCGGCTCCCACCATCGATAACGTGGAGACGTCGCTCACCGGCGATCCGGCGAGCGACATCTGGCAGATCTTCGGCGGCCACTACGTGACGCAGATGGCCCACGTCGCCGTCGCGGTCGGACTGAAGATCAGCTTGCCCGTGATTTCCTCGGGCACCCGGGGGTGGGAAGAGGGGGATCCCCCAGTACTGGCGCCCCCAGGAACGACGGGATGGAGCACATTTCCTCCGCTTGTGAACTCGGTCTATGGCGGCACCGACGCCGAACGTGAGGCATACAACGCCTGGTGGTTGGGCGCGGTCCAGCTGTTTGTGAGCCGCGCATCGGCCGACCCGGTCGTTCGCGGGGCAACCGCCTACTACTACGGCACCGAGGAGTGGGATCCGGACCTCCCCCACTTTCTGCGCGGCTACGGTCTCTCACTCCGGTTCAGGGAGCTCCTCTCGCAGGACGGGCTGATGCAGAGGCCCTACCTCACCTATCAAGACAACCACGAGAGCCTCGCCGGGACGTTCGTCTCAGCCCTCGTGGGCTGGGTCGATGCTCCCTCCCTGGCCCCTGACGTCGGGGATCTCAGCATCGACTTCTCCGATCATCCCAACTTCTGGCACGAGCGATTTGGCGACGGGCGCTACGAAGACTCTCCGGGCGTCCCCCTGCCTGGGGTCGCGTTGTCGGTGAAGCGAGATCAAAGCCCACTCACACAGATCACTGCCGCACCTGCGGCGGTGTACGCCGGCTACTCGTCGCTGTCCTACTCGCCCGTGCTGGACCCCCTCAGCTTCATCGCGCCCGCTTTCGATGCGCTCATGGTCGGCCTCGGGTACGAGGTCGGGCAGCGGCAGTGGGGTGTCGCCGCCGGTCTCGATTCCAGCTCGACCTTCTCCGTACCTCCTCCCTCAGAGAATCGCCTCTTCCTGCGCCAGCGAACCGAGAGCATGCGAGAGGCAAGAAGCGACGCCGAATACCTGGCAAGCGAGCGGTCCCAGACGGTCAGGGGTACGCCGGTGATTCCTGTGCTTCCGCTCGGCCCCGTGGCGATGACGGTCCCTGTGGGGCTCACGGGAGACCCGGCCGATCCGTATGTCTGGTCATCGACCTGGCCTGCCCATGTGCCCCCAACGGCGGTAGCCGCTGCACACGACATGCTGTTGGCCCTGCAGAGCGCGGACGGGCTCTCGGTGTGGTCCATCAACTACCTGCGCCTGAGCGCCACCGCGGACATGTACGACGTCGAGGGCAACTTCCTGGGGAACGGGGTGGTCCATCCTGGATGGGCGGGCTACGCAGCCATCCTGAGGATCTTGAAGACGGAGCTGCGCGAGTTCCTGGTCGTCGGCGACCGTGACTTCGACCTGGGGTTCGAGATCGTCGATCCGAGCAACCCGGCGGACCAGGAGGTGCGCGGAAGCGACTGGGGGCCGATGTTCGGGTGGATGGCCACCTGGAAGCGAACCAACCACCTCATCCTGAGGGCGCGCAACCGCGTCTACTTGATCGTCACGCGGTCGCAGAACGATCCTCCACTGCTTGAGAGAACAACCTTCGACTTTGTGCACTCGAGCTTCGGAGCTGGCACGACTGTCGATGTTCTCTGGCCCCCGAACCACCAGTGGCAGGGGTCAGGGCCGAGTGCGGGCTACCGGTTTCATGACGAGATCGAGGGCATTGACGCACGGGTCTACCGAATCGACCTAGCGTGAGGCTGGCGAGGTGCCCAGGATGACGAGGACCGCGCCCAAGGCGTCTTGGTCGTTTGTCGACCATCCCGGGAGGCCGACGATGAGATCCGGCCCGCCGTCGCCGGAGAAGTCGGCAGCGCCACCAAGTGCTCTGACGGTCCCCAGTCCAGTGCTCAGGTCGGCCGCCGTTCCGCTGCCATACACGCGTGCTCCCCCTCTGGGGTTGAGGCCTTCAATGGGGTAGAGCGCCGACAGGACAAGATCGCCACTCCCGTCACCGTGGAAGTCGAGTCCCGCTACAACGGTGTTGCCCCAAGCCGTGATCCCTTTCTCATACTCCATCTCCGCAGCACTCTCATCGAGAGTTCCCTGTACTGCACCGAAGATGCGAAACCAGGGATCAGTTCCGCGAGTTCCCACACCGAACTCCGGCAGCCCGTCGCCGTCGATGTCCCCGACCCCCGCCACGTCGATCCCGAACCGCATGTCGGGCGTCGAGTGCATGATCGTGGCGTCTGCCTCGGTGGCCAGGTTGACGCTCCCTGCGAGGGGTCCGTACAGCACATCGACGCGACCGCGCCGGCTCGCGTTGCTCCACCCCCCCACTGGCCAGGCCCACGACCCGATGACGAGATCGTCGCTGCCATCGCCGTTGAGGTCTCCGGGGGAGGTGACCGCCCAGCCGGTGCTCCCTCCCGTCGCTTCCGGCGCTCCAGAGTCGTTGAAGACCATCACGTCCGCGTTCCACAGGTCCAGCTCACCAGGGGCGAGGGGCCCGTAGAAGATCACGACCTGACCCGGCCCCCAATCCCACGTCTGGCTGTCCGCGTTCCAGACCATCGGGCCTGAGGTGTCGCCCACGATCAGGTCGCCGAAGCCGTCATCGTTGAGATCCGGCCCGAACTGGACCTGCTTTCGTCCGCTCCACGGGCCGAAGTTCGTGAGCCAGATGTCCGCGTTCGCTGTCGTGAGCTCGCCGTACACCGGGCCGAAGAACAGCCAGCCTCCGATGTAGATGTCGTCGAAGCCGTCGTCGTTCACGTCGCCGACGGGCCAGGAGTCTCCGAGCCCCTCCAGCACCGCGCCGCTCACGCCGTCCGGCTCCAGCGCGAGCGAGGCCTCGCCGCAAACCGGGCCATAGACGAGGTAGGTGCGCGAGGGCCGACCGAAGTCGGCGTCCGGGTCGTCGAAGGGGGGAGCGTTGTAGGTGCCGATCAGAAGATCGCTGTACCCGTCCGCGTTCACGTCCCCCGCCGCTGTGACAAACGTGCCCGCCTCGTCCCAGGCCACCTCCCCGAGCAGCGTGGCCCAGGCCACGTCTTCGAGTTGCACCTCGCCCGTGGGCAGCACGCCGGTGTGGGGCACGTCGTCTCGCATCCCGTCGCAGTCGTTGTCCCAGCCGTCGCAGACCTCCTCGGCGCCGGGGTAGACCACCGCGAGGTCGTCGCGGCAGTCATCGCCGCAGGAGGTGTGTCCGTCGCCGTCTCGATCCAGGGTGTCGACCGTGCTGTCCAGATCGTCGCAGTCGCCTTGGCAGGGCATCTGGCCGTCCCCGTCCTGGTCCAGCTCCGCCGGATCGCCGACGCAGTCGGTGTCCACCCCGTCGCAGGCGACCTCGCCCGGCGCGCCGGGGTAGATGTCGTCTCGCAGGTCGTGGCAGTCGCCCTGGCATGGGGAGTAGCCGTCCCCGTCGTCGTCGGCGCTGTTGATCCAGTAGCGGGTGTCATCGCAGTCCCCCTCGCAGGGGCGCTCGTCGTCGTGGTCCTCGTCGTACTCCTCGGGTGGAAGCTCCCCGTCGCAGTCGTTGTCGACGCCGTCGCAGACTTCCTCAGCCCCGGGGTGGGTGCCGGCATCTGTGTCGTCGCAATCAAGGCAGACCAGCGAGCCGTCCCCGTCCTGGTCGCCGTCGTCCGGTGTGCCGTCGCAGTCGGTGTCCTTGCCGTCGCAGAGCTCCTGGGCGCCGGGGTAGACGGTCGGGTCCTCCGATGCGCAGTCTTCGGCGTCCGGGACGCCGTCGCCGTCGGTGTCCTGGGGTGGCGTCACCGCTGCGAGGCAGCCGCTCAGGACCAGCAGGCAGCAGAGCGCGGCCAGCATCCCGGCGGCGCGGGGTTGAGTTGCTTGCCGTTGCCTGGCCCCGGGTCTAGGTTGGGTCGGGGAGGGGGTCTGATGGGGTTGCGTGAGCTGCCGGGGGAGGTGCGGGTCGACGCGACGCTGATCGCCGAGTTCTCGGCGGCCGCGCGCACGCTGTCCGAGGTGTCTACCCGGGAGCGCAACGCTGCGCTGGGCCGGCTCGTCCTGGAGCGATTCTTCTCGCCTTCGACCGGAGACCGCTCCCCCGAGGAGCTGTTCACCCGGAGGGAGGGGCGCCACGCCTCGTTCTGCGCCCTGCGGCGCCGCGAGGGCGGCCCCTCCTACGTGCACCTGCGGGAGTGCGCGCGGGTGGTCGTGCAGGACGGCGTGCTCCCCGAAGCGTGCAGGGCTCTGACGTACTCCCATCTCAGGAAGCTTCTCCGCGTGCACTACGTGCCGACCAAGGTCCGGCTGGCCGAGGAGGCAGTGCGCGACGCCCTGTCGGTGGTTGCGCTGGGCGCTCGGATCGACGCCGAGCTGGACCGACTCGGCGTGGTGCGCTGCGGGGGCCGCCGCCCGATGGAGCCCGACGTCGTGCTGGCCCGTGCCTGCGTGTCCCTGGCCGAGCAGGTCGCGGCCTGGAGTGGAGAGGGAGCTCTGCCGCCGGTCCGAGCACGTCAGCTGGTGGCGTCGCTGCGGGCCGCTCATGCCGCCCTGGGCTTGCTCGTGACCAGGCTGGAGCCCCCCGGGGGGGGGGGGCAAGTTGCTGGATTGACTGACGTTTCTCCAGTTCCGTTTCCACGTGTAAACACAATCCCCTCCCTGGTGTGCTCTCAAGCTAGGGCAGCCGACGGGGATCGGCAACGACGGATCGGCGTGGGGTCTCGCCACCGGTCCGGGCTATCCACGAGCTTCGCGCGCATGTCCGGGGCCCCTTCGGCCATCCCCCACATCATCGCGGCCAGCAGAAGACTTGAGTGGCGTTCGAGGTCGAGGAAGCAAGGAGGAGACGAGCGAGGCGCACTTCAGTGCGTCGCAGGGAGCGACGACGCCGCTGACGAAGAGATCGGGCGTCACGCAGGTCTTCCGCGGCTCGCGATCAGCCCTGCGACAGCCGGTGCAGCTCGTCCTGCATGGTCTGGGACTCGATCACCCCCACGCGGTTCAGCTCCACCAGGCAGTCCTTGTATCCGAGCCCCCCCGTGGCCCGACCGACGTAGCTCGCCAGCTTGCCCAGCTCGCCGCTGCGCAGGATCGCCCGCACCGCGGTGTTCGCCCACAGCGTCTCGACGCACGGCACCCGCCCGCCCTTGCTCCGGGGCAGCAGCCGCTGGAACATCACCCCGGACACCGTCGCGGCGAGGCTCTGGCGGATCCGGGGCTGCTCCGCCGGCGTGAAGCTGCCCACGAGCCGCATGATCGCGGACATCGCGTCGTCCGAGTGCAGCGTGGTGATCACGAGGTGGCCCGTCTCACCGGCCCGCAGCGCCTGCTCGATCGTCGCGTTGTCCCGCAGCTCGCTCACGAAGATGACGTCCAGGTTCTCCCGGAGCGCCGAGCGGATCCCGTCGGCGAAGGTCGGCACGTGCAGCCCCACCTCCCGCTGGATCACCAGGGATCCGCGACTCGGCAGCACGTACTCGATCGGGTCCTCCAGCGTCAGGATCGCCCGCTGGTGCTCCCGGTTGATCCAGTCCAGCAGGGCGGTGCACGTCAGCGTCTTGCCCGCGTCCGTGGGGCCGCACACGATCAGCAGCCCGCTCGTGGTCCCCGTGAGGCGGGTCAGGATCCGGTGGTTGAACCCGAGCTTGTCCAGCTCCACGATGGTCTCGCCGATGGACCGGATCGCCGCGTAGGGCCCCGTGTGCCCGTAGGCGAAGTGCACCCGGTACCGGTGCGGTCCATCGACGTGCACCACATCCGCCACGCCCTTGGCCTGGAACGCGCGGTGCTCCTCCTCGCTGAGGAAGCACGTGATCGCGTGCTGCATCTGGTCGCGGCTCAACAGGTCCGACTCGGTCGTGACCACCACCCCGCCGCGCTTGAACCGGACGGGTCCGCCCGTCTGCAGGTACATGTCCGAGGCCTGCTGGTGCCGCATGCCCTCGAGCAGGCCGCGCAGGCTCACGGGCGCCCGCTGGATCAGCACCATCGGGCGGTTGAACAGCTCGGCCCGGTCGGTCATGGATCGCTCAGGGGATCAGGAAGTTGAGCGTGTAGGTGTAGTTGCAGTTCGCCCAGGTGGCCAGGGGCTGCACCGTGATCCGGTAGTCCACGTTGAACAGCTGCAGGATGCTCAGGCTGAACGGGATCGAGCCGGACGTGCCGCTCGCGGAGTAGGGCGTGCCGTCGATGAGCGCGGTCACCGAGATGGGCCCCGCCGCGCTCCAGGAGATGGAGCCGTTGGTGCAGCTCGCGGGCAGGCCGCTGCCGCTGGACACGAACGCGAACCACGCCGCGAGGTTGCTGGTCAGCCCCGAGTCGAACTCGTAGATGTCCCACAGGTCCCCCGGCGAGCTGAACACGCCGTTGACCGACGCCGAGCCGGGCTGCAGCACCAGGATCCCCCCGATGGAGCAGCTGCCGGTGCCGAACACGAGGTTGGGGCCCAGGGAGCTGAGCTGGTAGCCGGGGGAGCTCGGCCCCGTCTCCCACATCTCGTACAGGCCCGCCTGGTTCTCGTTCACGAAGCCGTCGCAGTCGTTGTCCTGGGTGTCGCAGACCTCGGGAGCGCCGGGGTACACGGACGGGTTGACGTCGTTGCAGTCGCCTTCGCACGTGGCCCAGGTGTCGCCGTCGGCGTCGAACCCGTCGTCGATCAGGCCGTCGCAGTCGTTGTCGATGTTGTCGCAGATCTCGGCGTTGCCGGGGTAGCTCAGGGGCTGGTTGTCGTTGCAGTCGCCGGCGCAGGTGGTGACCCCGTCCCCGTCGCTGTCGTAGCCCTCGTCCACGCCGCCCACGCAGTTGTTGTCGAAGCCGTCGCACAGCTCGGACTGGCCGGGGAACACCTGCGGGTTGACGTCGTTGCAGTCTCCGGCGCAGGTCGTCCAGCCGTCGCTGTCGTTGTCGTAGCCGTTGTCCACCCCGCCGACGCAGTCGTTGTCGATGCCGTCGCAGATCTCGGCGTTGCCCGGGAAGCTCAGGGGCTGGTTGTCGTTGCAGTCGCCGGCGCAGGTGGTGAAGCCGTCGCCGTCGGTGTCGAAGCCGTTGTCCACGCCGCCGAGGCAGTCGTTGTCGATGCCGTCACAGACCTCGGGGTTGCCGGGGAAGCTCAGGGGCTGGTTGTCGTTGCAGTCGCCCTCGCAGACCGTGAAGCCGTCGTTGTCCGTGTCGAAGCTGTCGTCGATCACGCCGTTGCAGTCGTTGTCCACGCCGTCGCAGACCTCGGGGTTGCCGGGGAAGGTCAGGGCCTGGTTGTCGTTGCAGTCCGCGCACGAGCGCACGTTGTCGCCGTCCGCGTCCACCTCGCCGGCGGGGTCCATGTTCGGCGCGCCGCTGCAGTCGTTGTCCAGGCCGTCGCAGATCTCGGGGTTGCCCGGGTAGTTCCAGGGCGCCGCGTCGTTGCAGTCGCCGCCGCAGGGGGCGAAGCCGTCGCCGTCCAGGTCCTGGTCCTGCAGATCGAGCACGCCGTCGCAGTTGTTGTCGTCGTAGCCGTCGCAGATCTCGGCGCAGCCGGGGCACACCGTGGGGGCGAAGTCGTTGCAGTCCTGGCTGCCCGGGCCGGTGACCTCGGCGTCCTCGCACCGGCCGTTGCCGTCGGCGTCGATGCCGTCGGGGCAGAAGCCGTCGCCGTCCTGGTCGAGCTGGCCCACGGGCAGGTCGTCCACCACGATGGTCACCGAGTCCGACGCCGTGGTGCCGAACTGGTCGAAGGTGCGGAGCTGGATGAGGTGCGTGCCCGCGTCGAGCACCGTGTCGAAGCTCGAGAAGCCGTCGGCCGTCGTCACGCCGGTGTACAGCGGGCCTTCGATGTCCGAGGCCCACTCGATGTCGAACACGCCCGGATCCCCATCGGAGTCCACCACCACGCCCTGGAAGTCCACCGGGCTGCCGCCGTAGTAGTGAAAGCTCGCCTGGGGCTCGTTGATCGTCACGGTGGGCGGGTCCACCGCGGCGGTGACCACGATGGTGATGGTGGTCGCGTCGGTCTGTCCCGCGGAGTCGGTGACGCTCAGCTCGATGACGTGGGTGCCCACCACGAGGCTGCCCACCGTGAACTCCAGGTACCCGCTGGTGTCCGGATTGCCCACCCACAGCGGATCGGGCTGCAGATCCGAGGTCCAGACCACCGCCAGGGTCTCCAACGGATCGTTGTCATCGACCGTGCCCACGAACGTGATGCCCGGCGCGTCGAAGACCGACAAATGCTCGGGCTCGAGGATCGTGGCCTGCGGGGGCAGGTCGAAGGTCGAGATGACGCTCTGGGGACAGCCGGAGGCTGCGACGCACAACAAGGCAAACAACAGCGGGCGCATGAGGACACCTCCGAAGGGGCCCTTTTCCCAGCTTGTCAAGGAAACGTCAAGGGCGCCGTTCAGGCCGACGCTGCGGGCCTCGGGTCCGGCGCGGGCGGGCTGAACACCGCAGCCGGGGCCGCCGACTTCGGACAGGGCGCCTCCACCACCTCGGCGAGGTTGCGCGCGATCCAGGCTTCGTCCCCCTCCGCCTTGATCTCGTCCCGCTGGAGCTCCAGCTGCTCGTAGCAGAAGGGCAGGATCGACAGGAAGTGCACGTACAGGATGCTGAGCGTGGCCAGCCCCTCGATGCCCCGGGGGTTTCGGAACAGCGTCTTCCAGAACGCGCTCCAGAACGGCCTGCGGGTCTCGCCATTGCTCGTCATGGCCCAGCTCAGCCGCAGGAACGCGCGCACGTTGCGCTTGAGCAGATACAAGCTCGGCATGAGCACGGGGATCGTGTTGAGCCGGGCGGACACGGACGCGACGCGGGAGAAGTAGTTCTTCGCGTCGAACGAGTGCTTCATGATGGCCAGCAGGTCCTCGACGATGGCCAGGGGGCTGCGGGAGGTCTCAAACATGATCCCCGCCGAGATCTGGTCCCGGACCTCGGCCGACACGGTCACACGCGCCTTCGGGAAGAGCCGCCCCTCCTTTTCGAGGCGCTTGGCGAGGCCCGTCTCGGGCAGCGGGTAGACCACCGAGGGCATCACCCAGGGCACCGACGTGGCGTCGATGCAGCTGATGATCTGGGCGCGGATGTCGTCCGGCTCGCCGTCCATGCCGAGCAGGAAGCCCGAGTGCACCGAGGCGCCAGCGCGGCGGTAGATGGCGTCGGTCGCCTCGGCGATGGAGAAGCCCAGGTTCTGCTGCTTCTTGGCGGCCCGCAGCGCGTCCTCGTCCGGCGTCTCGATGCCGATGAGCAGCGCCTTGAACCGCGCCTCACGGAGCAGGTCGAGCAGCTCGGGATCCCGCGCCACGTTCAGGGTCACCGAGGTGCTGTGCATGAACGGCCAGCCATGCTCCTTCCCCCACTTCGCGATGCCCCGCAGGAACGGCTTGGCCTGCTTGATGTGGCCCACGAGGTTGTCGTCGAAGAAGTCGAGCTGGCCCCGGTACCCCAGGTCGTACAGGCACTGGAACTCGGCCAGCACCTGCTCCAGGGTCTTGGTCCGGTACTTGTTGTGGAACAGGTCGATGACGTTGCAGAACTCGCAGTGGTAGGGGCACCCGCGGGAGTACTGCACGCCGACGTACAGGTAGTCCCGGTGGTTCACGAGGTCGAAGCGCGGCACGGGCGTCTTGGACAGATCGGCGAGCTCGTCCGTCTCGTACGTGCCGGACGTGGCGCCGTTGGCCATGTCCGCCAGCCACATGGGGATGGTCAGCTCGCCCTCGTTCAGGACCAGGAAGTCGGCGCCGGAGTCCTTGTAGAACTGTGAGGACAGGGTGGGATCCGGTCCGCCGACGGCGACGGGCAGCCCCGCCGCCTTGCCCCGGGCGATGACCTCGAAGGCCCGCTTGCGGTGGGCGATCTTGGCGCCGACCAGCATCAGATCAGCCCACGCGAGGTCTTCCTCGGTGAGGTCGCGCACGTTCTCGTCCACGAGCCGCAGGTCCCAGTCCTGGGGCAGCAGCGCGCCCACGGTCAGGAGCCCCAGGGGCGGCGTCATGTACTTCGCGCCGACGAGCTCGCAGACCTTCTCGAAGTGCCAGAAGGAGAACGAGTCGAACTTGGGCCAGATGATCAACGCCTTCACGGAAACCTCCACGGGTCACTCCAGGGCTCCCCGCCGCGAGGGGTGGGGTCCGAAGCGTCGCGGACGGTTTCACACGGGCTGTCCCAGGCCAACCGGAACCAGGGTGCGCGGGGCTCGGATCGGAGAATCCCTGACCTGTGACAACCGCAGGCCGGGCGGAGCGCCTTCCTACTTGCGCTTGCGGCGCGCTCGGAGATCGCGGTCCGCGCGGGCCTCCGCCTCCAGGGTCTTCCTGCTCGCGGCCCAGGCGCAGATCGGGCACTCGAGCAGGTCGTGGTACAGCGCCGGACAGTGCTCGCGCCCGAAGTAGATGATCTTGAGGTGCATGTCGTTCCACCGATCCCGGGGGAACACCTTCTTGCAGTCGGCCTCGGTCTTGACGACGTTCTTGCCGTCGGTGAGCCCCCAGCGGGTGGCGAGGCGGTGGATGTGCGTGTCCACCGGGAACGCGGGGTGGCCGAACGCCTGGGCCATCACCACCGAGGCCGTCTTGTGGCCGACGCCGGGCATCGCCTCGAGGCGGGCGAAGTCCTGGGGCACCTCGTCGCCGTAGTCCTGCACGATCATCTTCGACAGCCCGACGAGGGCCTTGGCCTTGCTCGGCGCGAGCCCGATCTGCCGGATCAGCTGCTGCACCTCGCTCACCTCGAGCTGGCTCATGGCCTGGGCCGTGCCGCCCCGCGCGAACAGGGCGGGCGTGACCTCGTTGACCTTCTTGTCCGTGGTCTGGGCGGACAGCACGACGGCCACGAGGAGCGTGAAGGGATCGACGTGATCGAGGGGGATGGTGACGGTCGGATACAGGACGTCGAGCGTCTGCATGATCCGGGCTGCCTTGTCTGCGCGCTTCATCTCACAGGTCTCCGGCGTCGATGGCGTCAAGGACCGCTGTGGAGTCGTCGATGCGCGGACCCAGGAAGCCCACGAACACCGGCTCGGGCACCAGCTGGATCCCGAACGCGTCCCGCACGCCGCGCCGGATGGTGGCCGCGAGGCCGAGGATGTCCCGGGCCGTGGCGCCGCCCCGATTGACGATGGCGAGGGTGTGTCGCTCGGACAGCCCCGCCGCCCCGGCGCCGAACCCCCGGCCGAACCCCGCCCGCTCAATGAGCCAGGCCGCCGCCAGCTTGTGCCCGTCCCCCGACGGCCAGGACGGCACGGGATCGGCGATGCCCCGGGCCCGCGCCGCGGCGGCCACGTCGTTGGCAGCAGCGGTCGTGACGACGGGGTTGGTGAAGAACGATCCCGCGGATCGCGCGTTGGCGTCGGCCGGGTCCAGCACCATCGACTTTTCGCGGCGCAGCCGGAGCACGAGCAGACGAACCGCCGACAGGGACGGATTCGGGCCCAGGGCCTGCGACCGGCGCAGCAGCTCTGCGTACCGCAGCGTTGGCGGCCGCCCGCGGCGCAGGTCCAGCTCGATCCCGATGACGATCCAGCGGTCCGGCTGGCCGTGCTTGAAGACGCTCGTGCGGTAGCCGAACCCGCACTCGGGGGGCGTGAAGGTGCGGATCGCCCCCGTCTGGCGGTCCAGGGCCGTCACCGAGGTGATGACCTCCGCCACCTCCTGCCCGTAGGCGCCGATGTTCTGGATCGGTGCGGCCCCCACGCGTCCCGGGATCCCGCTGAGGCACTCGATGCCCGCCAGCCCCGTGGCCACGGACCAGCTGACCAGCAGGTCCCAGTCCAGGCCCGCGCCGACCCGGGTGCGGCCGCTCGGGTCCATGTCGATGTGCGCGCCCTCGAACAGCACGACGTGACCCGGAAACCCTGCATCCGCGACCACGACGTTGCTCCCGCCCCCCAGGACCAGCAGGGGCGAGCCGTCGGCGCGCTCCAGGCACGCGCGCAGATCGGGCAGATGCATGGCCCGAGCGAGGACCCGTGCGGGGCCGCCCACGCCCAGGGTGGTCAGGCCGGACAGGAGCACGTCGTGTTCGAGGGAGGGGGGCGTCACGGCCCGGGTTCTACCTCAGGGATGGGTGCCGGTCAGCGACCCAGGGAGGCCGGGGGCACGCCCAGGTCTTCGTCTTCGTCCCAGGTGGGCAGGCCGGTGAACACCTTGACCACCTGGCCTGCCTCGCGGCGCGACAGGGTGTCGCAGGTGAGCGCGTCCTGGTAGAGCAGCGGGCCGTGGTCGTGGGTCGCCAGCAGCCGGTCCCACGCCAGGCGCACGCTCTGGGTGTGCCCGTCCGCGAGGCCGCCGGCGATCTTGTCCGTCGCGTCCACCGCCGCCCGTCGAAGCCCCCGCAGCTCGGCGAGCTTGTTGTTGTGGCACGTCATCTTGTCCCAGGCCCCGACCCTGCCGTTCTCGAGCACGCTGTGTTCGATCACCGTGATCGCGTCGGCCAGCTGCGACACGGTGGACCCCGCGAACACACGCCACGCGCTGTCCGAGGCGTTGGTGGGCGCGGCGGTGCGGGTGGTGGCGGGGATCTGCCCGTTCGCCGGTCCCGCCAGGGCCAGGGTGCACAGGATGGGAACAAGGAGGCCGAGGGGAGTGGTGTTGGGCATGTCTGCGAACCTAGGGTCCTTGAAGCAGGCACGGCCACCCGGAGACCCCGCTGGTAGGATCCGTTCGCACGTGCCCGCTCGAATGGAGATCCGTGAGCGCGACGCTGAGTTCACCCGGGTCCTGGTTGGCCCTCCTTGCCGCCGCCTTCCTCCTCGTTCCCGCGACCGCCCTGGCGGGTGAGGGGCACGAGGCCTCGGCCGAAGCATCGCGGCAGCTCGGGCAGGGGTGGACCTGGATGCAGGCCGGCAACCTGCGCAAGGCCGAGGACATCTTCCGGGCCCTCGCGGACACCCCCGAGGGCGCCAACAACGCCGAGGTGCACTACGCCATGTCGGTGGTGTGGTGGGAGCGGCACGACGCCCGCGCGTCCTGGAGCTGGCTCAAGCAGGCGCAGGACGCAGCCCTGGGCTCCCACACCTGGAACCCCGGCGAAGACGGGCACTGGAGCCGGCGCATCGACGAGCGGCTCAAGTACATCGCGTCCCGGTTCTCGGTGCGCAAGCTGCGCCCGGCCGAGCGGGGCGCCTCGATTCCTCCCCTGGCGGATCCGCCGCCCGCTGATCCGGCGCTCCGGGCGTTCACGGACTCGCTGCCCGACCTCGTGCGGGAGAACGAGGAGCAGGCGGCCGGCAACGCCATGTGGATGCTGCTGCCCAACGGCTCCTACTGGGTGGGCGATCACCTGGAGTGGCACGACGGTGGCGAGCTCGACGCGTCGCGCGCCGACGAGTGGCAGCTGGTGAGCGCGTCGGGCACCGATCTGGAGCGGTACGAGCGCCGCCTGGCCGTCGTCGCGGACGGGGGCAGCGAGGCGCGGGCGCTGATCCGCAAGCTGATGATCGCCCGCAAGGCGGCGCCGGCGATGGTCCGGGCGGAGCTGCAGCGGGAGAAGGCGGACGCCCTGGCGGCGGACTACGCGAAGCGTCGCACCGAGCTCGAAGCGGCCCGCGCCCGGCAGCAGGCGCTGCTCGCGGCGGGCAAGCGGGACGAGGCGGCTCGGGTGTCCTTCGGATTCACGGCCCAGACGGGGGACGTACCCGCCAAGAGCGCGATCCTGACCTGGGACGAGGTGGACGCGGCGGGCTTGTCGGAGATCGGCAACCAGCTCAGCGAGGTCTGGACGGAGCCCCGCTGGCACCTGCGCTACGCGCTGCAGACCCCCAGCAAGGACAGCTCCCAGACGATCCAGCTGCCGGAGCTGGGGTTCACCCTCAAGTTCGACAAGGGGGGCGAGCTGACCATCCGGGGCTCGAACCGCGTCAAGGAGGACCTTGGCGACGTGTGGCACCTTGGAGGACGGCCCAACCGGATCGACATCTGGTTCGACGGCACCCACGTCCGGGTGATCGCGAACGGGCGCGAGGTGGGGCCCGTCCAGGTGGCGCGCCACGCCCCGTCCGGCGCCACCCGCTGGAAGATGACGATGAACGACGAGATGGCGCTCATCTTCGACATGCGCGTGGAGCAGTTCGACGGGTTCTGAGCGCTACCGGGTGGGGTCGAAGCGGGTGACCTTGCGCAGGAAGTTGTGGTCCAGGTACTCGCGCTCGATGACCGTGGCCATCTCCTCGGCGGTGTGGAACCGGTCGTAGTCCACGTGGATCACGGGCAGGTATCGCGAGATGTCCTCGACGAACTCCTGGTAGCCGGTGTACAGCGCATCCAGGTACTCCAGCGTGATGCCGCTCTCCACCCCGCGGCTGCGCGCCTCGATGCGGCGCATGGAGGCCTCGGGCTTCACGTCCAGGTACACGATCACGTTCGGGCGACACATGAAGTTGGACATGTGGTTGAACAGCTGCTGGTAGGTGCGGTAGTCCCGCGCGTCCATCAAGCCGAGGTTCACCAGCATCTTCGCGAAGATGGAGTCCTCGTAGATCGTCCGGTCCTGCACCGCCGAGCGCCCCTTCCAGATGATCTCCTGGTGCTGCTGGAAGCGCCGGTTGAGCAGGTAGATCTGGGTCGGGAAGGCGTACCGGGCGGTGTCCCGATAGAAGTCGTCCAGGTACTCGTTGTCGGCCACCGGCTCGTAGTAGACGTCGATGCCGAGGTGCTCGCCGAGGGCCGTGGCCAGCGTGCTCTTGCCGGCTCCGATCATCCCCGCGATGCCGATGAACAGCTTCGTGAATTCGGTCTTGGGCTCGTGTGTCATGGGACCGGGACCATACCGCTCGTGAGCGGGGAGCGGGACCCCGGGGCGTCAGCCCCCGCCGCTTTGCGCGTTCGATTCGATCAGCTCGGGGAGCGCCGGACCGGTGTACGCGACGACCCCCTGGCGGAGGGGGCGCACCGCGATCCGCCCGCCGACGGTCCACAGGCTGCCGTCCGAGGCGACGTCGCACGCGTGCCAGTCCAGCGAGGTGACCGGCTCGATCTCCAGGTCCTGATCCGACCGCCAGCCGGTCTCCCCCAGGTGCGCGCGGGTTCCCGCCTGGCCCACCGCCGTGAACACGCCGTCGGGCCCGGCGCAGATCCCGTTGAGCCCCCGAAGCAGGAGCGGGCTCGTGTCGCGCCACGCTCCGCCGTCCCACTCCAGGATCAGCCCGCTGCTCGCGCCGCCCACCGCGATGGTGCGGCCCTCGTGCACATGCACGGTGAACAGCGGCTCCGTGGAGGTGTCGCGATCCGCGTCGGTGGGCACCTTCACCAGGCGCTGGCCGTTCCAGCGCAGCGCCGTGCCGCCAGAGCCCACGATCCACAGGTCGTCCGCCGACCGGCCGTGCACCTTGAAGTAGATCTGTCCGGCCTCGCCGCGCCCCAGGATCGGGGGCTCCCACTCGGCCCACAGCCCCTCCCGGCGTCGGTACAGCGCGGGCGGACCCTCGCCTGACAGGGTCTGCCCCACCGCCCACAGGTCGTCGGCGCTGGCGCCCCAGATCCCGAAGAAGGTCGTGTCGGAGGGCACGCCCGCCACCGGCGTGACGACCAGGGTGCCGACCTCCAGCTCCAGGATCGTGCCCCCGGTGCCCACGAACACGGCCTGTTCCGGTGAGGCCCACACGGCCCACAGCTCGACTCCGTCCCAGGCGCTGGTGGCGGCGGCGGTCCAGCGCACCCCGTCCCAATGCAGGGCCGCGGGTCCGGGGCGCTCGCCGGCGGCGATCACGGGATCCGGGGAGGAGCCGACCAGCCACACATCGTCCGGCGCGACCGCGTTCACGTTGAGCAGCCCCCCCGGCAGTTCCTCGCCGATCACGCAGACCGCGTCGTCGTCGCAAGGGGCGCAGCCGGAGACCGTCGGCAGGGCCAGCACGAGGATGGATGCGGCGGTGGAGGGGCGCATCCAGGGATCGTAGCGGTTCCCCGCAGCGCCACCGGGTGAGCACCGGTAGGGTCCTGCCTCATGGAGACGACGCGTCCAGGGCAGCCCGATGTGTTCGATGGGTTCCTCGCCGAGACCCTGAGCCTGCGCCGGGACCACGACGGGCCCGCCGTGGCGACCCTCGTCAGCCGCTGTCTGCCCGCCGCGGATCGGGCCGTGCTGTACGTGCACGGCTACAACGACTACTTCTTCCAGGTGGAGATGGCGGACCGGTGGAACGCCGCGGGGTTCGACTTCTACGCCATCGACCTGCGGCGCCACGGGCGATCCCTGCGCCCGGGACAGATCCTCGCGTTCACCCGCGATCTGCACGCCTACTTCGAGGAACTGGACGCGGCGGTCAGCCGGATCCGGGAGCGGGACGGGCACCGGCGGCTGATCCTGAGCGGGCACTCCACGGGGGGCCTGACCTGCGCGCTGTATGCGCACCACCGACGCGAGCGCGGAACCCTGGACGGGCTGCTCCTGAACACCCCGTTCCTGTCGTTTCGGGGCACGCGACTCACGCGGACGCTGCTGCGCCGGGTGGTCCCGGGCATCGGGCGGATCGATCCGCGGTGGGTCGTGCAGAAGGACGGCGGCCCCGAGTACCTGTGGTCGCTGCACGAGGACTTCGGCAAGGGCGGCGAGTGGGAGTTCGACCTGACGTGGAAGACGCCCGGAGGTCTGCCGCTGCTCGCGGGGTTCATCGGGGCGGCCCACCGCGGTCACGAGGAGGTGCGCGCGGGGCTCGACGTGCAGTGCCCGACGCTGGTGCTGACCTCGCTTCGCTCCGGTGGGGGCGCCGAGTGGAACCCGAGCTACCTCGACAGCGACGCCGTCCTGGACGTGCACGCGACGCGGGCGCGGGCGTGGGGGATCGGACAGGACGTGACCCAGCGGGTGGTGGCGGACGCGCTGCACGACGTGATCCTGAGCCGGCCGGAGGTGCGGGACCGTGCCTGGGGCTGGATCCTGGACTGGGCCGAGGGGCTCGGCAGGCGCTGGTAGGAGCTCGTCAGAGAACAACACGGCGGGGCCGCGGGGCGCGGCCAGGTGATCGGTGTTTGTTCGTATATGGGTCCGCGCATGCCCGGATGGGGGTCCCCTGGGGGAGCGCGGAGCGGTGGGGCTCAGGGGCTCCCGCGCACGATCCCGGCCCTCTTTCGGATTTGAAAACAAAAAGTGTTCATCAGGGTTTACCCGATCAGGGTGTCTGCCTGCTATCTACTGGATCCGCCGCAATCCTGGTGGAAGGCCCGCACCGCACATGACTTCGTCCGACCATCCGAGCCGGTTCGCCCGAGCGACCCTGGCCACGCTGCCCGCCGCGCTGCTGCTGCTGTGCGCGTGGTCGGTGCCCGCGTTCGCTGACGGCGGGGAGCCCGAGGTCGTCATCACGGCCGACGGTACGGTCGAGGGTGTCGTGGTGGTCGGCGCCCCGCCGGATCGGGTCCGCGCGTACATCGCCGACATCGCCATGACGCGCAAGCTGGCCAAGGACGTCGTGTCCGTGGACGTGGTCAAGGACGGCGGCTGCGAGCTGGTCACGACCTACGCCAGCAGCTTCATCGACGTGACGTACGTCGCGCGGCGCTGCCCTACGGAGACCGGCTGGATCGAGACGCTGCTTGAGTCGGAGCAGTTCGCCGACTACTACGCCGAGTGGTTCATCGCGCCGGTCAGCAACGGGATCGAGCTGCGGTTCCGGCTGCGCACCGACCTGGACATGCCGGTGCCTGCGCGCCTCGTCCGGGGCGCCCTCAAGCGCAGCGTGATGGGCACCCTCGTGGCGATCCAGGCCGATCTCGGCGGGCCGCACGACCCGCCCGACCGCGTCGCCCAGCCCTAGAGCGAGGCGCTGTCCGGCCCGGGCAAGGCTCCGGGCGCTGCGTGGCGCGTCAACGGGGGCAGAGCGACCATCTCCGCGGTGTCTCGCCTCGCGGTGTCCGCCTCAGGACCGGGCCGCCGCCTCACGCTACTGCCCGATCCACCACAGCCCGCTCAGCACGAAGTCGCCCCGCAGCGTGCCGCTGATCTCGCTCGGGTTGATCGCGTCCTCGGCGTAGATGCCCCAGAAGGCGCCCAGCTCTGCGCCGGCCTCGGGAGGCAGCGCCACCGTGTCCAGGCCCATCTGCTGCCAGGCGTTGCCGCCAGCGATGGGCACGTACCCGATGCCGTGCAGCGTCAGTCCGTCCGGGGTCTGCTCGGCGAGCTCCTGGGCGCTCAGCGCGCCCCCCGGATCCAGGCCCAGCTCCGCCGCGGTCACGATGTCCAGCGTGTACAGGTCGAGCCAGCCGTCCCCGCCCCCCGCGTCCAGCGGCGTCGTCAGCCAGGTCGCGTACTCGGTGCTCCCCACCTGCTCGTCCGTGCAGTCGTCCGTCGTGTCGGCCGGATCGGGCACCGCGACCACGGACGCGGGATCGATGTGGATGACACCGGCGCACGTGCCGCACTCCGGAGCGGCGACGCCGGACCCGAACTCCGCCGTGCCCTCCCAGGCCACCGCGCGCACGCACGCCACGTCGTTGGATGACTCCATGACGTACCGGACGACGTACGTGCCACTGACGGACGGCGCGCCATCACCCGAGTCGTCGTCGTCGCCCGAGTCGTCGTCCCCCAGGGCGATCCGCACCGACCCGCTGAAGGTCACGTAGTCGAGCGCCAGGTCGTCGTCGTCGTCGTCGTCGTCGTCGTCGTCGTCGTCGTCATCGTCGTCGTCGTCGTCGTCGTCCCCGGCCGGCTCCTGGTCGGGCGGTTGCTGCTCCCACGGCGGGATCCGCTGCGTCGAGCAGCCGTAGGACAGCCCCTGGGGGGCGCAGCCGCCGGTGACCAGGATGAGCAGCAGGGCGGCGGTGACGACGCGAGTGAGCATGACTCTCCGGGCCCAAGCCTGGGCGTGACCGCGACGAGCAGCTGACCTGATGGCACATCGCTGATTCCGAACGGTGCTCGCTGCGTTGTCGTCGGTCACCAGGGGCTTCACCCCGCCTCCCTTCTCCGCCTTGCGAGCACCGCCCGGCCCTCACCGATGTGTTGATCGAGTCATCTGCTCGGCGCAGTGACGCCACCCCTGCACAAGGGAGTCCGGACGCGCGGGCCGCAGGAGACCCGTGTCCCGAATCGCCCGTGTCCGCAGGGGCCCGCCCGCGGCGCACCACTCTTGCACCGACGCACGCCATGGGTCGGGCAGAGCAACCAACGCGCATCGCGGTCCTCACCGCCGTTCTCCTCGTCCTGTTCGGCGGCGTCGGCTTCGGAGGCGTCGAGGTGGGCGCATCCCGCGGTGGCGGCGCCAGCTCGTGGTTCTGGGCCCAGGGGGGCGGCTGTGCCTCGACCCGCCGGGAGATCGAGCAGGGCTACCACGAGACCTTCCGGGCCGAAGGGCACGTCGACGTCGATGTGGCCCAGGCCCCGGGCCTGAGCCTGGGCGCCGGAGCCGGCTACCTCCTGACCGACGAGACGTTCCAGTCCGCGGTGTGGACCCTGGATGACGCGTCCGGCGTGTGGCAGCTCGGCTCCACGGTGGACCGCCGCACCGTGCGGCAGCGGTACTGGCTGGGGCTCCGGGTCGGATACCAGAGCGAGTACGTGCAGGTGCGGGGCCTGATCGGGCTGGCCCGCCTCGTGTCCAGCGCCCCCTGGGAGCCCGACGCCAACATCGTCCTGCGCACCGAGCTGGCCCTGGGCAGGTTCGGCGTCGCGGCCTACCGGAACCGCATCGAGTGGTTCGGGGGCACACAGGTGCGGACCCTGGCCCAGGAGCTCTCGGTGTTTCACGGCGCGCTCTTGCTGGGCGGTGACCTCCCCGGGGTGGAGATGGGGCTCCGGCTCGGGTTCAACCCCAAGGACGTGGTGGACACGCGGGTGGAGGTGCGGCTGGTGTCGGCGGCCCACTGGCGGATCCAGCCCTGGGCGGTGGCCAACGTCGATCCGGCCCGCCCCACGGACCACTGGTCGGTCCAGGCCGGCGCGATGGTCCTGTTCGGCCGCCGCCCCCGCTTCTCGGAGCGCTTCCGCCACCCTCCGAAGCCCCCCCGCGCGCCGGATCCTGCGCGGGACGATGACCCGGTCTGGGACGGCCCCGCCCCTGACGGACTGACTCGTCGGTAGGATCGCGCCCCCCATGGCGCTCGCCCCCCACCCCGCCGGTCCGAACCGGGTTCCCCCGCTGCTCGCCCTGCTGGCGCTGCTGCTGGCGGCGGCGGCGGCGGTGGGCCCCTACTGGTCGCGGGCCACCTCGCTGCTCCTGTCGGACCTGATCGTCTACTTCCCGTCCCTGTACGCCTCGCTCCCGGCGATGTGGGACCCGATGGTCCAGGGCGGCACGCCGCTGCTCCCCAACCCACAGGCGGGCTGGTTCTATCCGCCGGCGTGGCTGCTGCGCGGCGACGTGCAGGCGGGATTGCCCTGGTACCTGTTCGGCCACCTCGCCCTGGCCGGCGTCGCGACCTGGGGGTGGGTGCGCACCCGCCTCGGCGACGGTCCCGAAGCGCTGCTCGCGGGCCTCATCTACGTGGCCTCGGGGCCGACGCTGTCGCTGTTCCTGACCCCCGACAAGCTGCCCGGACACGCCGCGCTGCCGCTCCTGTTCCTCGCGCTGCACTGGATGGTGGGGGACGACCGCGCCGGGCGCCGGGCCCGGGGATGGCTGTTGGGCGTGGTGGCGGTGGCGATGATCTGGCTGGGGGGCAGCGTCGAGGCGATCTTCATCGCGGCTTCGGCCGGGCCGGCGTGGGCGGCGTTCCTGCCAGGGGCCCCCGCCGATGCGCGATCCCGGACCCTCCGGGCCGCCGTCGCCCTCGCGGTCCTCTTCGCCGGCACGGCGCTCGCTGCCTGTCTGCTCGTGCCGTTCTTCGAGCTGCTGCCGCACACCGCCCGGGCGCACTCCCTGCCCCTCGCCGAGGCGCTGCACCGCTCCACCCACCCGGTGGACTGGATCGGCTGGTGGACCCCCAACCCCTTCTGGGGCGGCGAGGATCTGTTCTACGTGCTCGATGACGCGGGCCACACCCGCGCGCGCTGGCTGCGCACGCTGTACGGGGGGTGCCTGCTGGCGCCGCTGCTGGTCGGACTCGCCGCGGCGCGTCTGCGCGGACCCGGCGCGGCCCTGGCCGCCGTGGGGCTGCTGGGCTTCCTGGTGCTGGCGCTGGGGGACCTGAATCCGCTGCGGGCCCTGGTGCACGCGCTGCCGGGCATCGGCTCCATGCGCTACCCCGACAAGTGGTGGCTGGGCACCGTGGCGTTCCAGGCGTGGCTCGCGGCGATCGGCTTGCGGGCCGTGCGGCAGGATCCCCGGGCC
>CALAGR010000063.1 GCA_937891735.1 uncultured Pseudomonadota bacterium | reverse complement strand
CTGGCCACTCAGCCACCTGAGGTTGCCTGACGCAGATATCTAAACACCCTCTAAGGCCGACCATTCAGGGAGGCCCGCCGCGGACGTAGTCCCGGCGGGCCTTTCTTGGTTCTATCGGCGGGGAGAGCTGAAAGAACACGGGAACTCGGCGAGCCCGGCGAACGCCCGATTCGAAGCCCGTCCCTCGGAGGCAGCAGCCCCGCAGTCGCATTCGGCGGCCGTCGGCCAGGGGCAGCAACCTCCTGGTGCTCGACGAGCGCGGCCCACCGCGAGAACCATGAGCTGTGCAGAGCGATGGTCGGATATCCTGCTTCAGCAGTCCTCGCTCGAAGCAAGCGGAAGGGAGCCAAGATGTTCGATCCGTACTCCATCGCCGGCGTGGTCGCGCTGTTCGCTCTGGGGGTCTCACTGCTCGGCATCGGGGGGCTGGCGCTGGCGGCGCTGGCGTCAAGTGGCAACGGCAGCCTCTTCCGACGAATGTGGACGCCGAAAATGCAGCTCGCGGTCGGGACCTTTGCGTGCGCCGTAGCGGCGGCGACCGCCTTGCCCCTCGCCCCGAACCACGGGCTGATCACGGGCTGGCTCGCCGGGGCAGTCGCGGTCGGCTTCTGGCTGCGGGGCGGGCCGGTCGCCTACGCCCCCGGATCGACTCGGCTCAACCAGTAGCCTGGCCGCCGGCGGCAGTGGGCGACCGCGGCGACCTCCGGGCCGGCTTCCCCGAGATGAAAGAAGAGCGCGTAGGGGAAGCGTCGCAGGATCATGCGCCGGTAGCGCCGGTTGACCATCCATACCGGGCAGCGCTCGGGAGACTCCCCGATGTCCTGGAGTGCCGAATGGAGCGCAGCGACGAACTCCAGCCCGAGGCCGGCGGACCTGTCCTCGTACCAGTCCATCGCCTCGACGACCTCGGCCTCCGCGGCCGGGAGGAGGTTGGGCGCGGTCACCGGTCCGCGAGACGGGCGAGGAGATCCCTCCGCACTTCGTCCCACGGCCGTCCACGGTCGCCGGTGCGGTCCGCTTCGGCAACCCGTCGGTCGAGTTCCTGGGACCAGGCAGCCTCCCACTCCGGATCGGCCTTGCCCTCTACGCTGTCAATCAGCTCGGCGGCGAGTTGGAGTCGCTCCCCGGGCTCGAGTGCGAGGGCCTGGAGCGAGAGTGCATGAACGGCGCTGGACATGGGCTGATTCTAGGCCCGCGGAGCCGGGGCGGCGAGGGGAACTCGCGGGCCGCCAGGATTCACCGAGCCCTTCTCGCGAGGTGGACGCGCTGACTCCCGACGGGGACGAGGCGGTCGAGAGCGGCGATCAACGGCTCCCCAGATCCCACGCTTTCCAGCCAAGAAGTTCTATAGGTGTCCATCCAGGCCGACCATTCAGGGAGGCCCGCCGCGGACGTAGTCCCGGCGGGCCTTCCTTGGTTCTGTCGACCGGGGGACTTGGACGGGCACGGGAGCTAGGCGGTGTTCTCCTCGATCCACCGGGCCAGCGCGTCCTCATCCAGCTCGCCCGCCGCGAGGGCCAGGATCGTCTGGACCTCATCCGCCTCGTCAGGGTCGAACCGCCGACCGTTGAGCGTCAGGAAGACCGCGACGGCAAGGACGGCGACCCGTTTGTTCCCGTCCACGAACGGGTGGTTCCGGGCGAGCCCGAAGCCGTAGGCGGCGGCGAGGCGGGTCAGGCCGACACCGGGCTCGTAGGCGTGTCGGTTCCGTGGTCGAGCGATGGCACTGTCGAGGAGCCCCTCGTCGCGGATGCCCGACATGCCCCCGAAGAGGGCCAGCGACTCATCGTGCAGCGCGACCGCCATCGCGCGCGTCAGCCACCGGGGCTCCATCAGCGGGCGAGTTCGCGCAGCGCGTTCTTGTGCCGGCGCATGTAGTCACGCCCTGCGTCGAGGGCCTCAGCGAAGTCGGGATCGTAGGCGGTGAGGCGGATTCCGTCGGGCGTCTTGACTACGAACAGGGTGTCTCCCGCTTCGACGCCGAGCTCAGTCATGGCCTCCTTGCCGAGGATGACGCCGTAGGAGTTGCCGATCTTGCGGACTGTGAGGGTCTTGGTCATGCTGTGGTTATAACATTCGGTAAACGCCGAGCGCCAGCCCTCTCTCCGTGGAGGTCGTCCTCCAACGCAGGGGCACGAGTTGGAGGGCGACGGTCGACAGCGACGCTCCTTGCTGAGAGCCTCGCTGAGGTGCGCATGAGCAGCAGTGAAGAATGGGACGAGGCGACTCGGGAGAATCCCCTTGGAGCGACCGTCCGAGGCACAGTGTTCCGCGTGGAGCCGTTCGGCGTGTTCTTCCGGGTCGAGGGGTGTTCGGTCCCGTTCCTGATCCTGGTGCCCGAGTTCTGCGACTCGGAGGCCATCTGCGCTCTGGGAAAGAGCCCGCAGGTGGGCGACCAGATCGGAGGTCGAGTGATCGACCATGCAGAGTACAATCGGCAGATCCGCGTCACCGTACGCCCGTGCCCCAGCGACTGACGTTCGCCCCGTGGGCGCACCAACTCCGCTGATCTCGAAGACGACGGGCACCGTCACCAACACTCTCGCGGCACTCAGGGACCCGATGCCGTGCTTCCGCCGGTTCTCCAGGTGCTTGGCCGATCCGACGGGAGCGATCCGGTCGGGCCTTTCGGCGTCCTGTCTACCGCCCGGATGCCCTGGTCCCAGCGCACCTTCTCCAACTCGGACTACTCAACGAATCGGATGTGCATGTGGTCCTTGTGGTCGAGCGCGTTCGCGCCGGCGTATCGAAGGACATCACGTGCCCACCTGAGCTCCTCCGCGGACGCCCCTGATCGGCGACCCTCTTCCAGGAGCCACTCCTCGATGAAGGGCTCCACGAACACCTTGGCGACCCGGACGTGGGTCTGGCGGCGAAGCGCCAGCAAGAAGGTCCAGTTCCGCTCCGCATCGAACGTCAGGTGCCCGTGCTGCCGATTCCGGCCGTACTTGATCAGGTAGCCGAGAACCGGCGGCTGGACGGATGACGGAAACAGCGCTCCCGAGGGGCGGAGAGCAAGGTAGAGGATGTCGACATCCACTCCCTTTCGATGGCTGAGATGGGGTGGGAACGCTCCGCCTCCTCGTCGGCTCACGTCAAGGAACGCCACGACGCTCCCCGGATGCCGGCGCGTCAACGTGGTCGTGGCAGCACTCAGGGCGCGATAGACGTCACTGCGACCCCAGGCGTGGTCAGGCCAGAGCAGCGGGGACTGCGCGGTCAGGCCTTCCGCCTGCCGGGGGAAGAGCTGCCAGCCTGTCTGGGTCGGTCGACCCTCGACGTGTGCGCAGCCTCCGAGGACGAATCCAAGGAGGAGAAGGACCCCCGCGAGCCGTCCCGGCGTCACGCCGCGGCCGCAAGATTCTCGCGGATGAGCTTCGGGTGCCTCGCCGCGATCCGCAGCAGCGCGATCGCCGGGCCCTCCGGCCTTCGCCGTCCCTGCTCCCATCCCCGCAGCGTATGGACGCTGATGCCCAGCGCCTTGGCGAAGTCGACCTGGCTGAGGCCCACGAACCCGCGAAGCGCCGCCACGTCTGCGCCGTCGCGGAACTCGCCCGCCATGAGCCTGCGGCGCTGATCGCGTCGCATCGACCGGCGGAGGTCGTCTTCGGTCAGCTCGGGGATGTCGGTCATGGTCCGTTCTCCATGTGGCGCCGGTAGAGGTCGCGCTCCGTTGCGGTCGCCCAACGTGCGCTGATCACGCGGACGACGTCGATCTCGCGCTCGGTTCAGACGACGAGCACCAGGTCATCGCGAACGGGTCCGATCGTGATGAACCGTTCCTCGGCGTCGGAGTGGGCTTCGTCGAAGACATCCAGACACAGCTTCTCGGAGTCGAACACCCGCACCGCTTCCGCGAAGCTGATGCCGTGCTTCCGCTGGTTATCGAGGTCCTTGGTCGGATTCCACTCGAAGTCCACCGCCCAATGATAGGTCAGTGACCCACTGCGTCAATGGCGGATGTTCCCCTCCCGAAAGTTCGATAATCATCCTGTAAGAGGGTGTTCCCATAAAGCTACGCAGTGGCAACCTCTGAGGCGGTGAGGCTGCGCAACAGCCGCCGCCCCTCAGCGAACCAGATCCAGGCCGTCGAGCTCAGCAGG
>CALAGR010000062.1 GCA_937891735.1 uncultured Pseudomonadota bacterium | reverse complement strand
GGCCGCCCCAGCCCCGACGCCACCGAGGCCGCCACAGCACCCGAGCCCGCCACCGAGGCCCCCACGCCCCCCGCCCCGCCGGTCGTGGGCTTCAAGAAGGGCTTCTTCATCGCATCCCCGGACGACGCGTTCCGCCTGACCCTGGGCCTGCGCGCCCAGGTCCGGTTCGAGCTCGAGACGGCCGACGGCGCGCCCCGGACCAACTCTGCGGCCTTCCTGCTGCCCCGCGTGCGCATCAAGTTCAACGGCCACGCGTTCGATGAGCGCATCGCGTTCTCGCTGCAGATGGACTTCGCCAAGGGCGGCGTGAGCCTCAAGGACGCCTGGGTGGATCTGAAGGGCAACGACTGGCTGATTTTGCGCATGGGCCAGTTCAAGACGCCCCACGCGCGCCATTTCCTTACCTCCAGCACCAAGCTGCAGCTCGTGGACCGGGCCATCACCAGCAAGGCGTTCGATCTGGACCGCGACATCGGCGTGATGCTGCTCAACGACTGGAAGAGCTCCCCCCTGGAGTACGCCATCGGCGTCTTCAACGGCACCGGGGACAAGGGCAGCTGGTCCGGCGACGTGCTCGTGGATCCCGCCACCGGCGAGGGCGACCTGCTCGGCGCGAAGGCCAGCAACGTGCCCGAGCTGCCCAACCCCCTGGTCGTGCTGCGCGTCGGCGGCCACACCCCCGACTTCGACGGGTACAGCGAGACGGATCCCGGCCACAGCGACTTCGGCGTCGGCGTGGGCGGCGGGGTCTACTTCGACTTCGACGCGGACAACGACGACGACGCCGGCGTCGGTGGCAACATCGACTTCGCCCTCAAGGTGAAGGGCCTGTCCACGAGCGGCGCCTTCTATCTCAAGGCCGAGCAGGACGGCGCCGGCATCGGCGACCAGGCCCTGCACTCCTTCGGCGGGCACGTGTCCGTCGGATACGCCATCAAGGGCCGCGTGGAGCCGGTGGTGCGCTACGCCCGCGTCACCGTGGTAGACGGCAGCGCGCACAGCGAGGAGATCCTCGGCGGGGTCAACGTGTACCTCTTCCACCACAACGTGAAGTGGGTCACGGACGCCGGCGCCCTCATCGCGATCGCGTCCGGCGAATCCAGCACCGACTTCCGCATCCGCACCCAGCTCCAGCTCGACTTCTAGAACGAAGGAATGGACACCATGACCAACAACCGCACCCTGATCCTGCTGGCCTCCGCGGCCCTCCTCGCCGCCGGCTGCGGCCGCCCCGAGCGCTCCAACGGCTCCGACGGCTCCCCCGGCGCCCCCGGCCAGCGCGTCGTCCTGCAGAACAAGGGCAGTGACACCCTGGTCAACGTCGCCCAGGCCTGGGCCGAGGCCTACCGCGAGGTGAACCCCGACGTCGCCGTCGCCGTCAGCGGTGGAGGCTCCGGCACCGGCATCTCGGCCATGATCAACGGCACCGTGGACCTCGCCAACGCGAGCCGCAAGATGAAGGACAAGGAGATCGCGGCGGCCAAGGCCAACGGCATCTCCCCCGTCGAGCACACGGTGGGCTTCGACGCCCTCGCCGTGTTCGTGCATCCCAGCAACCCCGCGACGTCCTTCACCCTCGCCCAGCTCGCCGACGTGTACGGCGAAGGCGGCACCGCGGACAAGTGGAGCGACCTCGGCCTCGTGATCAAGGGCTGCCCCAGCGACGAGATCGTGCGGGTGAGCCGTCAGAACAACTCGGGCACCTACGCCTACTTCAAGAAGGCGGTGCTCGGAGGAGAGCGGGACTACAAGATGGGCTCCCGCGACATGCACGGCAGCAAGGACGTCGTGGATCTGGTGCAGCACACGCCCTGCGCCATCGGCTACAGCGGCCTCGCCTACGCCTCGGACACCGTCAAGATGCCCTGCATCAGCGCGACGGCCGACGGCGCCTGCGTCATGCCCTCCCCCACCACCGCCCTCGACGGCACCTACCCCATCGCGCGGCCCCTGATGATGTATACGGCCGGTGTGCCGCAGGGCGCGATTGAGACCTACCTGGACTGGATCATGTCCGACGCGGGACAGTGCATCATCGCGGCGAAGGGATACGCCCCGATCAAGGCCGTCGAGCCCTGCCCCCGCTGAACCCCGGAGTGCACCCGTGAGCATCTACGAAGCCCGCCTCCAAGCCGACCTGGAGGCGATCAGCCGGCGGGTCGACGCGGTCGCGTCCCTCGTCGTCGACAACGTCGAGGAAGCCGTCGCCGCCCTGGTCGCGTGGGACCACCTGCGCTGCTACCGCGTGGGCCTCAAGGACAAGGCCATCAACCGGGAGACCCGCGCCATCGACGTGCTGTGTCACGAGTTCGTGGCGCGGCACTTCCCCGCCGCGGGGCACCTGCGCTTCATCTCCTCTGCGCTTCGGCTGGACGTGGAGCTCGAGCGGGTGGGCGACTACGCCGTCAACATCGCGCGCCGCTCGGTCCTGCTGCACACCCGCCCCAGCGAGGCCAACCTCAAGGTCGTGCAGCAGGTCGGGGCCACCGCCACGGCCCTGCTCCGGGACGCCGTGACCGCCTGGTCCCTGCGGGACGCCGAAGCGGCCCGGCCCCTCATCAGCCGCTCCCGGGCGTTCACGAAGGCCCATGAGCGCAAGATCGACGCGCTGATCGACCCCGGCGAGGGGGACGTCGAGGACCTCTTCATCGTGCGGGACGTCCTGTACAACCTCATCCGGGTGGGTGCCCAGGCCCGCAACCTGTGCGAAGAGACGCTCTTCACCGTGACCGGCGAGACCAAGGAGCCCAAGACCTACAACGTGCTCTTCGTCGGAGACGGCAACAGCCGCCTGACCCAGCTCGCCGAGGCCTTCGCCCGCAAGGCGTTCCCCCAGAGCGGCCAGTACGCGAGCGCCGGGTGGGCCCCCGCTGACGTCCTGGATCCCGAGATGTACGAACTGGCGGCCACCGCCGGGCTGGATCTGGGCGGCGCCGTGCCGCGCCCGCTGTCCGACGAGCTGCCGGCCCTGGAGCGCTACCACGTGATCGTGTCCATGCAGCCGGGCGCCTTGGAGCACCTCGGAGACCTGCCCTACAGCACGGTGTTCCTCGAGTGGCACCTGCCCGACACGGACCTGCGCGGCCAGTTCAAGGAGGTGTCCTCCCAGGTGCGGGACCTGATGCTCGCCCTGAGCGGGCCCGAGGCGCGCTGATGACCGCAGCTGCGCAAGCACCCGCTCACCTGGACGGAGACCGGGACGCCGACCGGCGCACCCTCGCGTGGTGGGTGGACAAGGGGGTCGAGGTCCTCGTGTTCATCGGCGGGATCAGCGCGATCCTGCTCGTGCTGGGGATCTTCGTGTTCATCACGAAGGAGGGCCTGGGCTTCCTGGCGGGTCCGTTCGACGCGGCGGAGTTCTTCGGCTCCCCGAAGTGGACGCCCACCTCCGACCACAACCCCAGCTACGGCGCGCTGGCCCTCATGGCCGGCACGGCGAGCGTGACGGGCCTCGCCATGCTCGTGGCGGTGCCCTTCTCGGTCGGCGCGGCGATCTACATCGGCGAGTTCGCCACGGGGCGCACCCGGGAGTCCCTCAAGGTGCTGGTGGAACTCCTGGCAGCCATCCCGTCGGTGGTCTGGGGCTTCATCGGGCTCAGCATCCTCAACCCGATCATCATCGACCTGTTCCACGTGCCCGTCGGCCTGAACGTCCTGAACTCGGGGCTGATCCTCGGGCTCATGGCCGCGCCGATCATGACCACCCTCGCCGAGGACGCCCTCAAGGCGGTGCCGGACACCTACCGCGAGGCCGCCGAGTCCCTCGGGGCGACCCGCTGGCAGACCATCTGGCGGGTCATCCTGCCCGCCGCGCGGCCGGGGCTGGTGGCCGCGATCCTGCTCGGGGTGGGGCGCGGCTTCGGCGAGACGATGGCCGTCCTGATGGCCAGCGGTCACTCGATCAACATCCCCACCAGCCCCTTCGACTCGGTCCGGGCGATCACCGCCACCATCGCCGCTGAGCTGGGCGAGACCGCCCAGGGCTCGGACCACTACCAGGCGCTCTTCACCCTGGGGATCCTGCTGTTCGGCGTGACCTTCACCATCAACCTGCTGGCCGACCTGTTCGTCCGGCGCTCCATGAAGGCCTGAGCCATGTTCGAGGCCACCGAAGAGGACCTGCGCAATCGGCGCCGGGAAAACCGCGTCAAGTTCGGGCTGCTCGGCGTCACGCTGACCCTGATCGTGCCCGTGATCGCGATCCTGGGCGTGCTGATCGTCAAGGGCGGCCCGATGCTGTCCATCGACTTCCTGTTCTCCGAGCCGACCAACGGCATGACCGCGGGAGGCATCTTCCCGGCCCTGGTGGGCACCATCTGGCTGGTCGTGGTGGCGCTGCTCGCCTCGGTCCCGGTGGGCGTGGCGGCGGCGCTCTACCTGAGCGAGTACGCCTCGGACAACTGGGTCACCCGGCTCATCAACCTGGCGATCATCAACCTCGCCGGCGTGCCGTCCATCGTGCACGCCCTGTTCGGGGTGGGCGCCTTCGTCCTCTTCTTCCGGTTCGGCACCTCGATCCTCGCGGCGAGCCTGACCCTGGCCGTGATGACGCTGCCCGTAGTCATCGTGTCCACCCGGGAGTCCCTGCAGGCGGTGCCCCACGAGTTCCGCGAGGCGTGCTGGGCCATGGGCGCCACCCGCTGGCAGACCATCTGGCGGATCGTGCTGCCCAACGCCGTGAGCGGCATCCTCACGGGCGTGATCCTGGAGGTGTCCCGCACCGCCGGCGAGACCGCGCCCATCATGTTCACCGGGGCGGCCTTCTTCCTGCCGTTCCTGCCCCAGAGCGTCTACGACCAGACGATGGCGCTGTCGCTGCACCTGTTCGTCATCTCCACCCAGGTGCCCGAGGTGCCCGAGGCGCTGCCCTACGCCGTCGCGCTGACCCTCATCCTGCTCGTCCTGACGATGAACGCGGCCTCGGTGGGGTTCCGGGTGTGGCTGCGGCAGAGGCGCAAGTGGTAGCCCCCGACGTCATGTTGAGCCTGCGCGACGTGGGCATCTCGTACAGCGGCGAGCCCGCCATGGCGGGGGTCTCGTTCGACGTGCACCGCCACGAGATCTTCGGGATCGTCGGACCCGCGGGGGGCGGCAAGACCTCCCTCATGCGCGCCATCAACCGCATGGACCAGTTCACGCCGGGCATGAAGGTGACCGGCTCCATCTCCCTGAACGGTCGGGAGATCCGGGACTGGCGCAACGTGTACGCCCTCCGGCGCCGGATCGGCGTCGTGTTCCCCCTGCCCGTGGGGCTGCCCCTGTCGGTGTACGAGAACGTCGCGCTGTCGCCCCGGCTGCGGGGGCTCCGGAACAAGGCGGAGCTGGACGTAGTGGTCGAGCGCTGCCTGACCCGGGCGGCCCTGTGGGACGAGGTCAAGGATCGGCTCGACTCCCTGGGAAGCCGCCTGTCGGGCGGGCAGCAGCAGCGCCTGACCATCGCCCGGGCCCTGTCCCAGGAGCCCGAGCTGCTCCTGCTCGACGAGTTCAGCATCGCCGTGGACCCGGTCACCACCATGCGGATCGAGGAGATCCTGCGGGGGCTCAAGGGCGAGCTGACGATCATCCTGGTCACCAACCTGGTGCAGCAGGCCCGCCGGCTCGCGGACCGGACGGCCTTCTTCCTGCGGGGCGAGCTCGTGGAGGTGGGGGACACGGCGGAGCTGTTCTCCCGCAACTGCACCGACGAGCGCACGCAGCGCTACCTGGATGGGCGTTTTGGCTGATCCCACCGCCATCCAGACCTTCGGGTACTCCCTTTGGTACGGCGACTTCCAGGCGTTGTTCGACGTGGACCTGACGGTCGCCCAGAACAAGGTGACCTCGCTCATCGGCCCCTCCGGCTGCGGCAAGTCCACGCTGCTGCGCAGCATGAACCGGATCCTGGACCGGCTGGGCTACGTGCGCACGGCGGGGCGCATCGAGGTCCTCGGCCAGGACATCCACGCGCCGAACGTCGCCTCCCAGCAGCTGCGGCGCCACGTGGGCATGGTGTTCCAGCGGCCCAATCCGCTGCCCCTGTCGATCCGCGAAAACATCCTGTTCGGACACCGGCTGCACGATCCGAAGCACAAGACCATGGGTCGTGAGGCCCAGGACGAGGTGGTGGAGCAGGCCCTGCGCAAGGTGCTGCTGTGGGACCGGGTCAAGGATCGACTCGGCGGCAACGCCCTGTCCCTGGGCCTGGAGGAGCAGCAGAAGCTGTGCATCGCCCGGCTGCTGCCCACCTCTCCGTCCGTGCTGCTCATGGACGAGCCCTGCTCCGCGCTGGATCCCGAGGGCACCGAGGCCGTCGAAGAGCTGCTGTGGGTGCTCAAGGAGACCTACACGGTCCTCATCGTGACCCACAACATGGCCCAGGCCCGGCGGGCGAGCGAAGAGTGCGTGTTCATGTTGATGGGCGAGGTGGTGGAGCACACGGCCACCGGCTCCATGTTCGTGTCGCCCAAGGACAGCCGGACGGCGGACTACATCGAGGGTCGCTACGGCTGAGCGGGCGGGCTGCCGGGCAGCTCCACCCAGAACAGCGCGCCGTGCGGACTCACCGGATCCATGCCCGTGCTGCCCCCCATCGACGCGGTCAGGTGCTTGACGATCGCCAGGCCCAGCCCCGTCCCGCCGATGCTGCGGTCGCGCCCCGGATCCACCCGGTAGAACCGCTCGAAGAGCCGCGCCCGACTGGCCAGGGGGATCCCCGGCCCGTCGTCCTGCACCTCGATCCGCACGTTGCGACCCCGCCGGACCGCCCGCAGCTGGACCGCACCCCCTGCGGGCGTGTACTTGATCGCGTTGTCGGTGAGGTTGACGAGCACCTGGTCCAGGGCCCGCGCGTCGGCTCGGAGCACCAGACCCGGGGCTTCGTGGTGGGTCACCTGCACCCCCTCGTCCTGGGCGCGCCGCCCCACCACGTCCAGCGCCCGCCGCAGCGCGTCGTCCACCGACAGGGCCACCGGATCGACGGGGTAGCGGCCCGCCTCGATCCTGGCGAGGTCCAGCAGGTCCTCCAGCAGGTCGCTCAGCCGGCCAGCGTGCCGATGCATGGCGTCCACGAACCGCCGGGCGGCCACCGGATCGTCCAGGGCGCCGTCGAGCAGGGTCTCGGCGTTGGCCTTGAGCACCGCCACGGGCGTGCGCAGCTCGTGGGACGCGTTGGCGGCGAAGTCCCGTCGGATCTGCTCCGCCCGCCGCACCGCGGTGATGTCGTGCAGCACGATGACCTGGCCGCCGTCGTCCATGGGGGTCACGCGGACCGAGACCGTGCGCGCGCCCGGCAGCGCCACCTCGAGATCGCCAGCCCCGGGAGCGGGCAGCAGCCCCAGCACCTCCTCCGGCAGGCGCCCACCCTCCGGCCCGGGCGGCAGCGCGAGCAACGTGATCGCTGCGCGGTTCACCGTGGTGATGGCCCGGTGGGCGTCCAGGGCGACGATCCCCGTGTCCATCGCGTCCAGGATCGCGGCGGCGCGGCCCCCCGAAGCGTCGAGCTCCGCGACCAGCCGCGCGCGCTCCCCCGCCACCGACTCGGCGAGCGTTCGGGCCGCGAGGCGGGCGTGCACGGCGAATCCGAGCAGCGCACCCGCGAGAGCCACGAGCAGAGCGATCAGCGCGATCATGGCGTCCCCTGGTGGAGCAGAGCCCGGCGAATATAGGCCCTGTGGACGTCCCGAACGCCAGGATCACCCGGCGAGCAGGGCCCCCAGCGCCTCGAGTTGCTGCTCTGCGCCGCCGAGCAGGAACTCGTGCTGCCGCGCGCACAGGAAGTACCGGTGCAGCGCGTAGTCGCGGTCGAAGCCGAAGCCGCCGTGCAGGTGCTGGGCCGCGGCGAGCACCCGGGCGCTGCCCTCCGCCGCGTGGAACCGGGCGATGCCCACCTCCCGCGCGCAATCCAGCCCCGCGCTCAGCCGCCACGCCGCCTGCCACAGGCTCACCTCCATGGCCTGGGTGTCGATCCAGGCGTCGGCGATGCGCTGCTGCACCGCCTGGAACGCGCCGATGGGCCGACCGAACTGCTGGCGCTCGCTGACGTAGGTCGCGGTCATGGCGACGGCCTGCTGGGACAGGCCGAGCAGGAGCGCGCAGATCCCCACGTCGATCCGCGGCAGCCACCAGTCCAGGACCTCGTCGCCGCCGAGCTTGCTGGCCGGGGTCCCGTCGAAGGTCACGATGCCCAGGGCGTCGCCGTCGGTGCCCTGCTGCAGAACGACCCGGCAGTCCGCCATCGCCGCCACGTACACCCCGTCGGTGGTGGGCACCACGATCTGCGCCGCGACGTCCGCCGCCGGCACGCAGATCTTCTGGCCATACAGCCGGCCGTCCTGCGCGCGGGTGGAGGGGCGACGCGGATCGCGGCGGGCCGTCTCGATCAGCCCCGCCGTCAGGATCGAGCCCGATGGCGCCGCGGTCCCGAACCGCCGGATGGGCGCGCCCAGCACAAGCGTCGCCAACGCCGGCACGTGGGCGCCGGTGGTGCCGACCTCGATCAGCAGCGCGGCGATGTCGAGCTCGCTCTCCAGGTCGAGCACCTGCGCGTCCGCCAGCGCCTGCCAGGCGGCGGGGTCGTCCTTCAGGATCGGCCCGACGACCTCGCGGATCGCCGACTGCATCTCGGTTGGGGTCCAATCCATGATCAGCGCCCTCCTCGCGGCAGGCCCAGGCCCGCCACGGCGATGAGATCCCGCTGGACCTCGTTGACGCCTCCGCCGAACGTCAGCACCAGCGTCGCCCGGTAGTGCCGTTCCAGCTCGCCCCGCAGCACCGCCCCGGCGGAGCCGCCCTGCACCAGCCCGGGGACGCCCAGGATCTCGAGCAGCGACCGGTAGGTGCGCACGTACATCTCGGACCCGTAGACCTTGATGGCGCTGGCCTCCTGCATGGTCAGGCGGCTGTGGGTCATGGTCCAGGCCTGCCGCCAGTTCATGAGCCGCAGCACCTCGAGCTCGGCGTCCACCTTGGCGAGGCTGCGCCGCACCCAGGGGCGGTCGAGCAGCACGCCGTCGCCGTCGGGCGTCGTGCGCGCCCACTCCAGGACGTCGGCGGACAGGCGGGCCAGGGGCCCCACCATCATCAGCGCGACGCGCTCGTGGTTGAGCTGGCTGGTGATCATCTTCCAGCCGCCGTTCTCGGGGCCGACCCGGTTGCTCACCGGCACCCGCACGTTGTCCAGGTACACCGCGTGGATGTTGCTGTCCCCCAGGTTGGCGATGGGCGTGGTGCTGACGCCTTGCGCGTCCATGGGCACCATCACCACCGAGATGCCCTTGTGGCGCGCGTCGGGGTCGGTCTTGCAGGCCAGCCACAGGTAGTCGGCGAAGTCCGCCAGGGAGATCCAGATCTTGCTGCCGTCAATGACGTACTCGTCCCCGTCCCGCACCGCGACCGTGGTCAGGGACGCCAGATCGGTGCCCGCTCCGGGCTCGCTGTACCCGATGGAGAAGTGCACCTTCCCGGCGAGGATCCGGGGCAGCAGGTCGGCCTTCTGCGCGTCGCTGCCGAACTTGATGAGGGTCGGACCCACGGTGTTCAGCGTCAGCAGCGGGATGGGGAAGCCCGAGCGATGCACCTCGTCGAAGAAGATGAACTCCTCGATGGCGGTGCGGGCCTGGCCGCCGTACTCGGTGGGCCAGCCGACCCCCAGCCAGCCCCCCGCCGCGAGCTGCCCCATCACCCGGTGGTACAGCGGTCCCCCGCCCTCCTGCACCGCCAGCTCGGCGCGCACGTCGTCGGTGATCAGCTCCTGCAGCAGCGCGCGGACGGTGTCCTGCAGCGCCCGCTGCTCCTCGGTGTATGCGATGTGCATCGTGCTCCTCGAAGGGTCAGTAGGCGTTCCAGCCACCGTCCACGGAGATCACCTCGCCGTTGACGTACCGGGCGCCGTCGGACACCAGGAACGCGGCGACGTCGGCCACCTCGGCGGCCTTGCCCTGGGGCGGGATCGTGGGGAAGTAGGGCATGTAGGCCTGCATGCCGCCTTCGTGGGGCGGCTGGCGCATCTGCATCTTCGTCTGGATGGCGCCGGGGGCGATGGCGTTGCAGCGCACGCCCCGGGCGCCGTAGTACCAGGCGATGGAGCGGGTCAGCCCGAGCAGGGCGTGCTTGCTGGCGGTGTAGGAGCAGCCGGCGCGTCCCCCGGACAGCGACGCCGCCGAGCAGGTGTTGAGCACCACGCCGCCCCCCTTGGCCACCATCTTCGGCACCACCGCGCGGCACAGCTTGAAGGGCGCGGTCAGGTTGATGTCCAGCACCCGGTCCCACAGCGCGTCGTCGGTGTCCTCCAGGGGGGTCAGGGCGTCGAGGATCCCGGCGTTGTTGCACAGGATGTCGATGTCCAGGGCCGCCACCGCGGCGACGCCCTCCGCGGTCGTCAGGTCCGCCACGAGCACGGCGCAGCCCATCTGCGCGGCCACCTTGGCGAGACCCGCCTCGTCGATGTCCACGCCGATGACCGTCGCGCCCTCGGCAGCGAAGCGCCGGACCATGGACCGTCCGATGCCGCTGGCGGCGCCGGTGATCACCGCCGTCTTGCCCTGCAGGGTCACGAGAGCCCCAGGGCGATGGCCATCTCGCGGCCCCAGCGGTAGTCGGGCTTGCCCGAGGGCTGCCGGTTGAGATCCGCAACCACCCAGATCGCGCGAGGCACCTTGTAGCCGGCGATGCGCGTGCGACAGAAGGCCACCAGGTCCTCGGCGTCCACCGGCTCGTCGCCCCGGGCGGTGATCAGCGCCTCGACCCGCTGGCCCCAGCGGTCGTCGGGCACGCCCACCACCACCGCGTCGAACACCCGGGGGTGGTGCTTGAGGGTCTCCTCGACCTCCTCGGCGTACACCTTCTCGCCGCCGGTGTTGATGCACACCGAGCCCCGCCCCAGAAAGACCACGCTGTCGTCCTCGGCGACCATCGCCATGTCCCCGGGGATGACGTAGCGCGTGCCGTCCGGCGCGGTCTTGAAGGTCGCGTCGGTCTTCTCCTGGTCCTTGTAGTAGCCGAGGGGGATGTGGCCGAAGCGGGCGAGCATGCCCACCACCTCGGACCCGGGCTCGACGGGGGACAGGTCCGCGTCGAGCACCACCGTGTGCGACTCGTCCATGTACCAGATGGCCTTGCCGTCCTCGTAGAACGCCGTGCCCTGGTGCCCCGTCTCCGAGGCGCCGAAGCTGTTGAGCACCATCATCGTGGGGATGAGTTCCTCGAGCCGCGCCACCATGTTCGCCGACAGGACCGCCCCCGCCGAGGCGATGACGTTGCAGTCGGTCAGGTCCCAGCGCCCGGGGTTGGCCTCCAGCGTGGCGATGAGGGGCAGGGCCATGGCGTCCCCCACGATCGAGATGCTGTGCACCTGCTCGGCCACGCACGCGTCCAGGGTGGCCTCGGGGTTGAAGCTGCGACCCGGCACCAGCACCGCCACGCCGCCGTTGAAGATGGCGATCCAGCTGGCGAGCTGGGCGTTGCCGTGGATCAGCGGGGGCGTGGGGTGGATGTGCAGCCCGTCGCCGTTCTCCAGCATCTGCGGGGCCAGCCCGGCGGCCTCGGCGATGGGCACCCCGCCGGGGTTTCCGCCCTGCAGGGCGGCGAAGAAGAGGTCCTCGTGGCGCCACATGACGCCCCGGGGCATGCCCGTGGTGCCGCCGGTGTAGATGATGACGAGGTCGTCCTGGGACCGGGGGCCGAAGGCGCGCTCGGGGCTCGCCGCGGCGAGGGCGGCCTCGTACCCCGGGCCGCGCACCATGCGCAGGTGCATGCGGTCGGTGAGGGCCTCGTGCACCTGGCCGGCGAGGTCCGCTTCGAAGATCACGCCCACCAGATCGGCGTTGTCGAACACGTACCGCAGCTCGTCGGCGACGTAGCGGTAGTTGACGTTGATGGTGCAGGCGCGGAGCTTCCAGGCCGCCAGCATGCACTCCAGGTACTCGTGCCCGTTGTACAGGTACAGGCCGATGTGATCGCCGGCCTGCACGCCCTGGGCGGCCCAGTGGTTGGCGAGCCGCGTGGCGCGCTCATCGAGCTGGCCGAAGGTCATCCGGGTGGCGCCCGACACGACCGCGAGCCGGTCGGGGAACGCGTCGGCGTTCGCTTCGTACAGATCGGCGAGGTTGAACTGCATGGGGTTCCTAGTCCTGGTTCTTGTCCTGGCCGACGAGCCACATCGAGAAGAACTGGGAGCCGCCGCCGTAGGCGTGGCCCAGGGCGATGCGGGCGCCGTCCACCTGGTGCTCGCCGGCGAGGCCGCGCACCTGCAGGGCCGCTTCGGCGAAGCGCAACATCCCGCTGGCTCCGATGGGGTTGGTGGACAGCACGCCGCCGGAGCAGTTGATGGGGATGCGCCCGCCCATGCGGGTCTCGCCGTCGTCCACCGCCCGCCAGCCCGACTCCGCGAGGCCGACGTTCTCGAGCCACATGGGCTCGTACCAGGAGAAGGGCACGTACAGCTCGGCCACGTCCACCTGGTCCGGCGTGATCCCGGCCTCGGCGTACACGGCCTTGGCGCAGTCCCGACCGGCCTGGGGGTTCACCTCGTCCCGGGCGGGAAACAGCATCGGCTCGGTGCGCATCGCCGTGCCCAGCACCCACGCAGGGGGGCGCGGCCCGACGGGCTCGTTGCTCAGCACCATGGCGACGGCGCCGTCGCTGCTCGGGCAGGTCTCGTGATAGCGGACCGGGTCCCACAACATGGGCGAGTCGAGGATCGCCTGCAGGGTCAGCTCCGGCATGTGCAGGTGCGCGTAGGGGTTCTTCAGGGCGTTCTGGCGGTCCTTGAAGGCGACCTGGGCGCCGACGTGGTCCGGCGCGCCGGTGCGCCGCATGTAGGCGCGAATGATGGGCGCGAAGTAGCCGCCAGCCCCCGCCGCGACGGGGGGCATGAACGGGTAGCGGTGGGACAGGGCCCACATCGCGTTGGACTCGGACTGCTTCTCGTAGGCGACGGTGAGCACGCGGCGGTGCCGGCCGGAGCTGACGAGGTGGCTCGCCACGATGGCGGTGGAGCCTCCGACGCTGCCGGCGGTGTGCACGCGCATCATCGGCTTGCCGACCGCGCCCAGGGCGCCGGCCAGGAACAGCTCGGGCTGCACGACCCCCTCGAACATGTCCGGGGCCTTGCCGATGACGACGGCGTCGATGTCCGCCCACTCGAGCTGGGCGTCGTCGAGGGCGCGCCGGGCGGCCTCCCGGACCAGGCCGGGCATGGACACGTCGTCCCGCTTGGCGGCGTGCTTGGTCTGGCCGATGCCGACGACGGCGCAGGGCCCCGACATCACTCGGCCTCCAGGACGCACACCAGGTTGTGCTGCAGGCAGGGCCCCGACGTCGCGTGCCCGAGCGCTCGCCGCGCCCCGGCGGTGACCGCCCGCGCCGCCTCGCCGATCCGGGTCAAGCCCGTGACCATCGGCGTCTCGGCCGCCAGAGCGCCCCCGGACGGGTTGATCGCAGCCCCCGCGAGCCCCAGCGCATCGACCAGGATGTGCTCCTGGGGCGTCCAGGGGGCGTGCAGCTCGGCGACGTCGATGTCCTCGACCCCCGCCGCCTCCCCCGCGAGCCAGGTCGAGCGGGATCGACCCAGGTCCCGCGAGCCCGGCTGGTGGCTGTCGATCCGGTGCTCGATCCCCGCGATGCGCGGGCCACCGCCACCCACCGTCAGGATGATCGCGGCCGCTCCGTCGGTCTGCACCGCGCAGTCGTGGGCCCGCAGCGGGTTGCGCACGTAGGGGCGCCGCAGCAGCTCGTCGATGTCCGCCCTGCTGGCGTTCGGCACGAAGGGGTTGTCCGCCGCCGAGGCCATGCTCCGCGCCGCGATCGCCGCGAAGTCCCGCTCCGTCGCGCGCCCGCTGTCCAGGAGCACCCGCGCCTGCAGCGCCGCCAGCGAGTGCGGGTCGATGCCCAGGGGCGCCAGCGTGTAGGGATCCAGCTCCAGGGTGCGCACCGTGTCCACACACCCCAGGGACGACTTGCCGAAGCCGTAGACCATCGCCACGTCCACGTCGCCGTGCTGCAGCCGGATGTACGCCTCGTACAGGGCCCAGGCCGCGTCCATCTCCACGTGGGACTCGCGGATGGGCGGCCAGGCGCCGATCGCGTCCACCGCCATCACGAAGGAGAACGGGCGCCCCATGACGTAGTCGTTGCTGCCCGAGCACACGAAGCCCACGTCGGCCCGACCCAGCCCCGCGTCGAGCAGCGCCGCCGCGGTGGCCTCGCGGACCATCTCGGTCTCGTCCCGACCGGTGTCGGTGGTGGCCGCGACCAGCTGCGCGAAGCCCGCGATGTGCACGGGGCGCTGCATCAGACGTACTCCGCGAAGACGTCGTAGGGCGTGTCGGGCTCGTCGCAGGGGGCGAACCACGCCACCGACGCGAGGGTCGGCTGGAGGTCTTCCACCCACACCGCCTGCACCCGCATGCCCATGCGCACTGCGTCCACGTCCCCGCCGACCACGTGCAGCAGCGGCACGTCCGCGCCGTCGAGCAGGATGTGCGCGCAGGCGTAGGGCGGCGTCAGGACCTGGCCCGGGAACGGAAACCGCACCACCGAAAACGTCGTCACGGTGCCGCGCTGGCTCACCTCCACGGGCTCGGTCATGGCCACCGCGCAGATGGGGCACGAGCCCCGCGGCGGCAGGTAGACCTTGGAGCAGGAGGGGCAACGCAGGCCGATCAGGCGCTTCTGCATGATCCCGCGCAGGAACCCCACCGTGTTGTTGCCGGCCGTCACCAGATACTCCAGGCGCGTGGGGCCCTTGAAGCGGGTGACGGGCGGTCGCGGGTCGCTGCTCACGGGATCACCTCGAAGGCCTCGATGTCGCTGATGTGCCCCAGCCGCTCCGCGCGCCAGCGAGGCCGCACCCGGGCTCCCGTGGTCAACCGGTCCAGCGGGGCATCGACCCCGTGCAGCAGCGCCGTGTCCGCGCCGTCCAGCAGGATCAGGGCCCACGCGAAGGCGTGATCCAGGGGATCCTCCGGGGCCGGCTCGGGGACCCAGGTCCAGGTGGTGATGACGCCCTCAGGCCCCACATCGACGGGCTCTCCCACGTCGTCGCCGGTCTGGGGGTCGTACTCGGTGGGCGGCATCAAGACCCGACCGTCCGCCGTGGCCACGCCCTGGATCCGACCGTCCCGAAGGGCGGTGAAGAACCGCGACAGGACCGGACCCAGGCTGCGCTTGTAGGCATATTCGAGGACGAACGGCGAGACGAGCTGAGGCTCGGTCATGAAATGTCCGTTCGAGCTCTTAGATGTTTCCGGTGGGGAACATCGACTGCATCTTGCGGGCCATCACGATGTTGCCGCCGATGCGCATCTTGCGGGTCATCACGGCGCGCAGGCCGTTCATGTCGCCGTTGCAGATCTTGATGTAGTCCGCGGCCTTGCTCGTCACGGTGGACGAGGGCTTGTCGTGCGCGCCCTGGTGGACCTGCATCGAGCCGTCGTCCACGGCGACGTGCCAGGTGCCGCCCCCGTCGCCGCTGATCTCGAACTGGTAGACAGCCTGCACGCCCTTGCTGGCGTCGGCGACGAAGCGGTCGCCGAGGGTGTCGAAGTACTCCTGAACAGTCGAAACTCGCTTGGCCACAGTGCCCTCCAGGCGGAGGCATGGCCTCCAGTAGTGCGCTTTGGCGGGATTAGAACATGTTCTACTTGGGCAGCCAAGGCGTGAGTGAAACATGTTCCACTTCCGCTCACGGCAGACTTCCCGGGGCGTGTGGTCGGCCCGGAGACCTGTGGTGAACGCAGCGCAGTCGAGCATCCGGTGGGGTCGGCTCCCAGCCCTCGCCCTGGGGCTGGCGCTCAGCGTCGGCGCCGGCGAGCTCGTGTTGCGGGGCCTGGACCTGCCGGAGCGCTGGCTGCCCGGGCTCGCCCCCATCGTGGGGAACGAGGGCGGCCTGCTCACGCCCGATCCGGCGCTGCTCTTCGCCCCCACGACGGGCCACTGCGCGGACTGCGCGGGGAGCGGCAAGCCCTGGACCTCGTCGCCCCGCAGCATCACCGTGCACCCCACCGGAGCGCGCCGGGAGGGGGGCAGCGAAGCGAAGCCCGAGGGCACCTACCGGATCCTGGCGGTCGGCGGGTCCAACACCTTCGGGGCCGAGACCTCCGACGGGCAGAGCTGGCCCGACTACCTGCAGACGCGGCTGAACGCGGCCCAGCCCCGGCCCGTGGAGGTGTGGAACTTCGGCGTGTCCGGCTGGGAGACGTCCCAGAAGGTCGCTGCCCTCAGGGTCCTCGTGCCGCGCATGCAGGCCGACGCGGTGGTGCTGCAGCTGCACAACCTGGGGCCCCGATTCATGCTGGAAGGGTCGGACCCGGTGGCCCTGGTCCGCGCTGACGGCTCCCTGCTCGAGGACTGGATCCCGCACGTGCCCCGGATCGGCGGCGCGCCGCGCTGGCTGTGGGACCGCTCCAGGCTCCTGCAGCTCCCCTGGTACGCGGCAGAGCGGCTGCGGCGGGCGCGCAACCCCGACGGCGGGCTGCCCGAGCGCACGATCCTGTCTACCCACGAACGCGGGCTCGCGTCCCTGCGGACCTGGCTGGGCGAGCACCCCGAGCTGCCCGTGCTGCTCCTCGTCCCGGTCCCCGGAGTCCAGGACCACGCCGCCGGCGCCCTGCGGGACTTTGCGGCGCTGGGGCGCCCCGTGCTGGACCTGTCGGGCGCGGCGCAGCCCTTCGGCGACGAGGGTGAGCACATCCACCCCGGGGCCCAGGTGCACGACTGGTATGCCGCGCGCATCGCCGAGGTGGTGACGCCGGACTGGCTCGCGTCTCCTTGAAGTCGGGACACTCCGGCCCGTCCGAGGCAGGATCCCCCCATGGACTACCTGATCCCGCTCGCTCTCCTGGTCGTCGTGCAGCTGGTCGCACGACGCTCGGGCACCTCCCCGCCGAAGGCCTTCGTGCTCACCGCCCTGGCCTACCTGGTGTTCGCGGTGGGCGCGCCCCGGGTCTTCGGGTCCGCCGGCGGCGACCTGTGGCACCTGGTCGCCGCCGCCGGGATCACCATCGCGGGCTTCGTGGTGATGCCTGCGCGTCGGCAGTCGAGCGCCCCCGTCGCCACGCCGGTCACGGCGCCGTCGGTGGATCGCGGGGCCACGAGCGTGGCGGAGCTGGTCGTCCCGAGGAGCTGGGGCGCGAGCGAACAGGCCGACGCAGCGCTGGCGGATCACGCCGAGCGGGCGCGGGCAGCCGCCGCCGGGGGCGGGCCGGATCGAGCCGAAGAGGCCCTCATCGCCTTCTACAAGGCCTGGCAGGGCCTCACCGGGACCCACGACGAGCTGCAGGAGCCGTCGGTCCAGGCCCGGGTGTGGGACTGGTTCGAGCTGGCCGCGCGGGTGGCCCGGATCCCGGACGTGCCGGCCCTGCGCGAGGGGCTCAAGAACGGGACCTGGCGGATCGCGAGCACGCCGTTCCGACCGCCGTCCCACGGGCGCATCTCCGCCGCGCAGCTCCTCGAAGCAGCGACCGCCTGCATCGTGGAGCGGTCCGCGGCGGGCCACATGGAGCTGCCGGGGTTCGGCGCGTTCTCGTGTCGTCGCCGGGGAGAGGATCAGTCGCTGGTGTTCCACGACGACAGCGAGGGAGACCTGCAGCTGGCCGACACACCCTTCGTCGAGGACCTGGCGGCGCGCCTGGAGGTGAGCCCGAAGGTCGCCACGAACGCCTCCATGAAGCTGTTCGGCGCGCTCCTCGAGCAGGTGCAGGCAGCCGCCGAGAACACCGCCTGGGTCGCCGTGCCGGGCCTGGGCAGCTTCGAGCTGCGTCGCACCGCCGCGCGCTCCCGTCTGGCCTTCCTTCCAGAGCCCCCAACGGCCACCTGACCCGCGTCAGGGCTCCGGCAGGGCCTCCACGTGCGCCTTCAGGGCGGACCCGGTGGCCTCCAGGGCGGACTTGATCGACCGGGAGAAGCCCACCCCCACGATCCCGGACACGAGGCCGTGCACCGCCTCGCGGTTCGCGTAGCGGCAGCGCGCGTTCCCCAGGTCGGTCAGCGTCTGGCAGCGCTCGCCGCGCATCAGCCACGGCTTGCGGGTCCGGATGGTCCAGCACAGCGCGGCCCCGTCCAGCCGACTGATGACGTGCTTGCGGGTCATGCGCCGCCCCGCCAGCTCCACGTGCAGCGTCAGCACCTCGCCGACGCGCGGCTCGCCTTGCACCCGCACCGTCAACGGGTTCCACTCGGGATACCGCTCGAACGCGATCAGAGCCGCCCACACGCGGTCCGCCGGCGCGTCGATCTCGATGGCGGTCTCGATGATCACCCTCTCAGATCGCGCGGTCGGGCCAGTACGGATCCCGCAGCAGCCGCTTGCGCAGCTTGCCGTTGGGGTCCCGGGGCAGCGGGGCGAAGTCGATGGTCCTGGGGCACTTGTAGTGAGCGAGCTGCGTGCGCGCCCAGGCGATGATCTCGGCGTCGAGCCCCTCGGTGACCTCGCCCTTGAGCTCGACGACCGCCTTGACCTGCTCGCCCCAGTCCGCGTCCGGCACGCCGAACACGGCGACGTCCAGCACCGCCGGATGCCCGATGAGGGCGCCCTCGATCTCCGCGGGATAGATGTTCACCCCGCCGGAGATGATCATGTCGATCTTGCGGTCGCACAGGAACAGGTAGCCGTCGGCGTCCATGTAGCCCGCATCCCCCACGGTGAAGTAGCCGTCGGTGCGCCACGCGGTGTCGGTCTTCGCCTTGTCCCCGTGGTACGCGAAGCCCTGCTGCATCTTGATGTAGACGGTGCCGACCTCCCCCGGCGGCAGGCGATGGCCCTCGTCGTCGAAGATGGCGATCTCGGCGGTCGCCCAGGCCTTGCCGACGGTGCCCGGACGCTCGAGCCACTCCCAGGGCGTCACCATGGTGCCGCCGCCCTCGGACGCGGCGTAATACTCGTACAGCACGGGTCCCCACCACTGCAGCATCTGCCGCTTGACGTGCACCGGGCACGGCGCGGCGGAGTGGATCATGTGCTGCAGCGAGCTGACGTCGTACTCGCCGCGATCCGGCACGTCGAGCAGCCGCACGAGCTGGGTGGGGACCATGTGGGTGTTGGTGACGCGGTGCTCCGCGATGCGCTCCAACATCCCCTCGGGGGTCCACCTGTCCATGATCACCACGGTGTGCCCCAGGTGCACCGCGGACGTCGCGAAGTACATGACGGCCGTGTGATACATGGGCGACACGACGAGGTGCACGCCGGCGTTGGGGACCATCCCGTACATCAGCAGGAACGCCGCGTAGGCGCTCACGATGGGCTCGGGGGCCATCGACGGGAGCGGCCGCCGCACGCCCTTGGGCTTGCCCGTGGTGCCCGACGTGTAGGTCATGGTGGCGCCGGCGGTGCGGTGCTCCGGCGGCTCGGCGGATCCCGAGTCGAGCTCCGCGAAGTCGGTCGCCCCCCGCCCCCCGATCACGTAGGGCACGGCCTGGGTGCCGGTGCACTTGTCGAGGGAGCCGGGGCTGCAGATGACGATCTTGGCGCCCGAGTCCTGCAGGATGTAGGTGATCTCGGGGCCCGCGAGGTGCCGGTTGACGGGCACCAGGTACACGCCGATCTGCGACGTCGCCAGGGCCACCTGGATGACCTCGGGCCCGTTGCGCAGGCACACCGCCACCACGTCCCCCACCCCCACGCCGGCGGCCTGCAGGCTCCGGGCGATGCGATGGGACGAGTCGATCAGCGCGCCGGCGGTGATCTCGGCGCCGTCGGGTCCGATGACGGCCACCCGGTCGCGGTCGGAGGTGGCCCACAAGGCGAAGGTGGGCATCTGGGACAGGTCCATGGTCGTTTCCTCAGCGCCCCGTGAAGGCGGGCTTGCGCCGCTCGGCGAAGGCCTTCGGGCCCTCCCGCGCGTCCGTCGACGAAAAGACCGGCTGCCCGAGCTCGAGCTCCTTCGCCAGGCCGTCCTCTTCGTTGAGGGACTCCGCCGCGATCACCGCGGCCTTGATGGCCTGCACCGCGATGGGCCCATTGTCGGCGATCATCTCGGCGATCTGCAGGGCCGTGTCCAGCGCCGTGCCGTCCGGCACCACCCGCCCGATGAGGCCGTTGCGCAGGGCCTCTTCGGCCCCCACCCGGCGGCCCGTGAGCAGCATGTCCATGGCGAACGTGAACGGCACCTGCCGCCGCAGACGCACCGTCGAGCCCCCCAGCGGAAACAGCCCGTACTTCGCCTCGGTCAGCCCGAACACCGCGCTCTCGCCGGCCACCCGGATGTCCGTGGTCTGCAGGATCTCGGTGCCGCCGCCCAGCGCGAAGCCCTCGACCGCCGCCACGAGCGGCTTCTTGAGCCGGTAGTGCCGCAGCATGGCCTTCCAGTGCAGCTCCGGGTCCTCGCGGAACCGCGCGTGCCAGGGGTTTGCGCTCTGGTCGCTGTGCATCAGCTTCAGATCCGCCCCCGCCGAGAAGGTGCCTCCGGCCCCCGTGAGGACGGCGCAGCGGATGTCATCGTCGCCGTCCACCTCCATCCACGCGTCGTGCATGCGGGCCATCATCTCCAGGCTCCACGCGTTGCGGGCCTCGGGCCGGTTGAAGGTCACGACGAGCACATGACCACGCCGCTGTACAAGGAGATGGGGTTCACTCATCGTCGGCAAGTGAAACATGTTTCACCAAGGAATGAAACATGTTCTACTTCCGGCCGCGGTCGGAGGTTGCACACACCCGTGCGGGCCCGCTGAACGTCAACGGCAGGGCCTGCACCACCACCCCCCGACCCAAAGGCCAGGAACGATGGACGAGCGAACAGACCGGATTCTGCAGGTCGCGATGGAGATGGCGGAGCGCGACGGCTACGACGCCGTGCGCCTGCGCGACGTGGCGTCCCAGGCCGAGGTGGCCCTGGGCACCGTCTACCGCCGCTTCTCCTGCAAGGAGGACATCCTCGCCGCGGTCTTGAACCTGCAGGTGAGCGCCTTCGAGCAGGCGGTGCAGCTCAACCCCATCGAGGCGGACACCCCCCAGCAGCGCCTGACGATCCTGTTCACCCAGGCCACCCGCGCCCTGGCCGAGCGCCCCAAGCTCGCCGCGGCCATGCTGCGCACCGTCAGCTCCGGCGTGCCGGACCTCGTGGACCGCGTCACCCGCTACCACGGGGTGATGAGCAGCATCATCCTGGCGGTGTACCGCGGCGCCCCCCTCGGCGACGACGGCGCCACCGACGAGGAGCGCTTCGTGGCCGCAATGCTTCAGAACGTCTGGTTCGCGGCCCTGGTGGGCTGGACCGGCGGACTTCACGACACCGAGACCGTCGTCCGGCAGGTGATCGCCTGCACGGATCTGATGATCCGCGGAATGGAGAGCCGATGACCCGCAGATTCCCCTTCCCCATCCCCACCGGCTGGTTCTGCGTCGGCTGGTCCTCGGAGCTCGCCACCGACGAGGTCCGGCCCATCCGTTACTTCGCCCGGGACCTGATCCTGTTCCGCACCTCGGACGGAGTGGCCCACGTGCTGGACGCCCACTGTCCGCACCTGGGCGCCCACCTCGGGCACGGCGGCAAGATCGTGGACGACAAGGTCGTGTGCCCCTTCCACGCCTGGGAGTTCGACGGCACCGGCAAGTGCGCCAACATCCCCTACGCCAAGAAGATGCCCAAGCGCGGCGACCTGAGGGCCTGGACCGTCAACGAGGTCAACGGGATGATCATGGTGTGGCACGACCTCGCCGGCCGGGAGCCGCTGTGGGAGCAGCCCACCATCCCCGAGATCGGCGATCCGGCGTTCACGCCCATCCGCACGCGCCACTGGACGGTGAAGACCTGCAACCAGGAGATGGCCGAGAACCAGGTGGACGCGGCCCACTTCCAGTACCTGCACGGCACCACCGAGATGCCGAAGACCACCTGCGAGCGCCAGGGCCACCGGCTCATCACCAAGAGCACCACGGGCATGTCCACTCCGTCGGGCCCCGTGGACGGGATGATCGAGGTGAACGCCTGGGGCTTCGGCTTCACGACGACCCGCTTCACGGGCCTCGTGGAGACCCTGCTCCTGAGCTCGGCGAGCCCCGTCGAGCACGAGGTGTCCGAGCTCTTCTTCGCCTTCACCGTTCGGGACATCGGCAAGGGGATCACGGGCGGCGTGGGCAAGGCGTTCATGTCCGAGATCGGCCGCCAGCTCGAGCAGGACATCCCCATCTGGGAGAACAAGATCTACATCCACCCCCCCGTCCTGTGCGACGGCGACGGCCCCATCGGGCCCTTCCGGAGCTGGAGCAAGCAGTTCTATCCGAAGCCCGAGGACTTCCAGAGCGGGGCGAGCGCCTGATCCATGGCGTATCTCCGAGCCACTGAGGGCACCGACGGGCGGCGGGCCTACGCCGTCTGCAGCCCCGTGGACGGCAGCGCCCTGCCCTCCTTCGACGTCGCCAACGCCCAGGACGTGGCGGACGCCATCGGACGGGCCCGGGAGGCCCAGCGCCAGTGGGGCGCCACCCCCGTCAAGGAGCGGGCCGCGTTGATGCAGCGGCTGCTCGATACCCTGCTGGAGCGCAAGGACGAGGTGATGGCCCGCCTCACCGCGGAGACCGGCCGCCCGGCCATGGACACGCTGCTCATCGAGATCTTCGCGTCCTGCGACGTCATCAACTACTACGGGCGCAGGGCCAGCAGGATCCTGGCGGATCGCAAGGTCGGCATGCACCTGCTGCGCATGAAGAAGGCGAAGGTCGTCTACAAGCCGCTGGGCGTGGTGGCGGTGATCTCCCCCTGGAACGGGCCGCTGATCCTGTCGTTGAACCCCACCGTGATGGCGGTGCTGGCGGGCAACGCGGTGGTGCTCAAGCCGTCGGAGGTGACCCCCGAGGCGGGCCGCATCGTGGCCGAGCTGTTCGCGGCGGCGGGCTTCCCCAAGGATCTGGTGCAGACCGTCCTGGGGGACGGCGAGACCGGCGCGGCCCTCGTGAACGGCGGCGTGGACAAGGTCACGTTCACGGGGTCGGTGGCCACGGGCCGCAAGATCGGCGAGGCGTGCGGCCGCAACCTCATCCCCTGCACCCTGGAGCTGGGCGGCAAGGACCCGATGATCGTCCTGGAGGACGCGGACATGGTGCGCGCGGCGGGCGGCGCGGTGTTCGGCGGGATGATGAACACCGGCCAGTTCTGCATGGGCATCGAGCGGGTGTACGTGCTGCGCCCCGTGGCCGACGAGTTCATCGCCAAGGTGGTCGCGCGCGTGAGCGAGCTGGAGTACGGCCGCGACTACGGCCCCTTCATCTTCGACAAGCAGTGCGCCACGGTCGAGCGCCAGGTGGACGACGCGGTCAGGGCCGGGGCCACGGTGCTCGTCGGTGGCAAGCGCGACGGCGACACCTACCTGCCCACGGTCATCACCGGCGTGAATCACTCCATGGACCTGATGAGCCAGGAGACGTTCGGCCCCGTGCTCCCCATCGTGGTGGTGGACTCGGTGGACGAAGCCGTGCGCCTCGCCAACGACAGCCAGTACGGCCTGTGCGCGAGCGTGTGGACCCAGGACACGGAGCGGGGCGAGCGCATCGGCCGCCTGATCCAGGCGGGCTCGGTGATGATCAACGAGACGTCGATGATCTACGGCGCCCTGGAGCTGCCCTTCGGCGGCGTCAAGGCCAGCGGGCTGGGCCAGACCCACGGCGAGGACGGCCTGCGCGCCTACTGCCACGCCTTCCCCATCCTGACCGACCGCTTCGGGCTGCGCGAAGAGAGCGTCTGGTACCCGTACACCGAGGAAAAGACGAACAGCATGATGAAGGCGCTCAAGGTGATCTGGGGCTCCCCCTTGCGGAGGCTGATGTGATCGGACTGGACCGCCTGCGACAGGCCAAGGTCACCGTGCCGGCGGACGTGTCGTCCGTGGTGCGGATCGGGGCCGAGGAGCCGTCGCTGATCGACGTGGAGCCCATCTGGGACGAGGTCGAGCGCCTGTACTCCATCGGCCTGCACCCGGCCATCGCGCTGTGTATCCGCCACCGCGGCGAGGTGGTGCTGGACCGCACCGTGGGCCACGTCGACAACGCCCCCGGGGCCCGGGCGCCAGGCCAGATCGCCACCCCCGACACGCTCTTCTCCCTGTTCTCGGCGAGCAAGATGATGACCGCGGTGGTCGTGCACAGCCTCGTCGAAGAGGGCCGCATGGATCTCGACCAGCGCATGGTCGACGTGCTCCCGGAGCTGGATCGGCACGGCAAGGGCGCCATCCGCCTGCGCCACCTGCTCAACCACACCGCCGGGATCCCGAGCGTGCCGACGGGCCTGGATCCCGAGGTGGCGCTGCGCACCGGCCGCATGGATCTGTCGCTGCTCGCCGAGCTCGTGCCGACCCACGCGCCGGGCATCGACGTGGCCTACCACCCCATCACGTCCTGGCTGATCCTCGCCGCGATGGTGGAGCGCATCACCGGCAAGGACGTGCGGCAGCTGCTCGAAGAGCGGATCCTGCAGCCCCTGGGCTTTGCGGGCCTGACCTACGGCGTCGCCGCCGATCAGGTGCACCGCGTCGCCAAGCACGCCCTGACGGGGCCCCGCCTGCCCGCCGTGCTGGACCGGATCTTCGAGCGCACCATCGGCGCCGGCACCGAGCTCATGGAGCTGACCAACACCCCCGAGTTCCTGACCGGGGTGCATCCGTCGGCGAACATCATCGGCACCGCCCGGGAGGCCACCCGCTTCATGGAGCTGCTCCTGCGCGGCGGCGAGCTGGACGGGGTGCGGGTGCTGCAGGAAGCCACGATCCAACGGGCCCTGACCGAGGTGACGCCCCGTCAGCTGGACTCCACCTTCGGGTTCCCGATGCAGTACGGCCTGGGCACGATGATGGGCGGCTGGTTCAGCCTGTTCGGCCTGGGCACGAGCGGCGCCTTCGGACACCTCGGCCTGTCCAACGTGGTCGTGTACGCCGATCCGCGCCGCGACATCTCGGTGGCCTTCCTCAACACCGGCAAGCCCGTGGTGGCGCCGGGCATGCTGCGCTGGGCCGCGACCCTGCAGCGCATCGTGTTCGCAGCGCAGCGCGCCGCATGAGCGCCTGGTCGGTCCCGGACGATCCGGAGGAGTTTCGCGCCGTCCTCGGGCTGTGGCTCGAGCAGAACGCCCCCCGGTCCTTGTGGAACACCGTCAGCACCCCCTTCCAGGGGCACTGGGGCGGCACCCGCACGCCGTTCCCCAGCGACGATCACCGGCTGTGGTACGAGCGCTGCCTGCCCCTGGGCCTGACCGCGCCGAGCTGGCCAGAGAAGTACGGCGCCGCCGGCCTGTCCACCGCTCACGCCAGGGTCTGGGCCCAGGAGCTGCAGAGCCGCGAGCTGCCGCTGCCCCTGGTGGGCTTCGGGCTGGTGATGATCGGGCCGATCCTCTTGTCCGAGGGCAGCGAGGAACTCAAGGACGAGCACCTGCCCAAGATCGTGCAGGGCCACATCCGCTGGTGTCAGGGGTACTCCGAGCCCGGCGCGGGCAGCGATCTGGCCGCCCTGCGCACCCGGGCCGAGCGGGACGGCGACCACTTCGTCGTGTCCGGCCAGAAGGTCTGGACCTCCCACGCCGAGCGCGCCGACTGGATCTTCTGCCTGGTGCGGACGAGCACCGAGGGGCGCAAGCAGGCGGGCATCAGCTTCCTGCTCATCGACATGACCTCCCCCGGCATCACGGTCCAGCCCATCCAGCTGATCTCGGGGGCTTCGCCCTTCTGCGAGGTGTTCTTCGAGGACGTGCGGGTGCCCGTGGCCAACGTCGTCGGCGACATCGACAACGGCTGGCGGGTGGCCAAGGCGCTGCTGCAGCACGAGCGCACGGTGGTGGGCGAGAGCATCGCCGCAGGCGGCGCGCGTCCCCCGGAGCTCAACGACTACACGCTGCGCCAGCACGCCCTCGAGCTGATCGGCCTCGGCCCGGACGGGCGGCTCGACGACGCCGGGATCCGCGACGAGATCATCGCCTCGGAGATGGACATGGCGGTCATGAAGCTCGCGGTGAGGCAGGCCAACGAGCGCCTCAAGGCCGGCGCGCACCCCGGCTCGGTGAGCTCGGTGCTCAAGCTCGCCGGCACGGAGCTCAACCAGCGTCGGTGGGAGCTCGCTGGCCGCATCGGCGGGCTCGACGCCACCGGGTGGGACGGCCCCGAGTTCATCCCCCGGGACAAGGCGCTGTCCCGCCACCTGCTGCGCTCCCGGGGCAACACCATCGAGGGCGGCACGAGCGAAGTGCAGAAGAACATCGTCGCCACCGCGATCCTCAAGCTGCCGAAGGGGCCCTGAGATGCCGACCTCCGAGCAGGACATGCTGCGGGACGCGGCGAAGCAGATCGTCTCGGCCGAGGCGGGGCCGACCCGGTTCCGCGCGCTGCGGGACGCGGGCCAGACCACCGACGCAGCCCTGTGGCACAAGCTCGTGGAGCTGGGCTTTCCCGGCCTGCCCCTGCCCGAGGACGTAGGCGGCATGGGCATGGGCCTGCCCGAGGTCGCCGTGGTGATGGAGGAGCTGGGCCGCGGGCTGGCCGCCGTGCCCCTCCTGTCGGTGCTGCTCGGGGGCGCGCTGGATCCGCAGGGCGTGGCCGAAGGACGCGTCGTCGCGCTGGCCTGGCGCGAATCGGCGCGGGGCTTTCATCCGAGCGCGGTCACCGCCACCGTGACCGACGGACACCTCACCGGCCGCAAGCTGCACGTCATCGACGGGGCCGCCGCGAGCGCATTCGTGGTGTCCGCGCGCATCGACGGGCAGATCGGCCTGTTCCGGGTGAGCGAGGGGGTGACGCGGGAGCCGCTGGCGCGGGTCGATCACCGCGACGCAGCCCACCTGACGTTCGACGCAGCCCCCGCCGAGCGCCTGGCAGCAGGGCTCCCCGAGCTGCGCGGGGCGCTGGACGCGGCGACGGTGGGCCTGGCCGCGGAGATGCTGGGGGGCGCGCAGGTGGCCTTCGAGATGACCCTGGCCTATCTGCGGGAGCGGGTGCAGTTCGACCGCCCCATCGGGAGCTTCCAGGCCCTGCAGCACCGGGCGGTGGACTGCTACGTGCAACTCGAGCTGGCCCAGGTGGCGGTCACCGCGGCCGCCGCGGAGCCCACGCCGTCGCTGGTGTCCCTGGCCAAGGCGCGCTGCAACGACGCATACATGCACGTGGCGAAGGAGGCGATCCAGCTGTTCGGCGGCATCGGCATGACCGACGAGCACGACATCGGCTTCCACCTCAAGCGCGCGATGGTCGCTTCGCGCACGCTGGGCGACAGCGCGTGGCACCGGGACCGCTGGGGCCGCGAGCGCGGCTACTGAAGCGCTGCAGACCCGAGGGCCCGGGCCAGG
>CALAGR010000061.1 GCA_937891735.1 uncultured Pseudomonadota bacterium | reverse complement strand
CCACGGGCCGCAAGGGCCCTCCGATCTCGGCCGGATCGTCCCGAGTGGTGGACAGGTCGGGCAGGCGGCTGGCCAGCTCGGGGTCCGGGGAGCGCTCGAGCCGCGCGGCCAGCGCCTCCGCCGCCGCGCCGTCGCACAGCCCCGACTGCAGACACACCTCGGTGGCGAGCCGGGCCTCCGCGTCGCTCCCAAAGGCGATCATCGCGGCGAGGTGCCAGCCCTGCAGCCGACCCATGAACAGGAACGCGTGGTCCCCGCTGTCGGTCTGCATGCGCACCAGCCCATCCGAGCCCGCGTCCAGCACCCGCCGGAGCCACGCGTCCGCTTCGGCGAGGGCCAGCGCCTGGGCCTCGGGCCCCAGGTGCGGTCGCAGCACCAGATCCTGGCCGTGGGCCAGCGGCTCGAGCCAGTTGCGGCTCAGCCGCTCCCACGCCCGATCCAGCAGCGCGGCGTGCACGGCGCTGCCGGCTCCATGCACCGGGTCGAGCGCCTCCCGCACCGTGTCCAGGGGGTAGGACTGCAGCGAGCGCAGGAGCCGCTCGAACACGTCGGGATCCGCCTGGTTGCTGGACCGCGCGCGCTGAAACCCCCGGTACAGGGTCGGGATCAGCGCCGGCTCCACACGACACTGCGCCAGATGGGCCCCCGCCACCCGCGCCGCCCGCACCTCGGAGTCCAGGAGCGCCTCCACGCCCCGAACCAGCACGTCTGGCTCGATCCCCCGCTCCGGCGCACACAGCCACGACAGGTGGATGTCCCGGTCCCCGGGGGTGGCCGTCTCACGGCCCAGGATCTGCAGGGACTCCGCCGGGCCCGCCAGCACCCCACCGGGGATCGCCCCCACGAAAAGGGTCAACGCGACCACGCCCGCGCGGACCGCCCCAGCGAGGTCCCGACCCACGCCTCAGCGCTTCCAGACGGCCTTGCGCACCGTGCTCCAGCGGAACATGCGCACGTACTCGGGTCGGCCGCAGGAGAAGCCGCGCTCCTCCACCCCCTCCTGGATCCCCCGGAGGTGCAGCGCGCCCCACGGCACCAGCAGGCGCTCCTCCCGGCCGAGTTCCTCGTCCAGCGCGGCCAGCAGCGCCGCGTTGCGGGACCACAGGATGTCGTCGATCACCGCGCTCAGCAGGTGCTCACTGGCCTCGATGTCTGCCGACTTGCGCACCCACGAGCCCATGGGGTCCTCGCTCTGCAGCGACTCGCCCACCTTGGCCAGCAGATCGAGCGTCAGGGGATCGAAGGCGCTCACGTCCACGTCCGCGCGCCGCACCCGGAACCGCCCCTCCCCCTCGGCGTCGGCGGCGCCGGGCTCGGCCCGGGACGGACGCTGCGGCACCAGCCCGAGCGTGCCGGCGAGCTTGTCGTAGCTGAAGCCGGCGAGCAGTTCCTCGTCGTCGGTCACCCCCTCGGCGAGCAGCAGCGCGTCGGTCGGGATGTCCGCGAGCAGGGCCTCGTACCCCTCCGCCTCGCCCACGTGCACGGCGCCGACGAGGTGCACGATGCGTCCGTCGTCCCGGGTGCATTCCTTGTGGCCCATCTCCATGCCCACGAGATCCACCCGGGCGAAGCCCCCGGTGCCGACCCGCAGCGACCAGCCCACCAGCCACACCTGGATCAGCAGCCCGAGCAGCCCCACCCCCAGCAGCACCACCGAGCGCAGCAGGCTTCGCAGCCGGGGATGCGCCACGGGCGCCTCGGGTGGCCGCCACCGCACCAGGGCCAGGGCCATCGGGACCGCCACCAGCGCCTGGATCAGCGCACCTGCGCGGGCGCTCGGCTCCAGATCCAGGAAGTGCGCGGGGATCGGCAGCATCCCCCCGGCCTGCCACATGAGGAAGGCCAGCGGGCCCAACGCCCACCAGGGCGAGCGCGGGGTGCCCACCCAGACCATGAAGTAGAGGCTGGTGCCCAGGAACAGCAGCGTCTCCGTGAGGCCGGCAGGCCCGCCCATCGCGCTGCCCACGCCAGCGGCCGACAGCAGCGCCTGGAGCGCCCCCACGCCGGCGTCCAGCACGAACAGCCCCACCCAGATCCTGGTCGCGAGGGTCGCCAGATCCATCAGGCCACCTCGATCACGATCTTGCCGCGCGCGCGCCCCGTCTCGCTGTAGCGGTGAGCGTCCGCGAGGTCTGCGAGGGCGAAGGTGCGGTCGATCACCGGCCGGATCGCCCCGGCCTCCACCAGCGCGCCGATGGCGGACAGGTTGGCGCCGCTCGCCTTGCGCAGCACGGGCACCAGCCGCTTGCCGCGCAGGCGGGCTCCGAGCATGCCCGAGCCCAGCGTCCAGCCCACCGCCAGGGGCGCGAGCCACGGCCCCCAGCGCTTCGCCGCCTCCGGAAAGCCCGTGGCGATGGCGGTCACCACGCCGCCGGGCCGCACCACCCGGAGCGCGTCAGCCCACGAGCCCGGACCCATGCACTCCAGCACGGCGTCCAGATCCTGCAGGACGTCGACGAAGCGCTCGGTGCGGTAATCGATCACCCGATCCGCTCCCAGGTCCGACACCATCTGCGCGTTGCCCGCGCTGCACGTCGTGATCACTTCGGCGCCCAGGTGCCTGGCGATCTGGATGGCGATCGTGCCCACGCCGCCGCTGCCGGCCTGGATGAGCACCCGCTGGCCGGCGCTCAGCTTTGCCCCGGTCACGAGGCAATCCCAGGCGGTCAGGGCCACCAGGGGCAGCGAGGCGGCCTCGACGTGGCTCAGCGACGGGGGCTTGGGCGCCACCGCGTCCTGCTCCACCACCACGTACTCGGCGTAGGTGCCGGGGCGCTTGTGCCCGGGGGAGGACCACACCGCGTCGCCGACCGAAAAGGCGGTCACGCCGGGGCCCACGGCCTCGACGACCCCGGACAGGTCCATGCCCAGGATGGCCGGCATCGTCTTGGGAGCGACGGCCCGCTGGATCCCCTGACGCTGCTTGGTGTCCACGGGGTTGACGCTGGTCGCCATCACCCGGACCAGCAGATCCCCCGGCCCCGGCGACGGCGTCGGCACGTCCGCGAGCCGAAGGACGTCCGGCGCGCCGTACCGGTCGATGACCGCGGCCTTCATGACGGGGTTCATGCGGATCCTCGTGTGCTGGGGACGGGACGGAGACAGCGCCGCCCGGTCGGACGACCGGCGCGCGGCGGCGACCCAGAATCGCACCGAACAACACCGACCACCACACAGGCCGATCCATTGACGTCCCAGTTCTCGCAGCGAGACGGCTTCAAGTGGGCGCAGGATCGACCGATGAGGTGCGCGAGACCGGGGGTCTGCTCCCGAGCTAGCCTGGAGAGCAATGCCCGCAGTCAAGAACATCAGCCCGGCGAGTCGGACCAAGGAGCTGCAGGCGGCCTGGTACCAGGGCTTGTCCGACGCCGCCGCCGGCGTGCTCGTGCACCTGTCGGGCAGCGGCCGCACCACCTACGTGTCGCGCGCCATCACCGCGGTGCTGGGCTGGGAGCCGGCCGAGGCCCGGGAGCAGGGCTTCTTCGGCATCGTCGAAGACGAGGATCACGAGACCCTGCGCCAGGCGCTGGTGCGCGCTCACGCCGCCGGCGGGCGGGAGGTGTCGGTCGAGTTCCGCATCCACCACAAGGACCTGCGGGTGCTCTTCGTGCGGGCCACGGCCGTGCGCGCCCCGGACGACACCGGCTCCCCGGGGATCCTGCTGCAGATGCTGGACGTCACCGAGACGCGCCAGCGGGAGGCGAAGCTCGTCGAGCACGCGCGGTGGCTGCAGAAGCTCACCGGAAACTCCGGCGAGGTGATCACCGTGGTCGGCCCCACCCGGGACCACGAGTTCGTCGGCGGCAACGCGCTGGAGATGCTGGGCTGGACCCCGGACGAGTGGACGATGAGCGCGTTCGAGAGGGCGATCCACGAGCACGACCGGGCCCGCACCCTCGGGCTGCTCGACACCCTGTTCAGGACCCCCGGGGCGAAGGAGCCGATCCAGTACCGGCTGCGGCGCAAGGACGGCTCGCTCCTGCACGTCGAGACGATCGCCACCAACCTGTCCGACGACCCGGACATCGCGGGCTGCGTGCTCTACACCCGGGACATCACCCGCCAGGTGGTCCAGGACGCGCTGACCGGCCTGCCCAACCGGGTCCTGTTCGACGAACGCACCCGCAGCGCCTTCGAGCAGTGGCGCAAGAAGCGGCGCGACCTGTTCGCCATCGTGCTGCTGCGGGTGGATCGCTACGAGCTCGTGTCCGCGGGACTCGGTCCCGGCCCCGCAGACCAGCTGCTGATCCGGTTCGGCCAGCGGGTGCAGGAGTCGTTGCGGGATGGTGATCTGCTGGCCCGGTACTCCACGGACGTGTTCGCGCTCTTGCTCACGGATCTGTCGAGCCCCGAGGCGGCGACGGTCCTGACCGACCGGATCCTGCAGTCCCTGGAGCGCTCCTTCAACCTGTACGGCCAGGACGTGCACACCGGCGTAGCCATCGGCATGGCCCTGTCCGACCGCCCGCGGGCCTCGGTGGATGTCCTGCTCCGGGACGCGGAGAAGACCCTGACCCGGGAGGCGGCGCGCCGGCGCCCCAACACCTCCGTCGCCGACACCCAGATGCTCGAGGAGATGACGACCCGGCTGGAGCTCGAGGCGGAGCTGCGCAAGGCCCTCAAGACCCGCGCGCTGGACGTGCACTACCAGCCCATCATCTCGCTGCGCTCGGGGGGGCTCGCCGGCTTCGAGGCCCTGGTGCGCTGGAACCACCCCACCCGCGGCTTCATCCCGCCGGATCGCTTCATCCCGCTGGCGGAGGAGACCGAGCTGATCGGCCTGGTCGGGGAGTACGTGCTCGACATGGCGTGCGGACAGCTGGCGAGTTGGCAGCGCGACCACAACAGCGCCCAGGACCTGTTCATGAGCGTCAACGTGTCGGCGCGGGAGTTCCAGGGAAACCTGGTGGATCGTGTGCTGCACGCCCTTCAGGATCACGGACTGGCCCCCGCCCACCTCAAGCTGGAGGTCACCGAGACCGCCCTCATCGCCTATCCGGCCGACGCCGAGCGCACCCTGCGCGTGCTCGCCGACCTCGGCGTGCTGCTCGCCATCGACGACTTCGGCACCGGCTACGCCTCGCTGGGGGCCCTGAACCGGTTCCCCTTCGGCACCTTGAAGATCGACCGCAGCTTCGTGTCCGGCCCGACGGGCATGGAGGAGTCGGGTCGGTCCATGGCGCTCGTCCGGACCATCATCCAGATGGCCCGGGCCCTCGGACTCCAGGTCATCGCGGAGGGCATCGAGACCCGGCGCCAGGCCGAGCTGCTGCAGTCGATGCGCTGCGCGCTCGGTCAGGGCTGGTTCTTCTCTCGCGCGGTCCCAGCCCAGGAAGCGGCTTCCGTGCTCGTGAAGGCCAGCGCGCGGCTGCGCTAGACTCGGTCTGGGGAGGGGCAGCCACATGAGCCAGCCGACGATCCTGCTCGTCGAAGGTGATCCGGGGGTCCGCAAGTCGTTCCGCGCCACCCTGGCCCGGGCCGGCTACGACATCATCGAGGCCATCGACGGCCGCACCGCGTTCGACATCATCGCCGAGGAGCGGATCGATCTGGTGGTGCAGGATCTGCGTCTGCCGGACATGCGCGGCATCGACCTGGCGGAGCACATCCGCGAGCTGCACGGGTTCGAGGAACTCCCCGTCATCGCGATCTGCAGCGTGTCATCGACCCTGCAGCGGGCCCACGTGCTGGACACGATCTTCAACGAGTTCCTGCTCAAGCCCATCGAGGCGCAGAAGCTGCTGGAGGTCGTTCGCCGGTACCTGCCCCTGGGCGACGACCCCCGGGAGCTGCCCGGCCGCCACCGGCTGGTCCTGGTCGCCGACGGCGACGTGCTCCAGCGCCGCGGCACCGCGATCCGCTTTCGCCGCCAGGGGTTTCGGGTGCGGGAGGCCGCGGACGGCGAGGAGGCCCTGGAGAAGGCGATGACGGAGCCGCCCTCAGCCCTCGTCGCGGACAGCCAGCTCCCCCGGTTGGACGGCTTCCGGCTCTGTCAGACCATCCGGGAGACCCCGGCCCTCGCCCGGGTGCCCGTCGTGCTCGTGGGGGCTGGACCGGTGGGCACGTCGGACCGACGCATGGCGATGACCATCGGGGCCAGCGCCTTCGTGCAGCGCAGCAGCACCTCCCAGCAGGCGATCAGCGCGGTCCTGTCGCTGCTCGACGGCAAGCCCAGCGGCGGCCTCGACGAGAAGCTCAAGAGCCTCGCCGCGCCTCGGGTCGACGTGCTCTCCAGCGATGGCTCGGTCATCGACGTGGGCAGCAGCGACTATCGCACGCGTCTCATCCGCCAGCTGGAGCGTCAAGCGCAGATCACCACCGAGCTCACCCGCATCACCAACCTGCAGTCGGCGCAGCTGTCGGTGCTGGCCGGCGTGTCGGAGACCCTGACCCGCACGCTGGACCTGGAGGCCACCCTCGCCGAGGCGCTGGCGCGCTGCATGGACGTGTCCGTGTTCTCCGTCGGCGCGGCGTTCCTGGTGGAGGGGGAGGACCTGCGGCTCGCCGCGTCCCACGGCTTCCCCGACAACCTGAAGCCGAAGCTGACCAGCTTCTTCGGGTACGAAGAGCTCCTGCGCAGGGCCCTCGAGGAGCAGGAGATCATGACGGTCCCCAGCGAGCGGCCCAATCTGAAGGGCGCGGACCGGCTGCTGGTGGAGACCGGCACCCGCGGGATGCAGCTGGTGCCGCTGTGTGTGGGGGAGGCGCGGCTCGGCGTGCTGGTGCTGGCGAGCCTTCAGAAGGACATGCGCAGGCGCGGGTTCGCGTTCGCCCGGACCATCCAGGGGCAGCTGTCCCAGGCGATCCAGCTGGGCCACACCCTGGACCGCCTGGCCTTGTCCGAGCAGCGCTTCCGGCGCGCCGCCGAGGCGGTCCCCGAGGGGCTGATCATCAGCGACCGGGGCGGGCAGCTGACGTTCCTGAACGCCGCCGCCAGGGCCCTGTTCGGCGTGCCCGGGGACGCGGTGGTCACCCTGCAGGACCTGCTGCCGGGCATCGACGTCGGCAAGCCGACCTGGGAGGGCGTGGCCTGCGGACTCGGTGGCAACGCGCCCACGGTGCGGGTCTCGACGTCCCTGACGGTCACCGGCCACGAGATCGAGCGAACCCACCTCGTGCAGGACGTCACCGACGCCCGGGCGGAGGAGGCGGCGCTCCGGGACCTCGCCGAGCACGACGCGCTGACGGGCCTGCTGAACCGGCGCAGCTTCGTGGACCGGCTGGGTACGGAGCTGGGCAACAGCAGCCACGGGGCCGTGCTGTTCATCGATCTGGACGGGTTCAAGGCGATCAACGACACCCACGGACACGGCGCCGGCGACCTCGTCCTGGAGCGTCTGTCCGATGCCCTCAAGACCCGGCTGCGCCGCACCGACGTCGTCGCGCGCATCGGCGGTGACGAGTTCGCGATCATGCAGCCCGGCTCCGGGGACCGCGAGGCGCTGGCCCTCGGCAACCTCGTGCTGCGCACGATCCGCGGCCTGATGACCCACATCGACGGCCACCCGGTGAGCCTGGGGGGGAGCATCGGAGCGGTGCTGTTTCCCCGGGACGGGGACGCCGCGACCCAGCTGATCGAGCGCGCCGACGCGGCGATGTACGACGCGAAGCGCACGGGGGGCGATCAGGTGGTCATCTGGGCGCCGGCGGACGACCCGGACTGACCGGACGCGGCCTCACTCAGGGCCAGACGGGCACCGAGATCAGGTCCTGCACCAGCTCGCTGGAGCCCGAGGAACCCCAACCGTGGGTGGTGGTTCCCACCTCGATGGCCGTGAAGTTGCCGACGCCGTCGTTGAGCCCGACCCAGATCGTGCGGTCGGTGCTGTTCCAGGGATCGTGCACCGACACGAGCACGTCCATGTCCCCGTCGTCATCCCAGTCGTAGGGATAGGGCCAGCCGTAGCCGGGCGCGTCGCTGTCCGCCCCGGTGTCGGGGAGGTTGACGTCCAGGGAGGGCACGCCGGGTCCGCTGGGGTACAGCGGGTTGGTCGGATCGGTGGTCCACAGCCAGGCCTGACCCGCGTCGCCGTCGTCGTCGAAGCCGCCGAGCATGTCGACGGTGCCGTCGCCGTTGAAGTCCGCCAGGGCGAAGCCGTTCACGTTCTGATCGACGGTGAAGGTCGCGTAGCTCGCCAGGAAGGTGCCGTCGCCCAGACCCCGGTGCACGGTGCAGGTGGTGGGCGCGGCCTGGTTGTTCTGGCACTCCACCATGTCCGGGAACGCATCCTCGGTGAAGTCGATGGGCGGCAGCGCCACCATCTCGCGGGTGTTCGAGCTCGTCGGGGACCACGACAGGTAGAAGGGCCGCACGTTCTGCGTGGACTGCGGCAGGCGCGTCCAGTTCACTCCGTCGCCGTCGTTGAGCCAGACCCAGCCATCCCCGTCGTTGTTGTCCCACCCGACGATGTCGAGATCGCCGTCCATGTCGAAGTCCGCGGCGCCGAACAGGTCCGCGCTGCTGGTCATGCTGAAGCCGTCCTCGTCCAGGTCGTCGATCTCGTCGAACACGGCCCCGCAGTCCTGGAAGAACGCGTTGACGTTCATGGTGTCGCTCTGCCAGCCGTTGTCCTGGAAGCGGCCCACGAAGAAGTCCAGGGCGCCGTTGCCGTCGAAGTCGCCGACCACCCCGGTCGCCGCGACGCCCGACCCGCTGGGGTTGAACGTCTGGGGCGCCGCGGAGAAGCCGCCGGCCCCGTCGGAGGTCCACAGCTCGATCGAGTCGCTGTTGGTGCCGTGGGTGAAGAACTCCTGGGCGTTGTCGGCCACGCCGTCGCAGTCGTTGTCGAGCGTGTCGCACGCCTCGACGTTCCCGGGGAACACGGCGGGGTTCGCGTCGTCGCAGTCCGCGCAGGAGAACGAGCCGTCCGCGTCGCCGTCGGCCTCGGCCCCCGCGTCGGCCCAGGTGGTGGCGTCGCAGTCGTTGTCCTGCCCGTCGCAGACCTCGGTGTTGCCGGGGGCGTTCAGCGCGTCGAGGTCGTCGCAGTCCAGGCACGACACGGAGCCGTCGTCGTCCGCGTCCACCTCGCCGGCGGCGTCGGCCCAGGTGGTGGCATCGCAGTCGTTGTCGATGCCGTCGCACAGCTCGGTGGCGCCGGGGTAGGTGGTCGCGTCCCCGTCGTCGCAGTCGTCGCAGGACAGCGCGCTGTCCCCGTCGGCGTTCACCTCGCCGGCGGCGTCGGCGTCGGCGCTCCCGTTGCAGTTGTTGTCGATCCCATCGCACAGCTCGGCGTTGCCGGGGAAGTTCGTGGCCGCTGCGTCGTCGCAGTCCGCGCAGGACAGGGATCCGTCGCCGTCGCCGTCCACCTCGCCCGCCGCGTCGGCGTCGCTCAGCCCGTTGCAGTCGTCGTCCAGCCCGTCGCACAGCTCCGTCGCGCCGGGGTAGATGAGGGCGTTGGTGTCGTCGCAGTCGCCGTCACAGGCGGACAGGCCGTCCGAATCCCCGTCGATGTTCTCGTCGTCGGCGGTGCCGTCGCAGTCGTTGTCCAGGGTGTCGCACAGCTCCGGGGCTCCCGGGAAGCTGTTCGCGTCGGCGTCGTCGCAGTCGTCGCAGGACAGGAAGCTGTCGGCGTCCACGTCCACCTCGCCCGCCCCGTCGAAGTCCGCCGCGCCGTTGCAGTCGTCGTCCAGCCCGTTGCAGACCTCGGTCGCGTCGGGGTTGATGGCGGCCACCGCGTCGTCGCAGTCCGCGCAGGACAGGAAGCCGTCGGCGTCCGAGTCCACCTCGCCCGCCGCGTCGAAGTCCGCCACGCCGTCACAGTCGTTGTCGCGCCCGTCGCAGATCTCCGGGAGGCTCGGCCCGTTGCTGGCGTCCGCGTCGTCGCAGTCGGCGCAGGTCAGGTCGCCGTCGCCGTCGGCGTCGCCCTCGCCGCCGGGCGCGAAGGAGGCGGGGTCGCAGTCGTTGTCCGCGCCGTCGCACAGCTCGGTGGCCGTGGGGTACAGCGCGCCGTCCGCGTCGTCGCAGTCGCCGGTGCAGCTCGTCCAGGTGTCGCCGTCGGCGTCCAGCCCCGACAGCAGCGGATCCGTGTCGTCGCAGTCGCCGCCACAGGTGGTGGACTGATCGCCGTCGGCGTCGAGCAGGTTGGCCAGCGGATCCGTGTCGTCGCAGTCGCCGCCGCAGGTGGTCGCCGCGTCGCCGTCCAGATCGAGCAGGTTCAGGCCGGCGTTGGTGTCGTCGCAGTCCCCGTCGCAGGTGCTCGCGCCGTCCTGATCCGCGTCCAGATCGTTGAGCAGCGGATCCGTGGGATCACAGTCGGTGCCGTTGGGCGTGCCGTCCCCGTCTTCGTCGGCGGCCGGGTCCAGCCCCTGCCCTCCGAAGCTCCCATCGCCGCAGCCGAGGGCCGGGACAAGGAGGGCGAGCAGCAACGTCAGCAGAAGGCGCATGGAGATCCTGGGCTCTGGGGGACGAAACGGCCGTCCCCCGTTGAAACGCCGGAGAGGCCCCGGCCGGTGAAAGATACCGAGGACCACCACTACACGCCAAAACCCCTGTTAGATAGGGCCCTTGACGCCCCGCGACGAGCGCGCTCGACTGCATCTCGCGCCCCCCCGACTCGTCCTGGAGATCCCATGCGCCACGCCTTGTTTGCCCTGCTGCTCCTCGCCCCCTCCATCGCCCACGCCGGCGCCGATGGCGACCTGTACACCACCGGGGGCGGCGACTGCGACGACGCGGACGCCACCCGCAACCCCGGCGTGGTGGAGGCCTGCGACGGCGTCGACAACGACTGCGACGGCGTGATCGACGAGGCCGGGGCGACCCCCGCGCAGTGCAACAGCTTCCCGACGATGGTGGCGCCGGCGAACACGTCCGCGACCGGCGCGTTCCTGCTGCACGTCGAGAAGTTCGCGGAGAGCGTCGATCTGACCGGGATCCCCATCTACAGCAACACCGGAGTGGGGGTGTCGAGCCCCGGCGGCGTCGAATCGAACGTGCACTCCATCCTGGTGAGGAATTGGCAGGGCAACGGCGTGCAGGGCGGCATCGACGTCGACTTCTCGATGACGTTCCCGGCGTCGGTGACGATCATCGGGTGGGTGGCCCAGTTCGCCGGCGGATCCGCGGACGTGCGCGCCCTGGACACGACGTTCTCGGTGACGGGCTCCGACCTGTCGATCAGCGGCTACAACACGAACCTCGAGCTCAGCGGCAGCGGCTCGGACACCGCGTTCGTGGCCTTCCAGCAGGCCTTCTTCGACAGCCTGGCGGGGGCCGGCGGAGCGGACGAGGCCCGGCTGCTGGTCAGCTACGACCCCGCGACCGTGGGCGCCCTGGCGTTCGACGTGGTGGTCAGCGGGGGGGTGCAGAACATCATCCACTGCGACACCCAGCTCGCCGGCTCCGGCACCTTCTCCATCCCCCTGGCGAACGCGGACCCGGACATGGCCGACGCCGACGGCGACGGCTACACGGTCTGCGACGGGGACTGCGACGAGGTCCGGTACTGGGTGAACCCGGGCCGGCCCGAGGCCTGCGACGCCGTCGACAACAACTGCGACGGGACGAACAACGAGGGCTGGGACCTGGACGGAGACACGGCGTTCGACGCCAACGTGCCCGGCTGCCTGGCCTTCTTCGGAGCGCTGGCGGACTGCGACGACAGCAACGCCGCGATCAACCCCTGGGCCACCGAGGACTGCACCAACGGACTGGACGACAACTGCGACGGCCTCATCGACTCCGCCGACGCCGCGTGCGCGGGGGGCGACGACGACGATGACGACGACGACGACGACGACAGCGCGGGGGACGACGACGACTCGGGCGACGACGACGACTCGGGCGACGACGACGACTCCGGTGACGACGACGACGTGACCGGCGACGACGACGACATCACCGGCGACGACGACGACAACACCGGCCACGACGACGACGACGACGACGACGATGCGACGGGCGACGACGACACCGCCGACGATGACGACTCGGTGGGCGACGACGACGACGTCACCGCGGTGGACCCGCCGGCGCCGGACTGCGGCTGTGCTGCTTCGGGCGCCGAGGCGTCCCCCGCCCTCAGCCTGGCGGTGGCGCTGCTGCTGAGCCTTGGCTGGCGTCGGCGCCGCGCAGCCTGAACGACAGGGCGACCGCCAGCAGGAGGCCGATCCCGCCCACGTGGTACGGCAAGCCGCGGGTGATCTCAAACATCGCGCCCGCCACCGCCGGCCCCAGCACCCGCGCCAGGGACGACACGGACTGGCCGATGCCCATGAACTGCCCCTGCTCCCGGTCGGAGACGGACCGGGACAGCGAGGCGTTGAGGGGCGGCGAGTACAGCGCGGACCCGACGGCCAGCAACGCGCAGGGCACGAACAGAAGCCCGTAGCTCCCGATGTCTCCGGCGATGGGAACGCCGAGCATGCCCAGGCCCGTGAACACCAGCCCCGCCTGGATCAAGCGCTTGTCCCCGAAGCGTTTGCTCAGGCGTCCGATGAGCCCGCCCTGGATGATCGTGGCGATCACCCCGACCATCACCAGGACCCAGGTGGTCAGCGCGATGGCCCGGCTGTGGGCGTCCTCCTGGGCCCCGGAGCCCACCGCCGCGGTCACCGCCTCGGGCACCCACACCCGCTCGATGAACAGGCCGAGCGTGTGCTCCATCAGCACGAACGACAGGGTCGTCACGAAGGTGAGGATCAGGATGGGTCCGACGGTGGGGCGGCGCAGCGCCGCGGCCAGGGCCCCCAGGGCAAACCGATGGGCCGGGGCCTCGCTCCTGCCTCGCCGTTCCTTGGGGTGGGTCTCGGGCAACACGAACCAGGCGTAGACCCAGTTGATGGCAGCGAGCCCCGCCGACACGAACGCCGGCGCCGCCGGTCCCCAGGCGTGTCCGACGATGCCGCCCACTCCGGGCCCGATGATGAAGCCCAGCCCGAAGGCCGCGCCCAGGATCCCCATCGCCTTGGCGCGCTCCTCAGGAGCGGTGATGTCCGCCAGGATCGCCTGCACCGTCGCGATGTTGGCGTTCCCGATGCCCGTGACGATCCGCGCCGCGAACAACGCCCCCAGGGAGCCCGCGAACCCGAACAGCAGGAAGCCGGCGATCGCCGCCGCGATGCTGATCAGCACCACCGGCCGCCGACCGACCCGGTCCGACAGACGCCCCCACAGCGGCACGAACAGGAACTGCATCAAGGAGTACGCGGCGCCCAGCCACGTCACCTGGGTCGGCGTCGCTCCGAACTGCTCGGCGAAGAACGGCTGGATCGGGATGATGATCCCGAACCCGAGCAGGTCCAGGAAGATCGTCAGGAAGACCAGTCCGTACAGCCGCTTCGACGTGACCTGCTCATCCATGGGTCAGTGGGCCCTACCCTCGCGGACCAGCTCGATCTCGGCCAACGGCAGCTTCACCCGTTGGCCCGCGAACGTGCAGATCGCCAGCCCGCCTTCCATCCCCGAGAACACTCCGTGGGTCGGATCGTCACGACGCTTGATCCGCGTGCCCGGGAACAGTCCACGCAGGCGCACGCGATCGAGGAGGGAGCGGAGACGACGAAGGGGCCCGGGCATCGCGGAGGAGGATGACACACGTTAGGCTCGGGGGTCGTGCGCCCGCCTCGGTCCAGCCTGCGATCACCGATCTCCGTGCTCGCGGGGGCCTATGGGTTCCTCGCGCTCGCCGAAGAGGCGCTGGTGTGGCAGCCGCAGCTCGTCACGAAGGTGATCGGAGCAGGCCTCGTGCTGGCGGTGGGCGCGGCCCTGCTTCAGGAGCGTCGGCCTCCTTCGGCCCTCATCAAGCCGCTGGTGCTGCCGGTCGCCCTGCTGGCGCTGTGGTGTGGGGCCTCGCTCCTGTGGACCCTGGACAGCGAGGCGACCCGGGTGCGCGCGGTGCACGTCGCCTTCGAAGCGGTGCTGATCGGTGCCGTCGCCCTCGCCCCGGACCGGCAGGCGACCCTGCGCGGGCTCGCCGTCGGGCTCGGCGCCGGCGCGGTGGTGCTCGCCCTGGGCT
>CALAGR010000060.1 GCA_937891735.1 uncultured Pseudomonadota bacterium | reverse complement strand
GGACGCGGCGGCGCGGCCCCGGCGGCGGGCCTGCATCAGCAACCACGAGGCCCTCGAGATCGCCCGGACGGGCCTGGATATCGAGGAACGCGCCGGGTGCCCGGTGGATGTGGAGTGGACCATCGACGGTCGCGGGCTGCTGTACGTGCTGCAGGCGCGGCCCATCACCGGGCTCGCCAGCCCCCGGGCGACCACGGTGCGGGCGCTGCGGGACCGGCCGGTCCTGTGGACCCAGCGCTTCTGCGGCGAGCGGTGGACGGACCAGGCGACACCCCTGGGGTGGTCGATCATCCAGCCCCTGCTGCACCACTTCACGACCTTCGAGGACGCGTCCCGGGGCTGGCTCGACGGCTCCGAGCCGTCCCGGCGCTACCGGGGCCGTCCCTACTTCAACATCACCATCTTCCGGCACCTGGCCTTCCGCCTGCCCGGAGGCACCCCACCGCAGCTGATCCTGGAGATGTTCCCCCCCGAGGAGGCCGATGTGCTGCGCACCGCGCCGCCCTACGGACCCAACCTGCTGCTGGTGGCTTCGATCTTCCGGCAGGTGTTCGCGGAGCGTCGCTGGGAGCGGTATCGCTACAACTTCCTGACCAATCACACCGACTGGGATGCGTTCCGCCCGGAGATGGAGCGGCGCACCGAGGCCCTGTCCCTGGACTTCACCGACCCGGTGCAGGGCCTGCGCGCGGTGGACGAGGGCAAGGCGCTCATCGTCGAGTACCTGCAGATCCACCTGCTCAGCCTGCTGTTCGCCCACCTGACCTACGAGCTGCTCGACAAGGCCCTGCGCTCCTGGGTCGGCGAGTCGGGCGAGGCGCTGCGGTCGGCCCTCGTGTCGGTGTCGGAGAACGAGACCCTGCGGGTCAACCGGGACCTGTGGAGGCTGGCCGGCAGGGCCCGCGCCACGCCGGGGCTGGCCGATCTGCTCGAGGGCGGCGCCACCCGGGGGTGGCCCGACGATCCTGTGGCCTGGCTGGAGGCCCAGCCCGGGGCGCGGCCGTTCGTAGCGGAGCTGGAGCGCTTCCTCGCGGACCACGGGCACCGGTCCGACGCCTCCTGGGAGATCTTCAGCAACCGGTGGGCGGACAGCCCGGAGGTCGTGCTGGGCATGATCGCGGCGGCCCTGCGCAGCGGGGAGCGGGCCGATCCCGATGAGCACGAGCGCGCCCGTCGGCGCGAGCGGCAGCACGCCGAGGAGCTGGTGCGCTCCCGGCTGGAGCGTTCGCGGGTGCGCCGCGCCCTGCCCTGGCGCCGCGCCGTGTTCGATGAGCTGCTGCGGCTGTGCAGGCGCTACATGGAGCTGCGGGAGAACCAGCGGTACGGGTTCGACCGGCTGCTGCTGCGGCTCAAGCGGATCTTCGAGCGGATCGGCGCGCTGCTGGAGCGGGACGGACTCCTGACCGGCGAAGACATCGTGTACCTGCAGCTGGACGAGGTCCGGGCCCTGGCCGCGCGGGCGATCACCCCGGTCGAGGCCCAGGACCTGATCCGCGAGCGCGCCGCCGAGTACGAGCAGAACCGGGGCACGGCGCGGCCCGACTTCCTGATCTCCGGGGCGCCCCACGTCGCCGCTCCGCCACCGCAGCCCGCCGAAGGGGGCCGCACGCTGCACGGTCTGGGGATCTCACCGGGCACCGTGCGCGGGACGGTGCGGGTGATCGAGACCCTCGCGGACATGGCGAGGCTCCAGCCGGGGGACATCCTGGTGACCCGCGCGACGGATCCAGGCTGGACTCCGCTCTTCCTGACCGCGTCGGGGCTCGTGCTGGAGCTGGGCTCGCTGCTGTCCCACGGGGCGGTGGTGGCGCGGGAGTATCGGCTGCCGGCGGTCGTGAACATCGAGGGGGCCACCCGCTTGCTCGAAGACGGGATGGACGTCACGATCAACGGAGACCGGGGAGAGGTGATCGTGCATCGGGCAGACTGATGCCCCCAACCCCGGTACGAGGGCTGCTAGATACCGCTGTGATGCGACGAACAACCAGCAGCTTCGCCCCCCTCATCGCCGTGATGGCGCTGCTCGCGCTCACCGGCTGCTCGGACTCCATCGCCAACCTCGCGATCCCGCCCCAGGCCCGCGGCGAGGCGCCGCCGGACTACACGGGCGAGGATCCGCTGGCCGACGACGACGACGACGAGGGCGACGACGACGACCAGGCGGGATCCGTGGCCGAGATCCTCAACATCGACCCGGCGCCGGGCTCGGACGACCACCACTACCGCCGACCCATCACGATCGCGTTCACCGCCGACGCCGCGGGAGTCAGCTTCGGTCTGTTCTCGGGGGCGACGCCGATTCCTCACGAGGTCACCTGGAACGCCGACTGGACCCAGTGCTCGATCCAGCCGCTGCCCCGGCTCGAGCCGGACACGACCTACACGGTCGAGGTGGACGTGTACGGACAGGGCCAGGCCTGGACGTTCAGCACGAGCACGGTGGGGCTGCTGCTGGTGGAGGAATCGACCCTGGATCAGTCGACCTTCGTGCTCGACACCGGCGCGGCCAGGGTCGTCGCCCCGGCGGGGTTGACCTCCCTCAACTCGTCCGCGGTCCTGTCCGGCGCGCCGGCCGTGCAGATCGAGTTCTCCGATTCGGTGGACTGGACCCGCTTCACGATGCGCGCCGGCCTCGTGGGTGACGACGGGGACGGCTGGGCCCAGGACCTGTGCGCCGGCGCCGAGACCGTGGCGATCAACGACGGCTTCCAGCGGGAGCGCGCCTTCTTCACCGGGTCTGGCGACACCATGGGCTTCTATCTGGGCTCCACCCTGATGCAGGCCGAGGACGCGTGGATCGAGGGGGACTTCAGCCCCACCGGCCAGGCGCTCTCGGAGGTGCAGGCCAGCGGCTGGCTGACGGCCGCGTCCCTGGACTCGCTGACCGGCCAGAACGGGTGCGCGCTGCTGAACGAGCTGCTCGGCGCGAGCTGCGAGCCGTGCCCCGTGTCCGATGGCCAGTGCGCCTGGTTCTCCATCGAGGGCCTGACGGGAACGCGAACCACGGTAGACCTGCAGGATGTCGTGGACGCCGATCTGGACACGTGTGACGACGGCGGCACCGCGTGGATCGGCTGCGCGGCGGCCGGCAGCGGCACCCCGGGCGGACCGATGATCGCGCTCCTTGTCGGGATGCTCGGGATCGGGGCTGTCCGGCGGCGGCAGGCTTGAGGCATGCTGCCGCCATGCTTGATCTCCGCTGGCTTCTCGCTGTCCTCCTCCTGAACCTCCCCCTCGCCGGGTGCCCGAGCGGCGGCGACGACGACAGCGCCGTCACCGACGACGACGACACCACCGTCGACGACGACGACACCACCGCGGACGACGACGACACCACCGCGGACGACGACGACGACGACGACGACGACACCACCCCGCCGCCAGCGGACTACGACGCCGCCACCGTGCCGGACTTCGCCGACTGCGACGCCGCCCAGAACCAGTTCAAGCTGATGCTCGGCGACGGCAGCGTCATCGGCCCCTTCAGCGGCTTCAGCCCGGCGCCGGCGTCCTTCGCCAACAACAACAACCAGTGGACGCTGCGCATGGGCGCGGGCGCGACCTTCAACCAGATCCAGGGCAACCGCGACGGCTACGTCGTGGGCACGGCGATCCCGCTGCAGGGCCCGTCGGCCAACCCCGGCAACGTGCTGACCAACGTGCTGGTGGACGCCGGTGACCTGGGCGGCGCGCCGGCGGCGACCGCGGGCGGGTACGGGCTCCCCAACATCAACGCCGACGCCCGGGTCGGCGGCAGCGTCACGTTCACTACCCTGCCCGAGCCCGGCGCCACCACCGCCGGCACCTTCGAAGGCGTGCTGCAGAACAATCAGCAGCTCAGCATGGGCAACACCGTGCTCCTCGGGATCCGGGGCTGCTTCTCGGCGACCCTCACCGCCACCGACTGAGCTGGTGCGCAAGGTCGTCTCCGTCTCCCTGGGGCCCCGCTCCCGGGACTTCGAGTTCCGCGCCCGGCTGTGGGATGAGGACTTCCACATCCGCCGCGTGGGCACCGACGGCGACGCGGCCCAGGCACGTCGGCTGGTCGCCGAGCACGACGGACAGGTGGACTGCATCGCGCTGGCCGGCATGGCGGTGGAGTTCCAGGTGGGCGACCGCATCTGGCGCCACCAGGAGACCCTGCGGATCGCGCAGGCCGCCCGGTCGACGCCCGTGGTCAGCGGCCGCCGCCTCAAGCGCATCGTGGATCGCTGGGCGATCCGGGAGCTCGCAGCGCGGGAGGGCGACATCTTCGCGGACGCCAACGTGCTGTTCCTGTCGGGCATCGCCAACTACGACGCGGTGTCGGTGGTGGGCGAGTTCACCGAGAACCTGTCCTTCGCGGATCCGATCCTGCATTTCGGCACCCCGAAGGTGCTGCACGACGTGCGCACGCTGCACCGATACGCCCGGATGGCGATGCCGCTGCTCACCCGCCGGCCCTACGTGTCGTTCTTCCCGCGGGGGCGGACCGGCGAGGGGATCCAGCAGAAGCTCCTGAAGCGCTTCTGTGACCAGGCGGACGTCGTCATCGGCGACCTGCGGCTGGTTCGGCACTACGCACCCCGGGACCTCACCAACAAGGTGGTGGTCACCGACGACGCGGACGACGAAGCCATCGAGGACTTCCGGGCGCGGGGGGTCGCGGTGCTGTGCACCACCACGCCCAAGGTCTTCGCCGAGCACCCCATCGACCTGCAGATCCTGCACGCCATGGCCATCGCCCACCTCGCCAAGCCGCTCCAGACGATCAACGACGGCGACTACCTCGAGCTGCTGCGGCAGATGGAGGCGCGGCCGAGGCTGATCCACCCCCAGGGCGAGCGCCGCCGTCCGCGCAAGTTCGCGTTCCTGTATGCGCCCCCCAGCCGGCGCGACCTGTTCCGGGATCCGCGACTGCGCTGGCTGCGGACCGCCCCCGAGCACGTGCAGATCAAGGTCGAGCGGGCCGCCACCCGGCTCCCGGTGATGGCCTACAGCCCCGTGCGGGGGATCCGCAGCCCCACCGGGGCCGAGGCGGAGGGCTGGATCCTGTATCTGCCCGCCACGGCAGAGCAGATCGCGGCGCGGGGCCCGGCGTGGGCGGAGCGCAGGCTGGTCGAAGCGACGCGGATCGCCACCCGGCTCGGGGCCCAGGTGCTGGGCGTCGGGGGCTTCGCCCGCACGATGACCGAGGCGACCCAGAAGGTGGCGGCGCGCTCGGAGATCCCGATCACCTCGGGGGCGGCGTGCCTCGTGTCCACCGACATGTGGGCCGCGAAGCAGGCGGTCCTGGCCATGGGGGTCGAGCAGGACGCCGTGGGCCGGGTCATGGGCACGGCCCTGGTGGTGGGCGCCGGGGATCCGGAGGGATCCGTGGCCGCGGAGCTCCTGGCCCTCGTCTTCGACCGCATGGTGATCGTGGACCGGGAGCCGGACCGGCTGCTCGAGCTGGTGTCGCGGATCGGCCGGGAGAGCCTCCACTGCACCGTCGAGGTGGCTACCGAGCCGGGCCCCCACCTCGCGGAGGCCCTGCTCGTGGTGACGGGCCTGGCCCCTGGCTGGCGCGGCGCGGTGCCGGTGGAGGCGCTCGCTCCCGGCGCCGTGGTCAGCGACTGTGCCCGACCCAGCGAGTTCGGGATCCCCGCGGCGGACGCGCGCCCCGATGTGCTGTTCGTGCTCGCCGGGGAGCTCGAGCTGCCCGGGCCGGCGGACCTGGGAGCAGACCTGGGGCCGCCGCCCAAGGTCGCGTTCGCGGCCATGGCCGAGGTGGTGATCCTGGCCCTCGAGGAACGCTTCGAGTGCTTCTCGCTGGGGGCCGACGTGGACCTCGCGCGGGTCAAGGAGATCTACAAGCTCGGGGTGAAGCACGGGCTGCAGTTGGCTTCCCTGCGCGGTCCCCGGGGGCCGCTGAGGACCACCGAGATCAACTTGATCCGGGAGCGAGCCGCCGCCGCGCGGCGGGCCGCGGAGCGTCCGCCTCCTCAGGAAACTTGATTGGCGGCGACCACTTTGGTAAGCCCTCCGCTCGACCAATGGGCCCGCACGCGTCTTCGCGTCGAACTCGGGCAGCCGGAGCCACGATGAGCACTCCCTGGCGCCTTCAGCGCGGCGATGACCAGTTCCAGGCCAAGGACGTCGCGGAGCTCAAGCTCCTCGCCATCGGCGGGAAGATCCAGGCCGGCGATCTCGTCCAGCCTCCCGGCCGCACGGACTGGCTCTACGCCTCCGAGGTCCCGGAGCTCGACGGCCTCGTCAAGATCCCCGCTCGGGGCGATGACGAGAGCGAGTGGCAGGCGGGCCGCACGCCGAACAACGTGCTCCGGATCATCGCGATCCTGCTGGGCATCGGGGTCGTCGGGGCCGGGTTCTACGGGCTGTACTGGACCTACGACAACCGACCCGATCCCACCGCGGCCACGCTGTTCGGCGAGCACGAGGGAGCCCTGAGCGCGCTCGAGGCACTGGCCACCGAGCACGCGGCGCTGCTCAAGGCCCCGGACAGCAAGTCCGGCAGCATCGGTGAGGTCGCCAAGGACGAGCGGGTGATGTTGATCCGCAAGCTGGGCGACTTCTACGAGGTCCAGGTCGGCGGCCCCGAGGGCAAGACCGGCTGGCTGGGCACCGGGCAGGTGATCCCCGGCTACAAGTTCGACCAGGAGATGTCGGACAAGTACGACCCGCTGTTCAACCCGGACAACTACCTGCAGCTGATGAACTACGCGTGGACGCCCTCCGGTGAGCCCGGCGAGCCCGAGACGCTCACCAACATGCTGTTCGAGCTGAACAACCCCACCGAGTACGGCATGAAGGGCGTGATGCTGCGGGTCACGTTCAAGGACGGCAGCGACAACATCATCGACGTGAAGACCATCGAGGTGCCGCGGCTCGTGCCCCCCGAGGACAACCTGTTCATCGATGGCATCGAGGTCGATCTGGACTGGACCGAAGAGACCCGCGCCGAGGTCGAGATCTTCGGCGCCCAGGCGCTCCTGCCGGCCCAGTACTCCAAGCTCAAGGCCGAGGAGGAGATCCGGCTCGCCGCCGAGGCGGAAGAGCTCGACATGAGCGGCGGAGCGAAGTAGCGCCCAGGGCGAGCAGCACCAGCCAGCTCCCCCCGCTCCCCGGCGCCGCCGCGCAACCGCAGCCGCCGGGACCCACCGCCGAGTCGTCGTCGTCGCCGAACGTGCCTGTCGCGTCGTCGTCGTCCGCGCTCGCCGAGGGGTCGTCCAGGAACGCGGCGAACACGTCCGTCCGCGTGGCGGAGCCCCACCCCGCGCACTGCGGATCGCCCTCGCTGTGCAGACCCACGAGCACCGGTCCGCCCCCCAGGTCCATGAACGCGCCACCGCCGCTGTCGCCGTGGCAGGTGCCCACGCCCGCCTCGTTCCATCGCAGGTGCGTGCCCGTCAGCTCGGCGAGGGTGACGGTGGCCTGCCGCCGGAGCCGGTCGCCCGCGTCGTCCTGGTACGCGGGATCGCCGTAGCCGACCAGGAGGAGGTCAGCCCCGAGGTGGGCGTCCCCGAGGGCTTCTTCGCTCCAGGGCACGGGGGGCACCGGCGCGTCCGCCACCAGCCACGCCACCGCGATGTCCCGGGACGGCGACGTGCCGTAGTCCGGATGCACGAAGACCTCGCTGACGCCGGTGGACGTGGCCGCGCCCGCGGTGGCGTTGTCCGCGAAGACCACGGCGAGGGGGGCCGGGTCGGCCTGAAACCCGTACAGGCAGTGGGCCGCGGTGACGATCTGGCGCGGCCCGACGAGCACCGCCGAGCACATGAAGTCCCCGTCAAAGGTCAGGGCCCCCACCTCGGGGTAGTCCGACGTCTGCACACCGCCGATGATCGCGGCGCCGCGCTGGTCCACATCGACCGCGCAGCCGGTCAGCAGCAGCGCCAGGAGCCAGCAGGACCGCACTCAGCCTCCCGACGGGGCCTTGCCTCCGTCACCCTCGGCGGGCGCGGCGGGCGCTGGGGGAGCCTCCTGGACATGCTTGCCGAGGACGAAGTTCTTGCCGGCCAGCGCCACTTCGAAGGCCACCGGCGCGGGCAGGTCCTTGAGGTCGTCGCTCAACACCGTGACCGAGACTCCGAAGCTGCCCTCCTTCGTCTTCTTGGGGACCACCACGTCCACCTCGAGCTCGTAGGTGTGCGCGCCCCGCGCGATCTCCTGGGTCGCGGAGCTGAACGCCCACCAGACCCCACCGGTCTGCGGGAACGCCTCGGAGAACGCGCCCGCGGCCTGGGGAGCGGCCCACAGGGCGCGGACCGTCGACTCCGTCGGCGCCTTCATGCGCGCACCGGAGACGGTCCAGCCCGCCGGCAGATGCAGGGCGAGCAGCCCCTTGCCGGACTGGCGACTCTTGTCTTCGCCCTCGGTCTCCTCGGTCTCCTCGACGAGGATGGTGGTCTGGAGCGTGAAGCCGGTCTTGGAGCTCGACCCGGGCTTGACCCGCACCTCACCGAGCTTGAGCGTGGGACAGCCCGCCGCGGCGACGAGCAGGATGAACGCGAGGGCAACGAGCCCTCGAAGGGAGCGGGTCTGCAGGTGCATGCCGTACAACTCCGAGCCGTTGATATGTTGCCCCCCGTACCGGGCCGAGAGAGCCCGCGGGAGTCGAGAGCCATGGAGCCAGACGGTACCACCGTGACGACGGCCAGCAGCGCGCGCCCCGCCTGGGGGCCAGGCCTGGCCCTGGTGCTCGTCCTGCTCAGCGGCTGCTACGGCTCCGGCGTGGGGCTCGGCGGCCGGGACGACGACGATGACCGCGACGACGACGACGACGACGACACCACGACGGACGACGGCGACGACGACGACACCACCGCCGCGGACGACGACGACACCACCCCAGCCGACGACGACGACGACGACACCACGCCGGAGCCGTTCTCCATCACCTCGGTGAACCCGAACGACGGCGACACCCGCGGCGGGCTCCAGGTCTCGATCTTCTTCGACGGGAGCCTGGACGAGACCGTGGAGAGCGAGCTGACGGTGCTCTTCGGGGGCAGGGTCGCCGAGAACCCGATCCTGACGGACGGCCGCATCGTGGTGGACGTGCCCCCGGGGTGCGCGGCGGGCGACGTGGATGTGTCCGTGTCCACCGTGGACGACGGCTCCGCGGTGCTGCCCAACGGCTTCGAGTACGAGACCTGGGCCGACAGCGACGACCTCAGCGCGGTGATCGGCGTGTACTACGGCGAGACCCCGCTGCTGGGCCAGTCGTCCGCGTCGGTCGAGGCGGGGTTCTTCCAGCCGGACGCGGCGATCCCCCTCGCCCACCTGCCCCCCGTGGGCAGCTGCTCGCCCAACGTCGTGAGCCCGAACAACAACCGGGCCTACTTCAGCGTCGGCAGCTCGCTGACCATGAGCGGCGGAGGCAGCTTCCCGCTCACCTACAACTCCATCGAGGGGACCTACGCCAACTCCTCGGTGCCGGCCCAGTACGCGGGGCCCAACACGTCCTTCACGGTGTTCTCGGCGGTGGATCCGGACGGCTGCTCGATGGACCTTCAGAACGTCGTGCAGGCGCCTGCGGGGCTGTACGTCACCCAGCCGTCTCCGCTGGCGGACATCAACACCACCGACTGCTGGTGGATGTTCGACCAGTGGAACGCCCCCAACCCCGTGGGCGGGCTGGTGCAGTGGACCCCGCCGAGCAGCTCCCAGGTCGGCCAGAACGTGATCATCCAGGTGGTGAACGGCCAGACGGGGGCGAGCCTGACCTGCCACGCCCAGGACAACGGGGCCTTCATCGTCAGCGCCACGAACCTGCTGTTCCTGGACGCCACGGGTGGCCAGCACACCATCACGGTGTCGCGGTACCTGACGCTGGAGTCGGACGACGAGCGCACGGGCGCCACCCGGTTCGGGGTCTACCTGCACTCCGTCACGGGGCTGCTGTGGGTCAGCCAGGTGGGCCCTGGCTGCTAGGCGCCTCTATTCGGGAGCGGCTTCACCCTCGTCGCCCGGCGCCGCCTCGCCCTCGACTCCGGGGACCGCGTCCTCCAGGGTCCGGGGGGTGATCATGCCGATGGTGTTGGCGCCCGCGCCCTTGGCGATGTCCATCACCGCCACCGCGTTGCCGTAGGCGGCGTAGTCCTCCCCGTCGAAGAACACCACGCGCTCCTTGGGGTTGCTCTTCGCGGCCAGCTGGTCCGTCAGCTTCGTCTCGAGGTCCTCGAGCGTGATCGTGTTCTTGTTGAGCTCGACGTGGCCGTCCTCGAACAGCTTGATGAACAGCTGGTCCTTGGACTCCGCCGGAGGCTCGTCGATCTCCGCCTTCTGGGGGACCTCGATGGGCAGCTGCTTGGACAGCAGCGGCGTGATCACCATGAAGATGATCAGCAGCACGAGCACGATGTCGACCAACGGGGTGACGTTGATGTCCGCCTGGGGGCCCTTGCCGCCGACATGCATGCCCATGGATCAGCCCTCGTCCTTCTTGGCCGCGTCGATGTCACCGCTCTCGTTCTTGTCGGACTGCAGGGCCACGGACTTCGCCCCCACCCGCTCGCAGAGCAGCATGACCTTCTTGACGTCCTTGTACGGGGTGTTCACGTCGGCCTTGATGGCGATGGGCTTGAAGGGGTCGATCATCAGCTCGGTGCGCAGCTCCGCTTCGAGCAGGTCGAGCTCCTTGAGGTCCTCCCCCATGTAGAACTCGCCGTCCTTGGTGACGCTGATGAGCAGGTCTTCGTCCTGCTCCTCCTTGGACTGGGCGTTGACCACCTTGGGCAGCTCGACCTCCGGCCCCTTCTGGAGCATCGGGGTGATGACCATGAAGATGATCAACAGGACGAGCACGATGTCGACCAGCGGCGTGACGTTGATGTCCGCCTGCGGTCCGCGCCCTGCGGTTCCCATTCCCATGTGTTGGTTCCCCGGTCCTCTCTCTGTTCAGGCCGCGAAGGCGCCGCGGTTCTTGCGGATCCAGTCCAGGACCTCGGAGGCGTTGTTCGCCATCTCGCTGGCCAGGCCCTCGGCCCGGGCGTTGGCCCAGTTGTAGAGCCACACCGCGGGGATGGCCACGATGAGCCCGAAGCCCGTCATGATCAGCGCTTCGGCGATGCCGCCGGCCACCGCGCCGAGGCCGCCGGAGCCCGTCGCCGCCATACCCATGAACGAGTTGATGATGCCGAACACGGTGCCGAGCAGCCCCACGAAGGGCGCCGTGGAGGACACCGTCGCCAGGATGGTCATCCACTTGCGCAGGAAGGCCTCCTCCTCGGACACGGCGCGCTCCATGGCCGACGCCACGGTGCTCAGGTCATCGAGCCCGCCGTTCTTGGACTGCACGTCCTGCGCGTCCTCCAGGCCGGTCCTGAGGATCCGGGCGAGGTAGGCGAACTTGTACTCGTCCATCCGCGCGTGCTTGATGGCAGGGCCCACCTCCCCGTTCTTCAGCTTCAGGGCGATGTCCGCAGCGAACTGCTTCGACTGGCCTCGGGAGCGGGCGAAGATGAACGCCCGGTTCACGGCCACGCCGACCGAGAGGACGGACATGATCAGCAGCACGCTGGCGATCGTCCACGTCGCGGGCGTGAAGTGCGTGAAGGTGGATGAAAGCGAAAAATCCATGGAGTCTCCTGCTCGATGAGCGGGTCGGTCAGTTCAGCTTGTAGACGGTGTCCATCACGCCGAAGAAGCGGGCGTGGGTGCCGCCAGGGTTCGTGTAGGGCCTGCACTTGATCGCGCCCCAGGCCACGAGCGTCTCGTAATAGAGGGCATCGGGACCCGACACAGCCTCGATACACAGCGACGGATGCCAGCGCATGCGCCGCTCCTTGTTGTCGGCCGTCTGGAAGCGCGAGCAGAGCTCCTCCTTGCGCTTCATCACCTTGCCTGTGACGTCGACGAGCATCTTGATGCGGACGGTCCCTTCGACCCCCATCGCCTTGGCCTGCTCGGGGTAGCGGATCGTCGGGCGGGAGCACAGCCCCTCGGACTCTCCGAGGCTCAGGGAGCCGACCTCGCCGCCGATGACCCCACCGACCACGCCACCGACCTCGCCGCCTGCGACGCCGCCCTCGACTCCGCCCTCGACGCCGCCCTCGATGTACTCCTCGTCCTCGTCGAGGTCCTCTTCCTCAGCCGCCTCGACGGGGATCTCCTCGGGGATCTCCTCCGGCTGGACGATCTCCTCGGGCTTGATCTCGGGCTTCTTCTCGACCTTCGGCTTCTTCGTCTTCTTCGGTCCACCCTTGGGCGGAGGCGGAGGCGGCGGAGGCTTCTGCGAAAAGAACGTGATCTCCACCTCTTCGGGCGGCTTGTCGACGATCTCCTTGCGGGCGATGAGGAAGATCACGCCGAAGATCGCGGCGTGGATCAGAAGCGACACGGCGCTCGCGCCGCGGCTCTTCCGCTTGTTCTCGACGCTGCCTGTAGTGACGTCGAACACGTTGTGGGCAGTCCTTCCGGCACGGTCAGACAGCGCGGCCGCTGGTGCGAGAGGCCGGTGTCTTATCAAGTGATGCGGTGCACGGTCAAAGGTTCCGCGGTTCGCATCCGGTCAATTCTGGTCGGGCTCTCGTCAACCTCGGGTCAAGTGCGTGCACGTCTATGGTGTGTGGATGACCGCGGGGCCACCCCCTTCATGGACGATCCTGTTCGCATTGGTGTGCTGCCTGGCGGGGTGCGCGGTGATGGACCCCGGTTCCCTGGAGGCTCCCCTGCCTTCTGAGCGGGCGACGCCGGAGGTCACCGACGCCGGGCAGGTGGTCCTGCGGATCCTCGACGGCCACCTCGTCGGGCAGGAGGGCCGCCGCCTGGATCTGGCCGCCGGCAGCACGACGTTCCTCGTGCACCACGACGGGGAGGGAGCCGCCGAAGCGCAGGACGAGGCAGAGCCGCCCGTCACGGCGGTGTGGATCCGCGGCCGCGGCGAGGCGCGCCACCTCCTGCCCAGCCTGGGCAGCCCGCCCCTGCGCATCGGCACGATGGAGGAGTGGGCCGTGCAGCTGCCGCCCGGCGTCTACGAGCTGTCCGTCACGCTGGGCACGAGCCCACCCGGCACGGTGGGGCCGGCGGTCGTGGTGGTGGCGCGGTAGTCGCGTGCTCAGTTGCAGCAGGTGGCGGTGAGGCCGACCGTCGCGACGGCCGAGCGCGCCTCGTTGTGATCCTCGGTGGACACGCGCAGCTCCAGGTCGAGTTCATCGAGGAAGGCGATCGGCGCCTCGTTGCAGGACGGATCGTTGTCGGGATCGTTCGGCCAATACGCGCACGGGAAGCGGAACTGCTCGGTCCACCAGCGCTGGTCCGACGGCGGATCCGTCCCCTCGGTGCGGATCGCCTGCACGTGGCGGCGGGCGCTGTGGATGGGCACGGTGGGGTCGCCGTCCCGGTCGTACAGATCGAAGTCCACGAACACCACCGGGCACAGGTTCGTCGAGCGGAACCCCAGATCGACGTGGTAGCCGCCCTGGTCGCCGTACCAGATGGGGACCGTGTCTCCGTCCACGAGCACCCGGAACGTCTCGGTCGAGTTGCCGGTAGCGGGCCACACCTCGGGAAGACCGCAGAAGTTCTCCGTGCAGGCCGCCGGATCGGACGTGAACCGATCCTCGGCCGGACACTCGGCGCTGACGGTGTCGTCGTCATCCAGGCCGGGGGGGCAGCCGAGCAGCAGGAACGCCGCGAGCAGAGCGCTTGTGAACCTCATGTCCTTCACCGGACTCCCATCAGAGGGGCTTCCAGCTTCCACGGGGGAAGCTCGGGCCTGCAGGGGGTTGCCTCGACGCGAGCAGGTAGAGCGCGCGGCGATTCATCAGCTCATCCACCGAGTCTTCGGTGGCGATCTTCAACGCGTCCTCACCGAAGCCCTGATAGTAGATCTTCCCGGTGAAGCCCTTGCTCCGAAACGCCTGGGCGATGCTCCGGGCGCGACGCTCGGACAGGCCCTGGTTGCTCGCGCGGTCCCCGACCGTGTCCGTGTAGCCGGCGATGAAGAGCCGCACCTCCACGTACTTGCCGTAGGTGCCGACCACCCCCGCGACGTCCTTGTAGGCCTTGTCCACCTTGGGCTGCTCGTCCGCGCCGATCTCGTGGGACCCGGTGTCGAACAGCACGTCGTCGTGGGGGATCTCCAGGGACCAGGGGTACAGCTCCTCGTAGGCGAAGAAGCCCCAGCGGTCGAACACCGTCACGTCCATGCGCAGCACCTCGCGCGTGCCCTGCCACTCGATGCTCAGGTCGTCGCCGGGTTCGTTCTCGTCGATCTCCACGTCGCCCTCCCAGGAGGGGCCGTCGGGTCCGATCACCTTGACGTGGGCGCGGGTTACCACCCGGTCCGCCTTGGCCACCAGCATCTGGGCGTCCTTCTCGATCAGGTCCCGGGGGATCTCGATGTGCAGGGCGCCGCCCAGAAAGGCGTCGAACTTCATGTGCAGATCGAAGTACTCCTCGTCGCCCGCGCCGTACCAGCCCCGGGCTTCGCACGTGTACCGGTGCTCGCCCTCGGGCTGCTTCAGATCGAAGGTCAGGGTCTTGCCGTCCTTCGTGGCGCCGGCGGACATCGTGACCTCGGTGCCGTCGCGGTCGCAGATCAGATCGACCTTGCGGAAGTCCGCGTGGCAGTCGAGGAACACCTGGGGGTAGCCCTGGCCCTTCTGCACCGCCGGCTTGAGCCGGTAGCTGAGCAGGGAGCCCTGGGCCGTCGCGAGGCTGGGGACCGCGAGGCCGCCGAGCAGCACGAAGAGGAGGAGAGCGCGCAACATCGGTCCTTGAGTCTCCTGGGGTGCCATGCCGAAGGATATCAGCCGGCGTCTGGTCGGAATCGGGTCTCTATCGCCCAAGGGCGGACCGGATCACGTCGCGGATGGGGGCAGCGGGCGTCCAGCCGAGCTCGGATCGGATCCGCGTGTCGGGGAAGTCGGCGTCGCGCCCCAATAGGATCACCGCGGACCGGTTCACCACCGGCGGGTTGCCCGGCACGGCCCGCGCCAGCAGCTCTCCCAGCAGGCCGCCGGCGTACAGCGCCTCGTAGGGCACCGGGAGCAGCCGGGGCGTCACTCCCGCCGCCTCCCCGACAATCTCGAGCAGCTCCCGCTGGGTGATCCGCTCGTCCTGGGCCACGTTGTAGACGCGGCCGCCGATCCCCGGGGTGGTCGCGGCCAGCAGCAGCGCCCGCGCCACGCTCGCCACGGACGTCACGGGCAGCCGGTTGTCGCCCCTGCCCAGCAGCGGGAATACCGGGCCCCCGAGCCGCGCGGCCAGCGGAGCCAGGTTGGCGTCGCCGGCGCCGAGGATCCAGCCGGGGCGCACAGACACGACCTCCATCGGGCCCGACATCGCGGCGAGCACGCGCTCCTCCGCTTCGATCTTGGTGTTGGAGTACCGGTCCAGCCGCGACACGCAGTGACCCAGCGGGTTGTCCTCGGTGACCGGCCCCAGCTCCACCGCCCGGTCGCCGTACACCGCGGTCGAGCCCACGTGCACGAAGCGCTTCACGCCCGCGCGCGCCGCCGCATCCAGCGCCTCCTCGGTGGCCCGCACGTTGTCGCGCTCGTACTCGGCCCGGGTGCCCCAGCGCACGCGTCCGGCGCAGTGGATCACGGCGTCCACGTCGTGCATCGCCCCCTGGAGCTTCGTGTTGCGCGGGCCGCTGAGGGCGCCCAGCCCCAGCTCCACCGCGTGCCGGGTGGCGCCCGTCGCGGCGAGCCAGCCCACGGCGTGGGTCTTGCGCACCCCGGCCACCACGTCGTGCTCTGCGGCGGCCCGGACGACCGCTCGCCCCACGAATCCAGCCGCGCCCGTCACCAGGATCTTCACAACACCCTCCGTCCCGGCCCGCCCGGACCGCGCGCATCCTACTCGGTCCCCGTGCGGCGGCCGGCATGGTCAGCGCGGCCCAAGTAGAGTTGCCCGATGGACTACGAGACCCTTCGGCCGCTGCTGCTCTGGCCCCACGGACTCCTCGGCGGGGGCGTGCTGCTCTCCGGCGCGGCGGCCATCGCGACGAAGAAGGGCAGCCCCACGCACGTCAAGGCGGGCAAGGTCTTCTTCTGGGCGATGCTGGCGGCCCTGGCGGTGGCGCTCCCGCTGATGATCCTGAGCAGGAACGTGTTCCTGCTGGGCCTCACCCCGCTGACCGCGTACCTCGTCATCGCCGGGCGGCGCACGGTGCAGCGCCGCAAGCAGGGGCTCAAGGTGCTGGCCCCCGTGGACCGGTGGCTCGCCATCGGCACCGCGGCGACGTGCGCGGGCCTTGTCGCTCTCGGCGTGAAGGGCTGGCTCGGCGGCAGCGACTTCGGGGTGGTGGCGGTGGCCCTGGGCATGGTGGGTGTGCTCAAGGCGGGCGGCGACTGGAAGAACCGGGACGTGCTACCCGACCGGGCCACGAAGTACATCGAGGAGCACATCGGCTACATGATGGCCGCGTTCATCGCCGCCACCACGGCCTTCTCGGCGGTGAACCTGGGCCGGGTGCAGGCCCTGCCCACCTGGCTCGTGTGGCTGTGGCCGACGGTGCTCGGCACGGTCGCCATCGTGGTGTTCACGAGGCGGATCACGAAGCGCGGCAAGAAGCGGCGCTGAGTTCTCGATGTCCCCACTGACGAGCAGGTTCATCGAGGTCCACGGCCTGCGGCTGCACTACCTGGAGGGCGGGCAGGGCGCGCCGGTGCTGTTGCTGCACGGCTGGCCCACCAGCTCGTTTCTGTACCGCAACGTCGCCCCCCACCTCGTGGCTGCGGGCCGGCGGGTCATCGCCCTGGACCTGCCGGGGTTCGGCCGGTCGGACAAGCCGCTGGACGTGTCCTACAGCTTCCCGTTCTTCGACCGCACGCTGACAGGGTTCCTGGACGCGCTCGGGATCGAGCAGACCGGGCTGGTGGTGCACGACCTGGGCGGCCCGGTGGGCTTGCACTGGATGGTGGGCAACCCCGCCCGGGTCAGCGCCCTGTGCCTGCTGAACACCCTGGTGTATCCGCGCCCCTCCTGGGCCGTGGTGGCGTTCGTGGTGGGCTCGTACCTGCCGTTGATCAAGGGCTGGCTGGTGAGCCCGGCGGGCCTGCGCTTCGCCATGAAGATCGGCACCTGCTCGCCCGAGGGCAGCAGCGAAGAGGTGGTGGCCGGGGTCCAGGAGCCGTTCGCCACGGCCGCGGCCCGCAAGGCCCTCCTCGAGAGCGCCCACGGCCTGCACCCCGGGGGCATGAAGACCATCGCGTCCAGGCTGCCCGCCACCACCGTGCCGGTGCGCATCGTGTACGGGACGAAGGACCGGATCCTGCCGGACGTGGAGCGCACGATGCGGCGGGTCGCGAGGGAGCTGAACCTGCCCGACGAGCAGGTCACGGCCCTGGACGGCTGCGGGCACTTCCTCCAGGAGGACCGGCCCGACGAGGTGGGCCGGCTGCTGGCCGCCTTCTTCGGCTGAACCAGCGGGCGGCTGGAGGCGTGGGGGCCCCGGCCCGGCGAGCGCTCATTGGGGCCATTCGATGACAAAGCGAGGACATCGGACCGGCCTCGGTCATCGTTCCGCCCATGGGGCAGAAATTGGTCGCGAGCGGTTCGAG
>CALAGR010000059.1 GCA_937891735.1 uncultured Pseudomonadota bacterium | reverse complement strand
TGGAGGCGGTGGGCTCGACGCGCAGCCGGCTCCCCGCGGAGTGGACCGTGCGCCTGCTCGACGCCGCGGGGCGCCCGCGCGAGGCCCTGTCCCTGCGGATCCGCATCATCGCGGCGCGGGACCGGCGGGCCGACCACCAACGCTTCGCCCTGGAGATGACGACCGCCCTGGAGCAGGTGGATGCCCTCGGGCTCGGTCCCGTCGATCCGGATCGCCTGACCCTGCAGCTGCTGGACGTCAGCGCGGCCGCGCGGCGAAGCGACCCGGGGGTGCTCGCCCGGGCCCAGGAGCTGGCCCAGCGCGCCGAGGGCGGGCAGGCCTGGTCCGTGGCGGGGGAAGCGTGGCGGCAGCTGGCGGTGCGCTGGCGCACCCAGGGGCGTCCCGAGGACTCGCTGGTGCCGCTGGAGGCTGCCGAGCGGGCCTTTTCGCGGTCTGCGGACACGGTGGGGCTGGCGCGGACCTGGCACTCCCGGGGCCTCGCGCTGCGGGAGCTGGCCCGCTTCGAGGATGCGCTGGACGTGATGCTGCGGGCGGCGGAGGCGGCGGAGCCCCTGGACGTGCTGGTGGCGTGTCGGGCGCTGTCCGACCGGGCGGATCTGCTGCAGTGGGTCACGCGCTGGGACGAAGCGCAGGCCGACATCGACCGGTGCCTGGCCCTGGCCGCGACGGCGCCTCGCGGGGAGCAGCGACGGCTGGGACGGACCGAGCAGCTCCAGCTGTGGATCGCCCAGGGCAAGCTGGAGAGCGCCCGGGAGCTGGCCGACGCGCTGATCGAGGACTTCCGCTTCCTGGGGGCGGGGACCCAGCTCGCTGGCGTGCTGATGCTGGCCGGCGAGGTGCACCGGTTCCTCGGGGATCTGGACCGGGCCGAGGACCTGTATCGGCAGACCCAGGCGATCTACGACGCGTTGGAGTCTCCGATGGCGCTGATCGCCCGGGCGAACCTGGCGATCCTCGAGTACCTCCGGGGGCGGATCGACGACTCCTTCGAGGACCTCGACGACCTGTGCGAAGAGGCGGCCAGCGGCCAGATCCGGTGGCTCGCGGAGCCCATGCGCCTGGCCCGCGCGCCGGCCGCCGCGGCCCTGGGCAAGTGGGATCTGGTGGACGACGTGCTCGACGCGCTGGAGACCCAGGCGGCGGGCGGCGGACGCATGGATCTGGACGCGCTGTGGGTGTCGCGGGAGCTGGCGCGCCTGGCCCGGGGCAGCGGAGATCCCCAGCGGCGGCTGCGGGTGACCCGGCTCATCACCGCGGTGGAGGCGCGGCTGGCCCCGTAGAGCGGCCCGCCGATCAGGCGCCGTACTCCGCCAGCAGATCGGCGAGGAAGACCGGCGCCCCGATGGTCTTGAGGTTCTCGAAGTGACCCGCGGCGGCCCGCTTGAGGATGGCGATCTCGGGGGTGGGCTGAAACCCCCTGGCGTGCCCGAGCAGCTTCGGCACCAGGGGCAGGATCCGGTCCACGACCTCCGGCCCCACCCACCGCGCCGGCGCGCCCACCGTGAGCATCGGGGCGTAGATGTCGAGCAGCACGTCGTACAGCTCGACCGGCGGCTCCCTGGTCGGGTCCCGCATGCCCAGGTCGATCAGAGCCTGATCGAGCGCCACCGGATCCCGCAGCCGCGAGGCGCGGATCCCCCGGGCCGCCCCCTGGACCCAGGCCTGTTCGTAGCGACGCACGCTGCCGAAGTCGTAGATCACGATGGTGCCGTCGGGCCGGAAGGCGAAGTTGGCGGGGTTCGGATCGCCGTGCAGCGCGCGGTGCACGAACAGCTGGGACAGGAACATGCGCGTGAGCCGCTCGGCGATGACGCGGCGCGTCGCTTCGTCCCAGGTGGCCACGGCCGACAGCGGCTCGCCGTCCACGAACGTCAGGGTCAGCACCCGCGCGCTCGACCGCTCCGCCACCACCTCGGGCAGCACCAGGTGCGCGTCCCCGGCGCGCAGATCGCGAAACAGCCGCACGTGGTCCGCCTCGACGCAGTAGTCCAGCTCCTCGTGCAGGCGCTCCCGCATCTCACCGAACAGCCCGTCGATCGCCTCCTTGTCCAGGGCCAGCCGCCCGAAGCGCAGCGCCATGCGCAGCTGCGCGAGATCCGAGTCCACCGCCTCGTCCACCCCCGGGTACTGGACCTTGACCACCACCTCGACGCCGTCGTCGGTGCGCGCGCGGTGCACCTGGCCGATGGACGCGGCGGCGAACGGCTCCCGGTCGAACCACGCGAACAGACGCTCCGGCGGGGCCCCCAGCTCGGCCACGATCTGGGCCTCGATCACCTCCCAGTCCATGGGCGGGGCCTGCCGCTGCAGCGCCGACAGGGCGGTGATCAGCTCCGGCGGCAGGTAGTCCGAGGTCAGCGACGCCATCTGCCCCAGCTTCATGGCCGCGCCCTTGAGGTCCCCCAGGGTGCTCGCGATCCGCAGCCCGCTCGCCCGCAGGAAGGCCGCCTGGATCTCCGACTGCGTGTCCTCACCGCGAAAGGCGGAGCGGAGCTGGGCGCCGGCCCACCCCGTCGCCACGCCGGCGGTCATCCCGGCCAGGCGGAGCAGGCGCCTTCCCTTGATCGGGGGGCGGGCCGCCACCGCGCCCTACAAGCCGGGGCCGGCGGGAGGATCCGGCCAGCCCAGCGGGAGCCCCAGATCCCGCGCGGGTCCGGCGCAGTCGTTGGACACGAGCTGCTCGGAGGACTGCGGAGGCGCCACCGAGCCGCAGTTCTGCGTGTACAGCTGCAGCTGCCCCACCGCCTCGAAGCCGTTGCCCGCCAGCGTGCCCGTGGCCGAATCGAAGAGCATGGCGTCGTTGGGCAGCTGCCGGAACGTGTTGCCGAACACGAACAGGCCCGGCCCCGACGGCTCCTGCCAGAAGGTCGTGCCGTCAAGGGCCAGCAGCCCCGGCCCCGCGCCGCCTCCACCGCTCGCTTCGATGATCACCTGGGCCACCCGCCAGGTGCCGGCGCCCGAAAACGCCACGCCCGCGAACGGGTGTCCGGTGATGGTCGTGTCGTCCAGCCGCAGCGACGTGGCGCCCGACCCGTCGTCCAGACCCAGGACCCCCACGCCGCCTCCCTGGACGGCGCCGGGCACCGTCGCGCGCACGCTGCCTCCGGCCAGCCGGACCCGCCCCGCGGCCATCGCCAGGACCCCCGCGAACCCCGCTCCGTCCACCAGGCAGGCGGTGCAGTCGAGCAGGCCGTCGCGCGCCGAAACCAGCCCCGGGGCCCCGGAGTCAGTGACCGACAGGTCGTCCGCCTCCACCTCGGCGCCGTCCGTGACGAGCACACCGCCGAGCCCCGGTCGCACGACGTCCACGTCCGTCAGGCTGACCAGGGTGCCCACACCCGACACGTGCAACCCCGGTCCCGCGCCGTCCTCGATGCGCGCGCCCTGCATCAGGAGCGCGGCCCCCGACTCCGCCGTGACGGGCCAGACGCTCGGTCCCACCAGCGACACGTCGGTCAGATCCGCGAAGGAGGACGCGCCGTGCACCTGCAGGCCGGGCCCGTCCGACAGGCTCCATGCCACCCGCGCCGCCAACAGCGTGCCGCCGCCCAGCACACGGCTACACCAGTCCGGGCCGCAGGCCACCACCGTGTCCACCAGCTCCAGACGGCTGCTGCCCCCCTGCACCACGATGGCGCTCTCCAGGGGCGCGCCCAGGTCCCCGTTGCGTACGTCCAGCGCCCCGCCGTTCACCACGTGCAGGTCACGCCCCAGCGAGCCGTCGTCCTGCGCGAGGGCGTCCAGCACGACGAGGCCGTCGATCTCGGCGTTGCTGCCGAGCCCCGTGACCTGCACTCCGGTGCCCTGGACCCCCTCCACGCGAAGGCCCACCCCGAGCAGCGTCGCCGCCTGCTCCACGCCGATCCCCCGCCCGGGGCTCAGGTCGTTGGTCGGCCTCACCCCGCGGACCACCGACTCCGCCAGATCCACGAGCACCCCCGAGCCCGTGGCGAGCACGCCGTATCCGCCGTTGTCCTCGACCACCAGGTCGTTGCCACGCAGGACCAGCCCGGGGGCCCCGGGGACCTGCCCCGCGATGATCCCCGGGCGACCGCCCGTGATCGTCAGCGCCCGCACCACGATCGCGCTCGCGAACACCGACAAGGTGGCCGCGGCGAGCCCCTCGCCGTCGATCGTGACCAGCTCCGTGCAGCGCCCGATCAGCTCCAGGCCGTCGTGGGCGCGGGAGAAGGCCAGCCGCTCGTGGTAGTGGCCCGCGCCGATCACGACCCGACCCCCGGGCAGCGCGGTGGCCGCCTCCATCGCCGCGGTCACGGTCGCCAAGGGCCGCGCGATGGAGCCGTCGCCGCCCGGCTCCGCTCCCGCGAGCACGTACCAGGTGGTGCCTTCGGGATCGGGATCGGGTCCGACGTCACCCCACGGCTGCAGTCCGCAGGACGCCGGCACGCACGCCGCGCCGTCCAGGAGCTGGTCGTCCCCGCAGGGCGCCACCGGGTCGGGCGGCCCGTCGGGGCAACCGGCCAGCAGCCCGAGCACGGACAGGACGAACAGGCGGCTGGGCAGGGCGCGATGCATCGATGTGGGCGAGTCTATGGCAGTCGCAGGCCCGCGGCCCGCCTTGACCGCCCGGGCCTGCCTTGGGAGCTTGCGGCATGTCAACGACTGACTTCCTCGCGACGGTGCCTGGCTTCGCCAGCATGGACCGGGCTCACCTCGAAGCGCTCGCCGCGCAGGTGCAGACCGCAACCTGGACTCCCGAGCAGTTCCTGATGCGCAAGGGCGATCCGGGCGACTCGATGCACATCGTCAAGTCCGGCGAGATCAAGGTCCCGTTGTTCGACGAACGCGGCCGGTTGCGGCTCGTGGCCCGGCTCGGACCGGGCGACGTGGTGGGCGAGATGGCGCTGCTCACCGGCGATCCCCGGGTCGCGGACGTGCTCGCAGAGACCGTCGCCGAGACGGTGGTGGTGTCCCGCCAGACCATGCTCCCCCTCCTGGAGAAGCACCCGCAGCTGTCGCGGTTCCTCACCGAGATCCTCGGGCAGCGCCTGGAGGAATCCGGCGGCATCGACCGGGTCGGCAAGTACCGCGTGCTCGACAAGCTGGGCGAGGGCGCCACGAGCAAGGTGTACCAGGCCGTGCACCCGGGCCTGAACCGGACCGTCGCGATCAAGATGCTGGGCCACCACATGGTCTACGACCAGACGTTCCGGGACCGCTTCATCGAAGAGGCGCGGACCATCGCGGGCCTGTCCCACCCCAACATCGTGCAGATCTTCGACACCGAGCAGGCCTACGCCACCTGGTTCATCGTGATGGAGAAGATCGAGGGCGGTGACCTCGAGCAGCTCCTGCGGGACACGGGCCCGATGGACGCGGTGACCGCCTCGGACGTCCTGCTCCAGCTGTCCCGAGGCCTTCGCTACGCCCACAACCGGGGCATCGTGCATCGGGACGTGAAGCCCGCGAACACCGCCATCGAGGACAACGGCTGCGTCAAGCTCATGGACTTCGGCATCGCCCGGCGGATCGAGAGCGAGGGCGAGCGCGCGAGCATCGTCGAGGGCACGCCGCGCTACCTCGCGCCCGAGGCGATCCGCGGCGAGCCCGTCGACGGACGCGCCGACATCTACTCGCTGGGGGTCATGGCCTTCGAGATGGTGACGGGCCGGGCCCCCTTCACCGCGACCAGCACCGAGGCGCTGCTGCGCATGCACCTGGGGGCGGCGCCGCCGGACATCCGCAAGCTCCGCCCCGGCCTGCCCGGCGGGCTGATGGCGTTCATCGCCGGCGCCATGGTGAAGGACCCGGACCAGCGCCTGTCCGACTGGGGCCAGATCATGTCCCTCCTGGAAGGGGGCCGGGCGGCGGACGCCGTGCTGGATCGCTACGAGGAGCAGATCGTGCGGATCCGGTACCGGCCCCGGGACGGCGCCCGGGTGGAGCGGGCGCTGGTGTCGCTCAAGGAGCGGCTCCGGGATCTGCGCGAGATGGACGTGGCCGTCGCCCACCTGACGACGGGGCTCGCTCCGGAGGCCCCGGAGCCGGAGCGCAAGAGCTGGCTCGCCCGGCTCAAGGCCAGGACCGAGACCGTGGAGGACGTGGGCGCGACCCGCTCCATCCCCACCACCGGATCGACCCGTTGACCACCACCGGCAAGGACCCCCTCGAGCTCTTCGAGCGATGGATCCGAGCCGCCGAGGAGAGCGAACCCCGGGTGCACGACGCGATGGCCCTGGCCACCGCCGACGCCCGGGGACGCCCCTCCGTGCGCATGGTGCTGCTCAAGTCCTGGGGGCCTGAAGGGTTCGTCTTCTATACGAACAAGCACAGCCGAAAGGGACGCGAGCTCGCCGAGAACCCCTGGGCCTCGGGCGTGCTGCACTGGAAGTCGCTGTTCCGGCAGGTGCGCATCGACGGGCCCGTGGTGGAGCTCACCGACGCCGAGTCGGACGCCTACTTCGTGACCCGGGCGCGCAAGAGCCGCATCGGGGCGTGGGCGTCGAAGCAGTCCGAGGAGATCGCGGAGCCGCTGGAGTTCGAGCGCCGGGTCGCCGAGTACGGCGCGCGCTACGCGCTGGGTCCGGTGCCGCGGCCGCCGTTCTGGGGTGGCTACCGGATCCAGGCCCAGTCCATCGAGTTCTGGGAGGACCGCGCGTTCCGGCTGCACATGCGCACCCTGTACGAGCCCACCGCGTCGGGGTGGACGGCCCGGGACCTGTACCCGTAGCGGCACAGGCCCAGCGCGGTCAGTCCTGCGTGATCTCCAGGACCAGCGGCGGCTTCGAGCAGGGCTCCCCCACCGCCGTGATGCGCAGGGAGCTGGCTTCCTGCCGCGCGAAGACCTGGGCCGGGGACACCGCCCGAACCGTCGGCACCGGCTGCCCGGGGTTCAGCGGGATCCGCAGGTCCAGGAACCAGTGGTTCTGCGCCTCGGGATCCAGCTCCTCCGCCAGCCGCACG
>CALAGR010000058.1 GCA_937891735.1 uncultured Pseudomonadota bacterium | reverse complement strand
GAGCACCGGGTCCTGCTCGCTCGCCTCGTCCCAGCCGCCGCCCCAGCCGTCGTCCTGGGCGAGCGCCGCCGGGGCCCAGCCGATCAGGAGCACCGCCGCCAGCCCGCGCGCCATCCAGCCCTGATTGTGTTGCTTTGCCATGGCGTCCTACAGGAACCCGTGCAGTTCGATGATGATCTCGTCCGCGTTCCCGCCGACCCGCTGCGGGATGTCCCGGTTGAGCCGGTATTCGGCCCGCAGCTCCACGAACTGGACCGGGAACCAGCTCAGCCCGAACAGGAACCGGTCCCGCTCGTTCTCCTTCAGGGTCAGCAGGGGATCGAAGCTCTCCCAGCGGAAGCGCAGGTACAGCCCCTTGAAGGGCTCGAAGTCCACGCCGCCATACATGACGTACTGGTCGTAGGACTCGTCGTCGGTGACCCCGTGGATCCAGTCGAACTCGCCCATCAGCTGCAGGCGCCCCAGGCGCAGGCCGAGGTTGCCGCCCCCGGTCCACGTCCTGAACTTGAACTCGTCGGTGGACGTGTCGTTGTAGGAGAGCGAGCCGCCGCCGCGGATGAAGGGCCCCGCCACCGCCACGCTGCCGGTGATGCGCTTGAAGATGTTGGGATCGAAGCCGCCGCCGCTGCCGTTGGTGAACGCGATGGAGGCCTGGACCGGGTGGTTCGTGATCCCGATCTCGACCCCCAGGTCCTGATCGGCGTAGGTGAAGCCCGTCTGCTGGCGGATGAAGGACTGGTCGTCCTTGATGCGCATGCCGTAGGGCAGCATGAAGCGTCCGGCCTTCGCGTACAGCCCGATGGGCAGGCCGTAGACCATCACGAAGGCTTCCCGGCTCGAGGCCCCCTCGGGGCTCACCGTCTCGTCGATGTACACGCTGAGGTGGCCGGGGATGGGCTCCGCCTGGATGTACAGGTTGCCCTCGGAGATCTCGAAGGAGCTGCTGGCGGCCTGCTCGAACTCGTCGTCCCCGAGCCGGGTGTGGGTGGCGAGCACCGACCGCAGGGCGAGCCGCAGGTTGGCGCCGAGGCGGATGAACGAGCCCATGTCCGGCAGGTACACGCCCTTGATGCGCTTGCTCGGCAGGTCCGTCTGGCTGAAGGTCGCGCCGTAGGGCGTGCGCATGCCGCCGCCGGTCTGGTTGATGTGGCAGACCGCGCAGTGCACACCCTCACGGATGGCGAAGCGCGGCTCGGCCTGGGCCCGGGACGGAGCGCCGAGCCACAGCAGGGCGAGTCCGAAGGCGAGCAGGAGCGGCAGGCGGGACGAGCTCATCCGGGCTCCAGCGGGTCTTGGTAGGGCACAAAGTCGAAGCCGCTGTCGTCGTCGTCGTCGTCGACCACGTCCTCGCCCGAGTCGATCCAGTCGTCCGTGGCGCCCTGGTCGATCCAGCGACGCAGGCCACGGATCTCGGCGTTGCTCAGGTACGGCGGCCCGCTGCGCGGCATGCGGTTGCCGACCCGACGCGGGTCCGTCGGCGCGACCTTGACGATCAGGTAGCTGTCGGCGGCGCGACCGGGGGCGACCCGCAGCAGCCCCGGCACCTCGTTGGAGGGCTCGTCCACCAGGCCGCTGATCGAGCGGCCGCGCTCCAGCGAGAGCCCGCGCGAGGCGCCGCCGCCGCTGTGGCAGGCCGGCGCGCAGCGGGCGTCGAACAGGTTCACCTGGACCTCCTCGAAGGTGGTGGGGGCGCCGCCCACCTCGTCCGGGTCCGGGTAGGGCACGCCCACGCCGGAGCCCACGCAGCCCGCCAGGACGACGCCGAAGAAAGCCGAGCCGAGCGCGCGCAACTCATCGCTCCGGGATCGGCAGGTAGAGGATGTCGGTGTCGTTGCACAGGTTGTCCGAGACCACGAACCGCATCATCGACTCCCCCGGCACGTGCGCCTCGTCGCCGTAGATCGTGGCCTCCCAGGTGCCCTGGGGGTAGTTGTTGCGGTTGTCCGGGGCCCCTGGGGGAACCAGGGCGTAGCCGGCGTCGGTGGTCTCGTCCCACATCAAGACCATGCGGCTCAGGTCGCCATCGGGATCGGACACGTCCGCCGTGATGCGCAGGATGTCGCCCTCCCAGGCCATCGACACCCCCTCCAGCACCGGGTTGTCCGCGTCGCTCTCGTCCTCGGGCATGCGGGTCAGGGTCGCGTCGTCGGGCTGGGTGGGCCACGAGTGCTGGCCCGTCAGGTCCATCCACACGCCCCACGAGATCATCGGGCTGGTCAGCACGATCTGCTGGTGCTCGGCGATCTCGATCTCGGCCGGCAGGTACTGGTAGCCGTCCACGAACAGGTGCAGGCCGTAGATGCCTGCGCCAGGCAGCTCCACGCTGAAGCGCCCCGAGTCGTCGATGTGTCCGCCGAGGATGTAGGCGCCGTCGTGCACGTGGCCCGCCTCGATCATGATCAGACCGGGTCCCAGGCCCTGCTCGCGGTCGCCCACGATCTGGCCGCTGATCCGGGTGGGCACCTCCCCGCTGCCCACGCAGCCCGCCAGCAGGGCGCAGCAGGCGAAGAGGAACGTCAGGCAGCGGACGAAAGAAAGCACGACAGAATCGTATCTGGCCCTCGCGTCGGGAGGGTGACCGTCGTCCTACAGCGCCACCTGGGTGTGGCAGCTGAAGAACACGGCGCCGTCGTTGCTCGGGATGGAGCTGCTGGTGTCCTCGGGCAGGTCCTCGGGCTCGGCGACCAACCCCGCCTGCACCAGCGCGCGCACGTCGGCGACCGAGCGGGCGTCGGTCACGTCCTGGTCGCCGCTGGTGTCGATGAGATTCACGGCGGCGTCGCTCGCGGCGGGCACCCGCACCGCCTTGACCCGCCACAGCGGGGAGTAGGCCGACTCCCAGGGGTCCGGGCCCGCCGCGACGCCGGGGAAGGCCCCGATGATGTTGTTGGTGTCACGGCGATCCCCGTCGCCGGTCAGATCCCGCTCGATGCCCCGCTCGCTGACGGCCACCTCGTCCCGATCCAGCGCGGCGCACGCGGGCGACGTGGAGCCCCCCAGGCAGTCCCGGTGGAACACGAAGATGTTCGCCTCGGGCATGAGCGGCACCGACTCGCTGCTGAGGTTCGGCGCGAAGACGCCCTCGGTGTCCACGAAGTCGAAGACGTTCACCCGGTACTGCTTGTGCCAGCCGGTGCGCGGGACGATCGCTCGGCTCGGCTCGCCGGGGCGGCCCACGAGATCGTCGCCGTTGCCCTCCAGCACCGTGCCCTGCAGGACCATGAGGCAGTGCACGAGGACCTCGGCGGGGCCGATGTCGCCGCCGTGGTCCGTCACGGCCGCCTCGACGACGACGCGTCCGTCCTCGGCCGCCTGCTCGATCCCGAAGGTCGACTTCAGCTCGTTCGGCTCGTACCCCTCGGGTACGCGCACGACCCACAGCCGCCAGAACGGCGAGTGGTCGACCTCCCCCGGCATCGTCGCGAACACCGGGTCCCCCACGGCGCGGTCCCGGGCGAACCCGCCGGCCTCATCGAACGGGCAGGACGCGTCGCCGCTTCGGCAGAACCAGAACAGATCTGCGGTGCGACGTGGCGCGAAGCCGCCGAACCAGAACGCCGTGGGCTCCCCCGCGAAGAACCCGTTGAGCAGGCGCACGTAGCGGCCGTCCTCGCCCTGTACGCCGGGCCACACCGTGCGGGCGACCTCGTCCACGACGGCCTCGATGGGACCCAGATCCTCTTCGACGAGCGACGCGGGGGGACCACAGGCCGGCAGGAGGAGCAGGGCGGCGACGGCGGGGAGGAGGCAGGGGTTGGCCACTCGATCCTCCATCCGGAGCGCGCCTCGAGGTGCCACCTGAGCCGCACCGTGTGATCGGCCGCATCGTAGTCACTCGGACCAGGCGCCGCACGTACACCCGGCGCCCGAGCCGCGCAGGTGCAGACGGCTTCGGCGCGCGAGCTGTCATGGCTCATCCCGCCCCGCGAACATTCGGGTAGAAGTGAAGGGGCAGTAGGAGCTTGTCCCTGGTGGGCCCCGTGGAGAACATCGACGCAGGTCAGCTTCCCTCGACGCACCGCATGAGGCGGCGAGTGCTCGCCTTGGCGCTGGGGTCGATCTGGATGCTCCCCTTGGGCTGCCCGACCGACGACGCCGACGACGACTCCCAGGAGAACTTCAGCCCCTGCGAGTTCGAGGACCGGTCCGAGGCCTACGAGGCCGGGATGGTCCACCCGGGCACCGAGGGCCTGCTCGACGTGGCGCTCCTGGGCGTGACCCCCTCCCCGCCGGACGTCGGCGACAGCGAGTGGCTGGTGGAGGTCACCGAGCCCGGCGGCGGCGCCCCGATCTCGGACTGCTCGATCATCGCCACCGGGTGGATGCCCGATCACGGGCACGGCGGCCCGGAGGGCGCGTCGACCCCAGCGGCCGAGACCGGCCAGTACACGGTGTCGGGGCTCAGCTTCGTGATGTCGGGCTACTGGGAGATCACCCTGGCCGTGGACTGCCTGGGCCTCGAGCAGGACCAGGTCGTCTTCCGCTTCTGTCTGCCGGGTTGATCGGATGACCCGCTTCACCGCTTCGCTCGGGCTCCTCCTCCTCCTGGCCACCGCCGGGTGCGCGGCGAGTCCGGGCCTGGACCTGGACGCGGAGGCCCTGCTGGATCCCGAGTCGTGCCGGGGTTGCCACCCCGTCCAGTTCGAGCAGTGGTCGGGATCCATGCACGCCTACACGGGGATCGATCCGCTGTTCCTGGCGCAGCTCCGGCTCGGCCAGGAGGACACCAACGGAGAGCTCGGCGATCACTGCATCTCCTGCCACTCGCCGGTGGCGGTGCGCGCCGGCGCCACGGTCGATGGGTCGAACCTCCCGGACGTCCCCGCCTACCTGCGGGGGGTCACCTGCGCGGCGTGCCACCAGATCGACTCGGTGTCCCGAGACCACAACGCGAGCCACGTGATGGCGACGGACGACAACCTCCGCGGCGGCATCCTGGATCCCGTCCAGAACACCGCCCACGGCTCGGTCTACTCGTTCGCCCACGACCGCAACTCGCGGATCTCCTCGGACACCTGCGGGACCTGCCACTGTGTCTTCAACAAGAACGGCGTGCACGTGGAGCGGACGCTGCACGAGTGGCGGGACACGGTGTTCGCGACCGGCGACCTGACCGTGCAGACCTGCGGGCAGTGCCACATGCGGGGGGTCGATGGGGTGGCTGCGGTCAGCGACGGAGCGGGCAGGACGGCCGAGCAGATGCCGATCCGACGGATCCACGACCACAGCTGGCCCGGCGTCGACACCGCTGCCCTGGACTTCCCCCAGCGCGATCGACAGGTAGAGCTCATCCAGGACGAGCTCGACACCACCCTGCTGGCCCGCCTCTGCGTCACGCCGATCGCCGGGGGCGTGGAGCTGGTCGTCCGACTGGAGAACATCCGCGGCGGCCACAGCTTCCCCAGCGGGTCGGCCATCGATCGACGCGTGTGGCTGGAGCTGATCGCCTCGGCCGACGGGCAGGAGGTGTTCTCCACCGGGGTGGTCGGCGACGACGAGGCCGTCGCGACGACCGGCGATCCCAACCTCTGGCTGATGCGGGACCGCCACTTCGACGCGGATGGGGAGCCGGTCGACTTCAACTGGCTGACCGAGAGCGTGCAGAGCGACCTGCTGCCCGCCGCGACGACCAACGATCCCACGGACCCGGACTTCTACCACTTCGTCGAGCGGTCCTGGCCGTTGTACGGGGTGTCGCCGGACCGGGTCCAGATGCGGGTGCGGATGCGCGCCGTCGGGCTCGAGGTGCTCGACCAGCTGGTGGAACGGGCGGGCCTGGATCCGGTCGTCCCCGCCGAGCAGCCCACCTGGAACCTGGGGAGCACGCAGCTTACGTGGGAGGGCCAGCTCGGCTCCTGCGTGCCGTACTGAGCGCGCAGTCACGGGGGATCCCTTCGCGGGATCCAGGTCCTCGCAGCCGCCGCGAGCGACGGGCTCCCAGGGCTCAGAGGCGGCCCAGCAGGGCCCGCCGGGGCGTCGCAGCCGGCCCGGAGCCGTTCACCTGTGCGCCGGTTGCAGCCGGAGTCCAGTTCGACCCCCGCGCCCGCCCGGACCGGCCGGCCCTCAGGGGAACTCGAAGGTCCCCTCCACTGCGTAATGATCGGACAGCGGCTGGCCGTGGGCCTCGATCATCCGGGTGCGTTGCTGGGCCCGCAGGGGCAGCTGGTGACCGAGCGAGTACAGGGCGTGGTCGAGCCGCAGCGACCGCTCCCCGTGGGCGTTGCGGTTGCGCACGGGGTCGAAGGTCGCCCAAGGGCCTGCGGCGCTCGGCGGGGCTGCGGCGCGCAGGGTCCTCAGGGCGCGCTCCCACTCCGCGCCGACTCCGTTGACGTTGAGGTCCCCCGCGATGAGCAGCGGCTCGTCCGCGGGCACCTGCAGCGCGTCGACGAACCGGCGCAGCTGGCGCAGCTGCTCACGGCGCACCGCCGTCGCGGGCCCCGCCTGGGCGTGGGTCCCCAGCACGTGCACCACGCAGCCCGGCCGCTCGATCCGCGCGTAGGCCAGGCCCTTGGCGGCGAAGCAGTCGCTGCCCGAGCACACGCCGTACAGCTGCTGCCCCTGGGCCACGACGGGCCAGCGGCTCAGGATCATCACGCCGCCGTCCTGCAGCGCGCCGCGGTCCTCGCCGACCAGCTCGGTCCGGTAGGGGTAGGCCTCCCGCAGACCGGCCAGCAGCACCTCGCGGCTGCGGTCATCGAAGAGCTCGGAGAGCACCAGGACGTCGTGCCCGCCGAGCACCGCGCCCAGCGCCCCCGCCCGCTGCAGCTGCCGATTGGGAAAGAGGGAGCGGGGCCGCAGCCAGGTGTTGTAGGCGAGCAGATCCCAGGAGCAGGAGTCCGCCGTCGCGGTCGGAGGCGGCGGCGCGGCCCGGCCCGCTGCGAGCAGCAAGGGCGCGGCCAGCAGCGCGGCGAGGAGGGGGAGG
>CALAGR010000057.1 GCA_937891735.1 uncultured Pseudomonadota bacterium | reverse complement strand
CTACTCGATGATCGAGCCCACGACCCCGGCACCGATGGTGCGGCCGCCTTCGCGAATCGCGAAGCGCAGCCCCTCCTCCATGGCGATCGGAGTGATGAGCTTGACCGTCAGGTCGATGTCGTCGCCCGGCATGACCATCTCGACGCCCTCACCCAGGGTGATGTCGCCGGTCACGTCCGTCGTACGGAAGTAGAACTGCGGTCGGTACCCGGGGAAGAACGGCTTGTGACGGCCGCCTTCTTCCTTGGTCAGCACGTACACCTTCGACGTGAAGTGCGTGTGCGGCTTGGCGGTGCCCGGCTTCGCCAGGACCTGACCGCGCTCGATGTCCGTGCGCTTGAGCCCGCGCAGCAGCGCGCCGACGTTGTCGCCAGCCTCGCCCTGGTCGAGGATCTTGCGGAACATCTCCACGCCCGTGCACGTCGTCTTCGCCGTGTCGCGGATGCCGACCACCTCGATGGCGTCGCCGGTGTGCAGCACGCCCCGCTCGATGCGGCCCGTCGCCACCGTCCCGCGCCCGGAGATCGTGAACACGTCCTCCACCGGCATCAGGAACGGCCGGTCCAGCTCACGCTGGGGCTCCGGGATGTACTCGTCGCACGCCTTCATCAGCGCGTGGATCGGCATGGACGCACTGTCGTCGTCCGCACCCGTGCCGGACTCCAGCGCCTGCAGCGCCGAGCCGCGGATGATGGGGCAGTCCGCCGGGAACTCGTACTTCTCGAGCAGCTCCTGGACTTCCATCTCGACGAGCTCGAGGAGCTCCTCGTCGTCGAGCATGTCCACCTTGTTCAGGAACACCACGATGTACGGAACACCGACCTGGCGTGCGAGCAGGATGTGCTCACGCGTCTGCGGCATCGGCCCGTCAGCGGCAGACACCACCAGGATCGCGCCGTCCATCTGGGCGGCACCGGTGATCATGTTCTTGATGTAGTCCGCGTGTCCGGGGCAGTCGACGTGCGCGTAGTGACGCGTCTCCGTCTGGTACTCCACGTGAGCGGTCGCGATGGTGATGCCGCGCGCCTTCTCTTCCGGCGCCTTGTCGATCTGATCGAAATCCATCTTCTCCGCGAGGCCGCGAAGAGACTGGATGCGAGTGATCGCAGCCGTCAGAGTGGTCTTGCCGTGATCAACGTGACCGATGGTCCCGATGTTCACATGCGGCTTGTTACGGACGAACTTCTCCTTCGCCATGGCGTCAAACTCCCGAATTGATGGACTGTGGGGGCTGGTGGAGCCCACGACCGGACTTGAACCGGTGACCTCTTCCTTACCAAGGAAGTGCTCTACCGCTGAGCTACGTGGGCCCGCTGATGCATTACAGGGGGCGTCGCCTCAAATGGAGCGGGAAACGGGGCTCGAACCCGCGACCCTCAGCTTGGAAGGCTGATGCTCTACCAACTGAGCTATTCCCGCTGACTCGTTGATGTCGGTGGTGGAGGGAGGAGGGTTCGAACCTCCGTAGGCATACGCCGGCAGATTTACAGTCTGCTCCCTTTGGCCGCTCGGGCATCCCTCCAGAATTTCAAAAGACCAGTCGATCCGACCGAGTGGTGCTGGCGGCAGGACTTGAACCCGCAACCTGCTGATTACAAATCAGCTGCTCTACCAGTTGAGCCACGCCAGCTCAATCACCGCTCAGACCGTTTCCCCTCGCCCGGATTCAGGCTCTGTGAGCCGTTGCCCGCACGGTGGACGACGGCTTGTACATGCTCTTCCTGGGGGTGTCAAGGTCGTAGATGAATGGGGTCAGGGGGCCTTCGGGATCGGCTTCACGTCGGGCAAAACGCCCAGCGCGCTTTGCGCGTGATCGAACAGATTCGGTGCGTCGGCGGGCGCCTTGAGGCGAAACCGCGACACCTCGGTCCGGCTGATCCGCGTGCCGTTGCGCCAGAACTCCCGCTCGAACGGCACCACCAGGCCATCGGCGATCTCCTGGTAGTCGCCGTACCGGTACTCGACATGCCCGCTGGAGGACTGGAACTGCACGACGAGGGGGCGATACGACCGGGCGTCCACCTCGAGCCGCGAGGTCTCGGTGCCCTCCTCGTCCCGGCCGATGAGGATGAAGCGGTCGCCGTCCTTCTCCGCTGCGGACAGCGAGGCCGCCCCGAGGATCTGGCGCCCCTCGGACCCCAGGGCGAAGGGCACCGAGTACAGGCGCAGGGGGTCGAACTCGGTCAGCTGCGCCCGCACCGTCTCGGCGTCCACGTCGTGGACCGCGGCATCGACGATGAGCCAGGACCCCTCGGCGGTGACGACCGCGGCCGAGTCCTTGCCCTCTCCGTCCACCACGCGGATGTCGAGCCGCTGCCGCACACCCCGGTCCAACGACAGGTAGCGGTGGTCCGCCGTCACCTCGTCGCGCGAGTGGGAGTCCTTGAAGGTACGCCGGAAGACCATGTCGAAGGCCGTCGCCTTCGCGAGGACCGCCGCGCCCCCTTGGGCGCCGCCCAGGGACATCGAGATCCGGCTGACCAGGGCGTCCAGAGGCGGCACGTCCCCGGCGCGAGACGGCGAGGCGCCGGCGAACGCGAGGAGGACCAGCAGGCAGGCGGCGACATGGGGACGGCTCATCGGTGCTCCGGCGGTGGGGTGCACCATAGTGGGACCGGCGGGGTGGAGGGGACGGCTCGCGTGGAGAGTTGAACCGCGAGGGGCGGTCGAGGGCCGTAGACTCCCGGCATGACGCTGACCCGCTCAGAGCTCCTCGCCCAGACGGACTTCGTGCGGAGCCGGATCTGCGGCGGGCGGCTGCAAGGGGTGCGGGTCCCGGACCCCGACCGGGTGGCGCTGGAGATCCGGTGCCCCGGCCAGACCTGGCTGCTGCTTCTGTGCGTCGCCCCCGGCCTCGGGCGCATCAACACCATCGAGCGGCGCACCGGGAACCCGAAGACGGCGCTGACCTTCCAGGGCCTGCTGCGCAAGGAGCTTCCCGCACCCCTGGTGGACATCGAGCTCGTTCCCGGCGAGCGGATCGCGCTGCTGCACTTCGGCATGGGAGCAGGGCGCCGATCACTCGTAGTCGAGCTGTTCGGCCCGGGTGGCAACCTGGCCCTGATCGATGAACAGGGGCTGGTGCTGGGTCGGGGGCGCGCGCCGCGGGGGCCGGGGTCCCGGGCGCTGCGCGGCGAACGCTGG
>CALAGR010000056.1 GCA_937891735.1 uncultured Pseudomonadota bacterium | reverse complement strand
CTCGAGCTGTACCGGCGACGGGGCCTCCCGTCGGCCGCGTTGGGCCTGGCGGCGGCGCTCCTGCTCCTGCACGCGGCCCGGACCCACCCCCTGGCGTGGCCGTTGGTGGCGATCACCCCGCTGGTGGGGCTGGCCGCACCGCGACGGGGGCGCGCCGCGGGCGCGGTGGTGGCGACCTTTCTGGTGCTGGGCGCGGTGATCGCGATGAGCGCCGCGGACCTGCTCCCGGTGCTCGCCCACCTGCGGGGCCGGGGGGACTCCGGGGCCATGACGGGGAGCAACTTCGCTCCTCCGGGGCTCGGGTTCTGGATCGCGGCGGCCCTCGCGTTGGCGGCCGCGCGCACGCTGGGGCGGCAGGCGCTGGCGCTGGGCGTCGTCATCGTGCCCTTCGTGGCCCTGGACACAGTGACGCACCGCGTCTTCAGCCAGAGCGGGCTGTGGGAGGCGAGCTACCGCCACGTGCTGCTCGCGATCCCCGCGGTGTGCGCGCTGGGATTCCTCCCGACGTCCTGGCTGGCCTCCGGGCGTCGGCAGGCCCCGGTGACCGTTGCGGTGGGCGCGGCGCTGTTGCTCAGCGGCCTGGGCCACTACCAGGCGCGGACCACCGAGCAGCAGGAGTACGCGTGGCTGCGTGGGGAGCTTCAGCGTCTGCCCGCGGAGTGCCGCGTGGCCTGGGTGGATCGCGCGGACCGGCGGGTGCTGACGATCCCCGAGCACCTCGTGCCGGGCTGGGCCTGCGGGACCACCTCCGGCGTGTCGGTGCGCGCTCCCACGGACCTCATGGCGGGGCTGGTGCCCGGGGCCTGCCGCACCTACTACCGCAGCTCGCTGTGCTCCAGCGCGGACGGGGGGCCCGTGTGCGCCGCCGCCGAGGCGGGGGTCGCGCTCGAGGAGATCAGCCACGCCGAGCTGTCCGCCGCTCCGTCGTACCTCGATCTGCCCTACACCACCGATCCGGTGGTGGTGTCGCTGCACCGCGTCGTGGGCGCTGCTCCCCGTGAGCCGTGAGCCGTGAGGGTGCGGCTCAGTCGGGGATCTCCAGGTCGAACGGCAGGCGCAGGCCGCGCTCTCCGCACAGCTGGATCTGCAGGGCGTGGGGGCCAGCGTAGTAGCGCCGGGTGGTCACGGACCGCATCGAGAGCCGGAAGGTCACGGGCTTGCGTTCGCCGGGGGCGAGCGTGAGCGGCCGTCCCTTGAACACCTTCTCGCCGACCCTGCCCCGGGCCCGGCTCAGGTGCAGCACGTAGTCCGCCAGCAGCTCCTGGGGCGTCGTGCCGGTGCTCACGAGGACGAAGCTCAGCTCCTGGGTCTGGCCCAGCGTGACGGTGGGGCGGCTCAGCCGCGCGTCCTCGATGCGCACCTGCGCGGGCACGGTGTAGCCCATCAGGCGCAGGGCCTCGGGCACCCCCTCCTTGACCAGCGAGCGCAGGGCCCGCCGCAGGATCTTGTCGGTGGCCACGCCGTGGGGTTCGGCGCTCCACGCCCGCGCCACTCCGAGGAGCCGCTGGGGGTGGTCCTTGGCGATGTCGTTGAGGTTGTTGCCCACGGAGCGCTGCACGTAGTCCTCGGGATCGGCCCGCAGGGGCGTGATGAGGGCGATGACGGGCTCGGGATCCGCGATGAAGGGCTTGAGCTGCATTCCCCAGGGCAGACGCGGGCGGGTGGCCTCGCAGGCGGCGCGCCGCAGGTGCTGATCAGGCGATTTCACCCACTCACGCAGGCGCGTGAGCGTGAACTCACGGTGCTTCAGGAGGTACGGGCGCAGGGCGAACTCCGCCGTGGAGCGGCGGGTCATCTGCTCCAGGGCGTCCAGCGCGGCGCCGGGGTGATCGAGCCCATGCAGCGCGACGAACCGCGTCAGGGGCCACACCCCGAAGCTGGTCAGCCCAGGCCCGCCGTTGTCCGATGGGCCCCACAGATCGTCGCCGCCAGACGGCGCGCCGGGTGGGCCCAGGGCCGGGAGCAGCGCCGCCACCGCCTCCGGGAAGGGCAGGGGAAGGTGCGCGTGCAGGGCCTCCGCGAGCAGGTCCACCCGCGCCTTCAGCTCCAACTCCAACACCGCAGGCAGGACCGCCGCGAGGAACCTGTCCGCGTCGAAGGCCTCGACGTGCGCGGCGAGGGTGGCGGCGATGCGCCTCACCGCGGCTTCGTCGTAGGCGTGCTTGAAGGCGGCGGGGTTCTCCGCGGGCTCTGGCATGGCCGGCAGGTTACGCCACGTGCGCCCCGGCGACCTCGTCCCGACAGGGCCGCAGCAGCGACCGCACCAGCAGCGCCGACCCGGTCAGGGCGCCCACCGTGACGGCCGCGAACACCGGCCCGGCGCCGTCGAACACGAAGCCCCCCAGGATCCCCCCATACAGGCTGCCCACGAGGAGCACGGCGATGGTGATCGCCCCCTGGCGCTGCCGGGCGTCCCCGAGGGTCGCCGCGGTGGTCAAGGGTGCAGCGGCGAGACCGCCCAGGGTCAGCACCACCAGCGTCCAGGACGACAGGTCCAGACTCCCCAGGGTGCCCACGGCCAGCAGTAGGCTGGCCAGCAGGGCGATGGCCGCGGTCCCGACGGCGGTCTGGCGCAGGGCGGCGCGCCGGATGGTCACCGGCTCCACCGGCAGCAGGGCCCAAGCCTTCCGAAAGCCTCCCTGGAAGGGCCGCGTGGTGCCGTCGGGGGAGCTCGTGCGGGCGTCCAGGCCCAGGGGCATGAACACCGGCGCGACGACGAGTACGGCGGCCGGGATCAGCCACCAGGCCTGTCTCCCCGGGGAGACGTCCGTCGTACCGATCAGCTCGAGGAGGCCCAGGCCCAACGCCGCGAAGGCGATCATCGGGAGAGTGACCCGCCAGGCGGTCCAGGCGAGCCGCCACGCGCCTGCGTGCCACGGTCCGTCCGTCGAGGGGAGCTCGGGCCGGAAGATGCTGGCGACGGCACCCCTCTCGATGACGCGCTCGGACGCACCAGCCTGCCGATCCGCGACGCCTCCGCAGAGCACGGCCACCACAAGCCCGAGGGGAGCCCACACCTGCATCGCGAGCACCACCGGGATCGTCAGGGCGGTCCCCAGGACCATCGGGCCGAAGGCGCCTCCGCTGCCCATCGTCGTCGTGCGGCGCCCGGCCACCAGGGCTGGCAGCAGCAGCGCGGTGCTCGGGAGCAGGTGTGCGGTCAAGAGCACCGAGCCGGTGTGGACGACGGAGGCGAGGGGGCTCGTCGTCGGGTCCGCCAGCGCTTGACCGAGGAGCGCCAGGGCGCCCGAGACGGGGACCCAGACCGCCAGGGAGCCGACCACCTCGGCCCAGGTGCGCAGCCCGGGGGACAGCGGCAAGGCCGGATGACGCCGGCCTCCGCCCGATCCGTCGCTCGTGCCGAGATCCGGCCCGGAGAGGGAGCCTGCGATCACCCCGAACACCCCCACGATCACCGCCAGCAGCACCGTCATCTCGAGCCACCCCTCCTCGAACACCTCAGGTTGCTCCAGCGCGATCCCGACTCCCGTGCCCACCAGCGTGAAGAGCACCCCGAGGAGCAGCACGAGCGGCCGGCGCAGGGCCCACTCTGCGTAGACCCGGGCGTGATGCAGCAGCGGGCTCATGCTGCACCCCAGGCGAGGAGCGCCTCTTCGAGGGTGCGGTCATCACCGACGAGCGTGTCCGTCGTGCCGTCGATCACGACCCGGCCGTCGTCGATCACCAGCAGCCGCTCGCTCAGGCGTTCAACGTCCTCCAGGCGGTGCGAGGACAGAAGGATCGCGGTGTCGCCCCCTTCGACGAACTGCAGCACCATCTCCATGAGGTGGCGCCGCGCGGACAGGTCCAGGCCGGCGGCCGGCTCGTCCAGCAGGAGCAGCCGGGGGCGGAAGGCCATCGCCAGCAGCAGGCGCAGGCGGGTTCCCTGCCCCAGGGAGAGCTGGCTGGGGCGCTTGCGCGGATCGAGCTCGAACCGGCTCAACAGGGCCGACGCCTGGGCGTGGTCCCAGGTCGCGTAGTAGCCGGACACGATCTTGAGCAGGTCGCTGATGCGCACCTCGAAGACCGAGGTGTCCGGCGCGGCGAAGCCCGTCGCGGAGCGGACCGCCACCGGCGACCGCATCGGGTCGTGCCCGAGCACGCGCACGTCGCCGGCGTGCCGGGGGATGAGTCCGGCCAGGGACTGCAACAGGGTGCTCTTGCCGGCCCCGTTGGGCCCGACCACGCCGACGATCTCCCCTGGCTTCACGGAAAACGCGGGCACGGTGAGGGTGAAGTCTCCCCGGCGCACGACCATGTCCTTGATCTCGATGATCATCGTTCCTCCAGCAGGGCGCTCAGGAGCGCGCGGATCGCGTCCTCGTCCAGTCCCAGTTCACGTGACTTCTGTACGGCCTCGGCCAGCAGCTGGGCTGCGCGGTCGCTGGCCCAGCTCGTTGTGTCGGCGGTCTGGGCGACGAACGTGCCCCGCCCCTGCTGCCGGGTGACGAGCCCCGCCGCCTCCAGATCCGCGTAGGCCCTGCGGGTGGTGATGGGCGAGACCTTCAGATCCACGCCCAGGCGGCGCACCGACGGGAGCTCGGTCAGCGCCGGGAGCGCCCCCGAGCGGATCATGGCGGCGATCTGGTCCACCACCTGGCGGTAGTAGGGCACGCCAGAGGCATCGGACAGCAGGATGGGGAGTGTGTCGCTCACTGTGTATGAGTATATACACACCATGCACAGTGTGATCAACGCAGATGTTCGGGAATCGTGATTCCGCCGCGAGTCGACTACGCTGCCGACGCCGTGCCTGATCCCGCCCCTCCTTCGTCGCCGCCGGCCCCCGAGGCTGCCTTCGTCATCTCCCGCCGCTCCGCGCTCGTGCTCGGGGTCGCCGCCACGGGGGTGCTCGCCGCCGCGTACGCGGGGCTGCGTCAGGTCGGCAGCTACCCCGAGCCGGCCGACTCGCTGCCGGCGCTGACCGTGCTGACCGACAAGGAGGTGGCGATCTTCCGCCGCCTGGGGGATCACCTCCTTCCGCCCGGCGGGCCCCTGCCCGGCAGCGGGGGCGACGACGAGACCATCACCCGCATGGACCGGTTCTACGCCGGCATGCCCGAACACAAGCTCCTCCTGAGCCGCGGCCTGCCCCTGGCGTTCGAGCACGGCACGACCCTGGATCGCTTCGGGGCCCGCTGCATGACCCAGCTCCCGGACGGCCGCTGCGAGCGCTACCTGGAGTCCTGGGCGGACGCGACGATCATCGTGAAGTCCCAGCTCTGGACGGCCCTGAAGATGTTTTACGGAATGACCTACTTCGAGCGCCCCGACGTGCTCGCCGTCATGGGCTTCGCGGTGCCCTGCGGGAGGCCGGCGTGAGCGGGCCCCTGCCCGTGGTGCAGGCGGTGGCGGCCCCCGCGGCGGGGTGGTGGGGAGAGCGCAGCGCCTCCTTCACGGAGTCGGCCGACGTGGTGATCATCGGCTCCGGCCCGGGGGGCGCCTTCGCGGCCCTGACCCTGGCCGAAGCGGGCCTGGACGTGCTCCTCGTCGAGGAGGGCTTTCATCACCCCAACGCCACGTTCTCGCCCGACGTGTCCGACTCGGTGGAGCACCTGTTCCAGGAAGGCGGTCTGCGCACCGCGGTGGGGCGTCCGCCGATGCCGGTGGCGGGGGGCAAGGCGCTGGGCGGCAGCACGGTCGTCAACTCCGCGATCAGCTTTCGCACCCCCGAGGCCACGCTCGCGGAGTGGAACGAGCGCAGCGACGGCGCCTTCGCCGACACCGAGCACTACTACCGCACGATGGACGCGGTGGAGGCGATGGTGCAGGTGGGGCCCACCCCGGACCGCCTGCTGTCGGGCTACGACCGGGTGCACAAGGAGGCCGCCAACGGGCTGGGCTGGTCCAACCACAACTTCCGGCGCAACACCCCCCGCTGCGCCGGCTGCGGCCGCTGCAACAACGGCTGCCCCGTGCACGGCAAGGCGAGCGTGGACGTCGCGGTCCTGCCGCGGGCAGTCCGGGCGGGCTGTCGTGTGATCACGGGGGCCTCGGTGCGGGTGGTGGCGTCCGGCAAGGTGGAGGGCGTCGTCGTTGGTCGGGACCGCACCGAGCGCGGCACCTTCACGATCAACGCGAAGAAGGCCGTCGTGCTCAGCGCGGGGGCCATCGCGTCTCCGCGGATCCTGCTGGACTCGGCTGCGGTGCCCGAGGGCGGCGAGGTGGGCGCGGGACTGCTCGTGCACCCCGTCTTCTCGGTCATGGCCTACTTTCGAGACCTCGTGGTGGCCGCGCCGGGCAGCTCCCAGGGGCACTACGTGGACGAGTTCGCCGCCGAGCGGATCATCCTGGAGAGCAACCCCACCCTGCCGGGTGCTCTCTTTCCGGCGATCCCGTGGTGGGGCAAGGAGGCGTGGGAGTACCTGGCCCGCGGGTCCAACTGGGCCTCCACCGGCGTGATGGTGCGGGACGAGAGCCCCGGTCGCGTGGTCGGGAACGCCGGTCGGCCGGGGGCGAAGATCCACTACGACATCGGGGAGGTGGACCGGCAGCGGGCGATCCTGGGCATGACCCACGCCGCCCAGATGTGGCTCGAGGGCGCCAAGGCCACGTGCGTGACGCTCAACGTCTACGGAGCGCCGGCCTGCTCGACCCTCGACGAGGTGCGCGCGGTGCTCGAGGACGTGCCGTTCGGCCGCCTCATCGGCTACAGCTCCCATCCCCAGGCGAGCTGCAGCGTGGGGCGCGCCTGCCGCCACGACGGGGAGGTCATCGGCGCGGACGGCATCTACGTGATCGACGCGAGCTCGCTGCCCCTCAACGTCGGCCGGAACCCCCAGATCAGCGTGATGACCGTGGCCCGGGTCCTGTCCGAGCGCCTCGCCACCAGGCTCGGCGGCACCGTGCAGCCGCTGTGGCAGGGCGGCGCCCTGTGGTCGGTGGACCAGGCCGGGGTGCCCTGTGGGCTCAACGTCGCGCCGGTCGCGACGCCCTGATGCCGCCAGGTCCCGGCTACCGCCCCGCCCCCGTCTGGCCCGCGCTGCAACCGAACTTCTCCGACGTGGTGCGCCCCGCCACCTTCCCGCGCCCCACCCTGCGGTTTCGCAACCACCGCGCGGCGGCCGAGATCGGACTGGACGCCCTGGATGAGGCCGAGTGGCTGCACCACTTCGGAGCCCTGTCGCCCCTGCCGCGCAACCTGCAGGAGCCCCTGGCGCTGCGCTACCACGGCCACCAGTTCCAGTCCTACAACCCCTGGCTGGGGGACGGCCGGGGCTTCCTGTTCGCGCAGCTGCTCGACGACGCAGGCCGGGTCATGGACCTGGGCACGAAGGGCAGCGGCACCACGCCCTTCTCCCGAGGCGGGGACGGCCGACTGACCCTGAAGGGGGCGGTCCGCGAGATCCTGGCTACGGAGATGCTGCAAGCCCTGGGGGTGCGCACCTCCCGCACGCTGTCGGTGGTCGAGACCGGCGAGTCCCTGGTGCGGCACGACGAGCCGTCGCCGACCCGCGCGGCGGTGCTGGTGCGCCTGTCTTGGTCCCACGTGCGGTTCGGCACGTTCCAGCGCCACGCCTGGGAACGCAGCCCCCAGCGCCTGCGCGCGCTCCTGCACTTCACCGTGGACAGCTGGTTCCCCGAGCTGGCGGAGGTGCCCGAGCCGGATCTCGTCCCGCGCTTCCTGGACACGGTGGTGGACCGGTCGGCGGCGCTGGTGGCCCAGTGGACGATGGCGGGCTTCGTGCACGGGGTCCTGAACACCGACAACATGAACGTCACCGGCGAGTCGTTCGACTACGGACCCTGGCGGTTCCTGCCCACCTACGACCCGGACTTCACCGCCGCCTACTTCGATCACGGCAGCCTGTACGCGTTCGGCAAGCAGGCGGACGCGGTGTTCTGGAACCTGTGCCGGCTCGCCGAGGCGCTGGTGTCGATCAGCGAGGCCCCGGCGCTGGAGGCGGCGCTGACCACCTTCGAAGACCGCGCCCGCGCGCACGCCTGCACCCAGCTCCTGGCCCGGCTGGGGGTGCAGGGGACCACAGAGGCCGCCGACCAGGCCCTGCTGACGACGTCCTTCGCCTTCCTCGGGAGCAGCCAGCTGCCCTACGAGCGCCTGTTCTTCGACTGGTTCGGCGGCGAGGCGGCGCGGCCCCGGGCGGAGGCCGGCTCCTTCGCGCGCTGGTATGCGGGCGCCGACTTCGAGGCGTTCCGGGCGTCCCTGTTCGCGCACCCCAGCGCCGCCGGAGACCGCCTGGCGCACCCCTACTTCGGCGACGAGCATCCCAGGACCATGCTGATCGACGAGATGGAGGCCCTGTGGGCGCCCATCGCCCAGGACGACGACTGGGGGCCGCTGGATGAGGCGATCCGGCAGATCCGCCGCATGGGCGAGGCGCTGGGCCTCACCCCCCTTTGACAGGCCCTCTGTCTTGGGGGATACCCGGTTCGTGCCTGGCCTGATCCACGCTGCGTTCCACGAGCCCGGGACCGCCCTGTATCGCTGGGTGCAGGGCGTGGTGTGGGCGCTGATCCTGCTGTCCATCGTGCTGCTGGGGGTGGAGTTCGTGGTCACGGGGGCCGGCGAGCGCAACCTCGCGCCGGGCTGGGCGCGCACGCTGGAGGCGGTGGACGTGGTGGTCCTGGTGCTCTTCGGCATCGAGATCACGCTCCGCCTGGCCTCGTGGCGCCCTGGCGAGCTGGCCTTCTTTCAGATGGGTCCGGCGCGGGCGCTGCGCACCCACCTGGCGGGCCGGCTCCGGTACGCCCTGCAGCCCCTCAACCTCATCGACATCATCACCGTGCTCGCGGTGCTGCCCCAGCTGCGTGCCCTGCGGGCCTTGCGCCTGCTGCGCCTGGTGCGGCTCCAGGGGCTGTTCCGCTACAACAACCCGCTGACGGGGGTGCTTCGGGCCTTCGAGGAGAACCGGCTGCTGTACACCGGTGCGTTCTCCCTGCTGGGCTTGTGCGTGGCGCTGGGGGGCACCTCGATCTACCTCGCGGAGGGCGCCGGGGCGCACCCGAACCCGGGCATCGGCACGCTCCGGGACGGTCTGTGGTGGGCGTTGGTGACGATCACGACGGTGGGGTACGGCGACATCGCGCCGGTGACGGGGCTCGGTCGGATCATCGGCGGCGTGCTGATGGTGTCCGGAATGTTCATGCTCGCGCTGTTCGCGGGCATCGTGGGGAGCACCCTGCTCTCGGTGGTGATGGGGATTCGCGAGGAGGGGTACCGGATGGCTGGTTTTCTGGACCACGTGGTGATCTGTGGATACGAGGAGGGCTCGCGGCTGCTGCTCGACAACCTCGGCCAGGAGCTCGATCCGAGCAGCACCGACGTGCTGCTGTTCGCCCCGACGGAGCGGCCGCCGAACGTGCCCAACGAGTTCACCTGGATCAACGGCGACCCCACCAAGGAGGGGGAGCTGGACAAGGTGCACCTGCACAAGGCGCGCAGCGTGGTGATCGTGGGGCCGCGGTCGGTGCCCCCCGCCCAGGCCGACGCGACCACGATCCTGACCGCGTTCACGATCCGCCGCTGGCTCGGCCGCCACCCCGACAACGTCCGGCGCCGCCGTCCGCTGCATCTGGTGGCCGAGATCCTCGACCACGAAAACGTCGATCACGCCCGCACCGCGGGGGCCGACGAGGTCATCGAGACGACCAACCTGGGGTTTTCGCTGCTGTCGCACGCGGTGGTGCAGCACGGCACCGCGGATCTGATGAGCCGGGTGGTGGGCCACGGGTTCAGCAGCCTGTACGTGGGCCGGATGCCGGACGGGATCCAGGCCCCGATCCCGTTTCTGGACCTCGCCCAGGCCTTGCGGGCGAGCCATGGGGTGCTGCTGATCGGCTTCAAGGACTCCGAGGGCAAGGATCGGATCAACCCCGACAGCAGCGCACAGGTGGGCCGCGGCGACAAGCTGCTGTACCTCGCCGAGCGCGAGAGGCTGGCCCGGGTCTGATCGATCAATCCGCGTAGACGGACTCGATCAGCTCCGCGAAGTGGGCGCTCACCTTGTTGCGCTTGACCTTCAAGGTGGGGGTCAGCTCGCCGTGCTCGATGCTCAGGGGGCGCGGCAGGATCACGAACTTCTTGATGCGCTCGACCTGCGCGAGGTCCTTGTTGACCACGTCGATGCCCGCCTGGATGGCGGCCCGCACCTTGGCGTCGTCGGCCATCGCGTCGGGATCGACGCCGTGGTCCTTCGCCCACCCGGGCGCCACCTCGGGATCCAGGGAGATGAGGCAGGACAGGTACTTGCGCCGGTCTCCGATGACCACCGCTTCGCCGACGATGGGGACCTTCTGCTTGATGCCCAGCTCGATGTTGATCGGCGTGATGTTCTTGCCGCCGGCGGTGATGATGATGTCCTTCTTGCGGCCCGTGATGCTCAGGAACGGCCCGTCGAAGGAGCCCAGGTCGCCCGAGTGCAGCCAGCCGTCCTGCAGGGCCTCGCTCGTCGCGGTCTCGTCCTTGTAGTAGCCCAGGAAGACGTTGGGTCCCTTCACGACGATCTCGCCGTCTTCGGCGATCTTGACCTGCACGCCGGGCACCGCCGGCCCCACCGTTCCGAACCGGGTCGCGCCCGGGACGTTGAAGGTGGTCGGGCCGCTGTCCTCGGACTGCCCGTAGACCTCGCGAATGCTGATGTCGAGCCCCGAGAAGAACTCCAGGATCTCCGCCGAGATGGGGGCGGCGCCGGACACGCAGACCTTGACCTGCCCCAGCCCCAGGGCCGGGCGCAGCTTGGCGAACACGAGCTTGTTGGCGATGCGGTACTCCAGCGCGAGCAGGCCGGTCACCTCGCCGCCGGCGTTGCGCACGGCGTTGGAGCGCCGGCCCACGCCCATTGCCCAGCCGGCGATCTTCTGGCGCAGCGCCGGGGCCTGACCGAGCTTGCCGGTCACGGCCGCGTAGAACTTCTCCCAGATCCGCGGCACGCCGAAGAAGACCTGGGGCTGCACCTCCACCAGGTTGTCCTTCAGGGCCTCGATGGACTGGGCGAAGTACACGACGCCGCCGCCGGTGATCGGCGCATGCAGCGTGAACATCTGCTCGGCGATGTGGGACAGCGGCAGGTAGCTGACCGACTTGTCCCCCTCGGCGTAGCTCACCAGGTCCAGCGCCGCGGTGGCGGTCCACGCCAGGTTGCGGTGGGAGAGCATCACGCCCTTGGGCGGCCCGGTGGTTCCCGAGGTGTAGATGAGGGTGGCCAGGTCGTCGTCCTTCAGGGCGCTGACGCGGGCGTCCAGGTCGGCCTCCGAGGCGCCCTCGGCCTTGGCCAGGAACGCGTCCCAGGTCAGCACCATGGCGTCGTCGATGGCCTCCGCGCCGTCCATCAGGACGACGTGGCGCAGCTTCGGCAGGTTCGCCCGGACCGCCTTGACCTTCTCCCACTGGGCGTGGTCCTCCACGAGGATCACGGGGGCCTCGGTGTGGCCGGTGATGTACTCCACCTCGGCGGGGGACGAGGTGGTGTAGATCCCTGCGGGCACCCCGCCGGCGGCCATCGCCGCCACGTCCATGAGCACCCACTCGGGGCGGTTGAAGCCCAGGATCGTGACCTTGTCCTGGGGCTGGAAGCCGAGGGCCATCAGGGCGCGGGCCGCCGTACGCACTCCGTCTGCGTAGCCGCGCCAGCTCGTGGCCTTCCAGCCGCTGCGCCCCCGCACGTTGTAGGCGGGCTTGTCGGGGGTGCGGTCAGCGCGCGCGAACAGACGCGCGGGGATGGTGTCGGCGGTCATTGGGTCTCCTGAGCGGGGAGCCGGAAGTATAGACATCGCTGGTTCGGCATACTCGCGATGGAGGAACCGCTGATGCGTCGTGCTGCCTGGATGATCCTGCTGCCCCTCACCCTGTCGGCGGGCTGTCCGTCGGCCAACGACGACGACGAGCACGTGTGCGGAGATCTCAGTCGGGCCATGACGTACGTCGCGGGCCTGCGGGCCACCGGGACCGATGGGCTGCTCGGCGCGCGCCTGCTGCAGGCCTCGCCCGCCCCGCCGGATGTGGGAGACAACACCTGGTCGGTGCAGATCGTGGACATGCAGGACGGCAACACGCCCCTGGCGGGCTGCACGGGCAGCGTCGATCCCCTCATGCCGGACCACGGCCACGGCTCGGCGTCGTCGCCGACGTGGACCGAAGACGTCGAGCCCGGTTCGTACACGGTCGGTGGCATGGACCTCTTCATGCCCGGCTACTGGGAGATCACGCTGGCGCTGGACTGCGCCGGCGTCGCCGACACCATCGTCTACGGCTTCTGCGCCGAGGGCTGATCGGCGCCTGACGGCCTCCGCAGCAGCGGGCGCAGGGCCCGGGCCAGCTCCTGCGCGACCACCCGATGCCCCGCCGCGCTCAGGGTGTGCAGGTCCCACCAGAGCAGGCCATCATCGCGTCGCTCGAACAGGCGCGCCTGCAGGTCCACGAGGACGAGTCCCCGTTCCTGGGCGACCCGGCGGGTGGCCGCGTGGCGATCTGCGTTGAACCCGAGCCCCGCCTCGGACGACGTCGGCTCCGTGGCGAGGACCAGCGCCGCGCCGTGAGCGGCGGCCAGCTCCGCGAACCGCACGAGCACCCGCTCGTAGCTCTGCAGATCCGTCTCGGTCGCCCCGAGCGTGAGCACCACCACGTCCGGGCGGTGCTGCATCCACTGATCCCGGGTCAGCTTGAACAGCTCGTCGCCGTGGCTCCCCGTGTAGCCGCCGTTGAGGCACTGCGCGGCTCCCGCGGGCAGCAGGCCGCACGCGCGCTCCACGAAGCCCGTGCCCGGAGGGACGGCCCCGGCTCCTTCGGTCTGCGCGGTGCCTACGAACAGGATCCTCGCCCCTCGCGCTCTGTCGGTGACCCGCGCCGCGAGGGCGTCGGTGACCTCGTGGGGCGCCCGGCGCTCCGGTCGGTCGGCGTCGCCCTGCTCCAGGCCCCAGGTGCGCTCGTCGGCGACCTGCCAGGCGTTGGCGGCGGCCGCCATGGCGCCCAGGACGGCGACCGGCAGGAGCACGGAGGCCACCCTCCCCGTGCCTGCGAGCCGGCGCAGCAGCAGCCCGGCGAGGCAGCCCAGCCCGGACAGCAGGGCCAGGACCGCGACGAGGACGGTGTTGCCCCCGTGGGGCGACCAGTCCTCCTCCCACGAGCGCAGGTCCCGGCCCCGCACCCGCACGTCGTCCACCCACGCTTCGTCCAGGCAGCCCCGGAAGCCGACGCGGCCGAGCCCTGAGGGGCCCTGGCCCTGGCCTGCCAGCTCGTCGTTCACGCGCACCGTGAAGGCCCCGTGCTCGTCCACCTGCACCGACGCGGTGCTCCAGCCGGGCTCGAGCCCCGCCGCCAGGGGCTCGCTCCAGGTGAACATGCCGTCCGCGTCCGCCGTCCAGGAGCGGCTGGGGAGCCGGTCGTGGGTGCTGAGCCGCACCCCCGCGGCCCCCAGCTCGCTCACGCCCCAGACCAGGTGCAGGCAGCGGTCGCGCCCCAGCTCGAAGCCCGCATCCAGCCGCACCACCTCGAGCGGCTGCGTGCGCAGCACCTCCTGGTAGCCGGACCAGACCCCGAGGTTGAGCTTGTCGTAGCGAAGGGCGCCAGGTGTCGTGAGCATCGCCCGCGCCCCCGCGGGAGGCGGGCTCAGGGCCAGCTTGCCGACGGTCCAGGCACCGTTTCGGGCGAGGGTGTGGCTGCGCTGCATCCACGCGCTGGTGACGCTCCGGGCCGCGGCCACCGTGGAGCCGATGGCCAGGACGGCGAGCAGGCCGGCG
>CALAGR010000055.1 GCA_937891735.1 uncultured Pseudomonadota bacterium | reverse complement strand
CTTGCGGGCCTGCTCGCGGGCCGCGCGGTCGGCGTTCGCGACGCTCTCGGCACGCTCGGCGTTCGCGACGCCGGGATCGACAGGGGCCGCCGTGGCCGCCGCCGCCTGGGCCGTCGGAGCCAGAACGGGATCGACCGGGTCCGAGGGGCGATCCAACGCGAGCACCACCACCACCGCCAGGAGCAGACCCAGCGCGATGCCGGCGGCCATCATGAAGGCCTGCTTGCGGCCCTGCTTGCGCTGCCGGATCTTCTTGCCCCCCGGCCTCGTGCTGCGGCCCGCGGGGCGCTTCTTCTGCGCCGGGAACTGCGGACGGGTCTGGGTGGACAGCGGCTTGTCACCCGGGGCGCGCTCGTCGTCGACCGTGCCCCTCACCCAGTCCGCCTCAGCGCCGCTCTTCATCAGGCCCACGGTCCGCGGCACCTCGGACATGGAGCCGCCGGTGGACCCACCCACGGCGCCGCCCGTGGCCGGGAAGGCGCGGGTCGCCCCGGGGGCCTGGGACGCCGCGTCGGCGCGGATCTCGTCGGACTTCTGGCCCGCGAACGGGCTGGGACCAGTGATGGACGCAGCGGCGGTGCGCGCGACCTGCAGCGACTCGCCGAAGTGCCGCTTGACCAGCCCCGACAGGACCTTGTCGCCGCCCGGGTAGCGCCGCCGGATCACCGCCAGCTCCTGCTCCAGCTCCGCCGCGTCGCGGTACCGGGAGTCCCGATCCTTGACGAGCAGCCGGCCGAGCACGGCCCCAAAGCCCGGGACCATCTGATCCACCGCGGCCAGGGTCCCCGAGTTCTTCAGGGTCTCGTCCACCTGGATGATGCGCAGCATCACCTCCGTCAGGCTCGAGCCGGTGAACAGGGTCTTTCCGGTCAGGGAGTAGTACAGGACCGCGCCCAGGGCGAACAGATCGGTGCGCCCGTCCAGGTCCTCGGCCGCCAGCTGCTCGGGGGACATGTAGGACGGGGTGCCCTTGGTCATGCCCGTCGCGGTGGACAGCGAGTCCTCCATCTGGACCTTGGCGATGCCGAAGTCCATCACCTTGACCACGCCGTCCTCTCGCAGCAGCACGTTGGAGGGCTTCACGTCCCGGTGGATGATCCGGAGCGGCCTGCCGTCGTTGCTCGCGACGTGCGCGTGATGCAGCCCCCGCGCCACCTGGATCGCGACGTCGAGCACGACCGCCGGCGGGAGCGGCCCCGACTCCTGCACGAGATCGTCCAGCCCGCAGCCCTCGACCAGCTCCATGGCGATGTACGGGAAGCCCTCGAGCTCCCCGCAGTCGAAGGTCTGGACCACGTTGGGGTGATTGAGCAGACCCCCGAGGCGCGCCTCCTGGATCAGCTGCTCGCGAAGCCCCTCGCTCTTGGCGCCCATCGCCGGCAGCACGACCTTGACCGCGGCCGGCTTGCGGAAACCCAGGGCGCCTTCCATCTTCGCGCGGAAGACGCGGGCCATGCCGCCTTCACCGAGGATCCCGGTGAGCGTGTACCTGCCGATGGTGACAGGCAGATCACTCTCGCTGAGCGTGTCGAGGCGCATGAGTGTGGCGAGGATACCGGCCTTTCCGGTGAGAGGTTGGGGCAGCGATCAACTCCACCGCGAGCTGGAGCCGGCATCCCGCCGCCGCCTCCACCAGTGAGGACGGACGAGTCGCCGCCCCCATTCATCACTCCTCCATGAACGGCGCCAGGGCCGGGGGAACCGGCCCCGGATCCACGCCCGAGGTGCGAATGAGCCGTCGGAGCTCTCCGATCTGCTCGCGGATGTCGATGATCGACGCCGAGTCCCCCAGCTCCACGGCGAGCCGGAACGCATCGAGCAGATCGACGTGGGCCTCCTCCAGCTGGAACAAGGCGATGTGCGGCACCGCCATGGAGTACAGGGTCTGCGCCTCATACAGGGGCCGGTCGGCCGCCCGGTACGCCACCAGGGCCTGGGTGTAGGCCTCCAGGGCCGCCCGGGGGTCGTCCAGGGACATGCGCGCCTGGCCGAGCTCGAACCACACCGAGCCGCGCAGTTCCTCCGCCTCCACCCGCCGCCTGGGCTCCGGGGCCTGCACCGCGTCCAGGCGCACCAGCAGGTCCCGCGCCTGCTCCTCCAGGCCCGTCCGGTCGCCCGCCGTAGCGTAGTGCTCCAGGGTCTCGTACAGGCTCCCGGCCGCCGACATGGGATCGCCGAGCGCCTCGTAGTCCTTCGCGGCCTGCTCGAAGGTCCGGATCGCGTCGTCCACCCGCCGGCTGTCGCCCAGGGCCCGGGCGAGGTTGTGCCGGCTGTTCGCAGCCTTCTCCATGCGCCCCTGCTCCGTCCGCAGACGCACGGCGCGGCGGAACATGGGCACGGCGATGATCGCCCGCCCAACCTCCACCAGGGCCACGCCGGTGTTGTTCATCGTGTCCGCCAGCTCCCGGGGCCGGTCGAGGGCGTCGTAGACCTCCATCGCCTGCTCGTAGGCGCCGAGCCCCTCGGACGCGCGGCCGGCGCGGGCCATGTACCAGCCCAGCGCGAAGCTCAGGTCGGCCCAGGGCAGGGCGAGGGGCGCGTCGTGCGGAGCGGTCCCCTTCGGGAGACCCGTGAAGCGCGACGGGTCCTGGACCGTGCCCAGACCCCCGAGGCAGGTGGCGATGGCCTCGGCGTCCCCCACCATCTCCGACTGCAGGTCCGCCAGCTCGGGCCGGTAGTCCAACCGGGTGGGGTGCAGCCGCACCAGTTCCTCCCGGGTCCGCAGCGCGACCGCGCGATGCCCCTGGCTGCGCGCGCTCAGGGCCACCGCCAGCAGCTCGCTCTCACCCTCGGGATTCAGGGCGTCGGCGCGGCGGATCGCGGCGTCCGCGGCGGGGGACTCGCCCTCGGAGAGCAGCGCCGCGAGGGCTCCGTGCACCAGCACCGCCGGATCGACCGGGAACTCGGTGCGCAGCTCCGCGACCTCGGCTTCGTGGGCCTCCCAGTCGGCACGCGCGGCGAAGCCCCGCAGCCGCGCCAGCCGGTCCGCATCGAGCAGCCGCACGTCGTCGGGGTCGAGCAGGGAGGAGGTGTCGGGCGTGCTCCTGCCCAGGTCCCGCCGCATCGCCTGGGCCCTCCCCCCGGGGGTACGCCCGGGTCCCTTCAAGGAACGCTCCCAGCGCACCGCGGCTCCGCGCGCGTCCTCGACCCGCAGGCCGTCGGGCTCGGTCACGAGGAGCCAGGGGATCCGGCGCTCCTCGGCCTCGGCGCGAGCCACGTCCAGACGTTCCTCCCCCTTGGTGCCATCGAGGCGCGCGAGCAGCGTCAGGTCGCCGCCGGCGGGCCAGGACCGGACCGGCACCAGGGTGAGCGCCCGGTCCAGCGCCGCCTCCTGCGCCGCCGCCGTGGACCCATCGACCGGCGCCACCACGAGCACCGGCTGCCCCCGGAGGAACTCCAGGGTGTTGGCGTCTCGACGCCCGGTGCGACAGCCCACCAGGGAGGTCAGGGCGGCGAGCAGGATCAGGAGGCGGGGATCGGGCATGCGACGGGCTCCATGATGGACCGTGACGCGACCTCTTTGTTCCGATCCATCGACCCACCGCGGGCGTCGCGCGGTCGAGCCGCCGGGCCCCCGTCCGCGTACGCTGCGCCCGTGACGCCCATCGGGATCTACATCCACATCCCCTTCTGCCGGGTCCGCTGCCCGTACTGCTCGTTCAACGTGTACACGCGCCGGGGGCACCTGGCCGCCGACTACACCGCCCTGCTGCCCGCGGAGCTGGCGCTCCGGGCGGACTCGTTGCCGCCCGACTCCGTGGTGGACACGGTGTACTTCGGCGGCGGCACCCCGACCCTGGTGGAGCCCGACGCCCTGGAGCGGCTGCTCGACGCGGTGCGCGCGCAGCTCCCCCTCAGCGCCGCGCCGGAGATCACCGTGGAGACCGAGCCGGGCACCACCAGCCCGGCGGTGTTCGCGGCGCTGCGGCGCTTCGCGGACCGGGTCACCGTCGGCGTGCAGTCCTTCGACGACGCCTCCCTGAAGCGGATCGGGCGGCCTCACGACGGGCGGGCAGCCCGGGCCGCGGTCCAGCAGGCCCAGCAGGCCGGGTTCGACAACGTCGATGTGGACCTGATGTTCGGTCTGCCGGGGCAGACGGACCCCGAGTGGCAGGCGGACCTGCGCGCCGCCCTGGCCCTGAGCCCTGCCCACCTGTCGCTGTACAACCTGACGGTCGAGCCCCACACCACGTTCGCCACGGCCCTGAAGAAGGGACGCCTGGAGCTGCCGCCCGAGGACACGCAGGCGGAGATGCTCCGGCTGGCGCTGCAGCTGTGTGCCGAAGCGGGATTGGAGCACTACGAGACCAGCAACTTCGCGCGCCCCGGGTTCCGCTCCCGCCACAACCAGGCCTATTGGACGGGGCGGCCGTACCTGGGGCTGGGCGCGGGGGCGCACGGCTACCTGCCCGCCCGGGGGCCGTGGGGACGCCGCGGATGGAACCTGCGCGCGCCGGAACGATGGATGGCCGCCGTGACCGCCGGGGACAGCCCCGAGGAGGGCCACGAGGAGCTCACCCGGAGCGAGGCGATGCTCGAGTCCCTGTTCCTGGGCCTGCGCATGCGGGATGGGCTGGAGCGAGCGCGCTTCGAAGCGCGGTTCGGGCGCGATCCCATGGACTCCCTGGCGGGGCCGGCGGCGCGGTTCGAGGAGGCAGGGCTTCTCACGGTCGATCCCTACTGTCTCAAGCTCACTGAAGCTGGCGTAATCCTAACTGATTCCATCACCTCAGAGCTGGCTCCGCACCTTGACAGGAAGCGAGGTTCCGATACCCTCGATCAGGAGTAGGCCGGCGCGATGTGCCCGCGCGCAGCGACGGCGCGCTCCCTCGGGGGAAGATCCAGAGTGGCCAGCAACAAGAGAGCCCAGACTGGCGCCCCCGCGCGCATGCCGAATCCGTCCCCTCCGGCTGACGACCTGGACCTCGGCATGGACGAGGACGAGCTCGAGGCGCTGTTCGCGCAGGCGCTGGAGTCCACCTCGAGGACCGTCAAGGTCACGCCCTCGCGCAAGCCCCCGGCGGACGACTTCGACCTCGACGACCTGAAGATCGGCGACGAGGACTCGATCCACATCCACATCGACGACTCCGAGGACCTGCGCGAGGACATCGCCCGCCTGTTCGGCGCCCCCGCAAAGCGCGTCCCCGAAGACGGCGACGACCTCAGGCTGCCGCCCCTCGACGACGACGACGACAACGACTTCGGCCTGCCCGAGGCGGACGACATCCTCGCCACGCTGGACGGCTTCGACGACGCGAGGGCGACCGCGAAGACCACCGGCGACGAGAGCGGGGGCTTCGACGAGCTCGACCGGGAGCTGCAGGCCGCGCTGGACGACGACGACGACGCGGAGGAGGACATCCTGCAGGCAGCGATGGAGCGCCTGCTGGCCGAGTCCTTCGGCGTCTCCGACCGCCAGCCGGGGGAGGACATCAGTCTCCCGGAGATCCCCCAGGAGGACGGTGACGACGAGATCCTCGCGCTCGGCGACGACGGCGCGATCTCCATCGGCGACCTGAAGGACGCAGAGATCGGCTCGCTGCGGGCGCAGGTGAGCGAGCTCGCCCGGGCCCTGACCGTCAAGGACCTCGAGATCCGGACCCAGGAGGACCGGATCGACGGCCTCGAGCAGCAGATGGTCGCCGCGACTCGTCAGGCGGCGGGCATCGGGCGGGAGTTCGAGTCGTTCCGTCGCCGGGCGGAGCGGGAGAAGGAGGACCTCAAGAAGTTCGCAGCCGAGAAGACGCTGAAGGAATTCCTCACCGTCTTCGACAACCTGGACCGGGCGATCCAGCACGCCGGAGCGGACCGAACGACCGGGTTGGGGCAGGGCGTCGAGATGATTCTCGGCCAGTTCAGCGCGGCCCTGAGGCGCTGCGGCGCTCAGGAAGTGCCGAGCGGCGTGGGCGAGACGTTCGACCCTCAGTGGCACGAAGCGGTCGGGCAGGAATACAGTGACGAACTCGCCGCGGGCGAGATCGCGAAGCAGCTGGTGGCGGGCTTCCAGCTGAACGGTCGACTTCTGCGTGCGGCGATGGTCTCGGTCAGCCGGGGACCAGCCCCCGCAGCGGAGCCGGAAGAAGAGGCCACAGAGGCAGAGGTCGCGGAGCCCGGTTCGCCGGACCAGACGGAGGCGCTGGCGCCAAGGGGCAGCAAGAAGTCGAAGAAGGACGCGGCCATCGAGCGCGCGAGCGCCGCGGATGACGAACCGAGCAGCGACGAGACCGCAGACGCAGGCGAGGTTGGGGCAGACGAGGCGCCCGCGGAGGTCCAGTCGATGCCGGGGGGAGACGGCGACGACACGGCGGACGCGGGCGAGCAGGACCCACCGGCAAAGAAGAAGCGGCGACGACGCAAGAAGGCACCGGAGATCGGGGCGGAGGAGTAGCCGGCCATGGGCGGCAAGATCATTGGCATTGACCTGGGCACGACCAATTCGTGCGTTGCGATCATCGACGGCGATCCCGTCGTCATCCCGAACGCCGAGGGCAGTCGGACCACGCCGTCCGTCGTCGCCTTCACCGAGGACGGCGACCGGCTCGTTGGCCAGATCGCCAAGCGGCAGGCGGTCACCAACCCCGACAACACCCTGTACGCGATCAAGCGCCTGATCGGCCGCCGCTTCGATGACGCGGAGGTCCAGAAGGCGATCAAGACATCGCCCTTCCGGATCCTCGAAGCGGAGAACGGCGACGCCTGGGTCGGCGCCGTCGATCAGACCTACGCCCCCGCCCAGGTGTCCGCGATGGTGCTCGAGGCCATCAAGAAGGTCGCCGAGGACTACATCGGCGAGATGGTGGACCGCGCGGTGCTGACCGTGCCGGCGTACTTCAACGACTCGCAGCGGCAGGCCACGAAGGACGCTGGCCGGATCGCCGGGCTCGAGATCCTTCGCATCATCAACGAGCCCACCGCGGCGGCCCTCGCCTATGGCCTGGACACGGGCAAGGAGGGCTGCATCGCGGTCTTCGACCTCGGCGGCGGCACCTTCGACGTCTCGATCCTGGAGATGGCGGACGGGGTCTTCGAGGTCAAGTCCACCCACGGCGACACGTTCCTGGGGGGCGAGGACTTCGACCTGCGGCTGGTGGACCACTGCCTGGAGCAGTTCAAGGCCGAGACCGGCGTGGACCTGCGTGAAGACACCATGGCCCTGCAGCGCCTCAAGGAGGCGGCCGAGAAGGCCAAGCACGAGCTGTCCAGCGCGCTCGAGACGACCATCAACCTGCCGTTCATCACCGTGGACGAGTCGGGCCCGCGCCACCTCCGGGTCGATCTGACCCGCGGCCAGTTCGAGGCGATGGTCGATGACCTGCTCAAGCGGCTTCGGGATCCGTGCGAGAAGGCCATCATCGACGCTGGCGTGGACCGCTCCGAGATCGACGAGGTCCTGCTCGTGGGCGGCATGACCCGCATGCCACGGGTGCGGGAGGTGGTCGAGCAGATCTTCGGCAAGCCGCCCAACAGCTCCGTGAACCCCGACGAGGTCGTGGCCGTGGGCGCAGGGATCCAGGGCTCGGTCCTGGCCGGCGACACCAAGGACATCCTGCTCCTCGACGTGACGCCCCTGAGCCTCGGGATCGAGACCGCGGGCGGCGTGTTCCACCGGTTGATCCCCCGGAACACGACCATCCCGTGCAAGAAGAAGGAGGTCTTCACCACCGCCCTGGACAACCAGCCGATGGTGAACGTGCACGTCGGTCAGGGCGAGCGCGAGATGATCGACGACAACAAGTCGCTCTCCCGCTTCGAGCTGACCGGGCTGCCGCCGGCCCCCCGTGGACTGCCTCAGATCGAGGTGACCTTCGAGCTCGACGCCAACGGCATCCTCAACGTGACCGCCAAGGACCTGGGCACGGGCCGCAAGCAGGCGGTTCGCGTGGTCTCCTCCTCGGGCCTCAACGAGGAACTCATCAAGACGATGATCCGAGAGGCCGAGTCCCACCGGGAGGAGGACGACCTCCGCAAGGAGCTCGCCGACGTCAAGAACGAGCTGGACGGCCTGCTCTACACCACCGAGCGCTCGCTGGACGAGTACGGAGACGCCATCCCCTTCGAGGAGCTGATGCGGATCCGCGAGGCGATCAGCAAGTCCCAGGGGGTCATGAAGGGGTCCAACATCGACGCCATTCGCGCGGCCCACGCCGAGCTCGCGGAGGCGGCGCAGACCATCGCGGAGGCCCTGTACGCCGGCGCCATGGAGGACGCGGACGAGCTCGCGGACGGCGTGCTCGAGTCGGGCTTCGGAGACGACGACCTGGACGACTTCGGGTCGGAACCGGACGAGGAGTTCTAGCCCCCACATGACCGGACGCGTCGCTGACCAGCTGGCCGCCCTCATCGAGCTCGACCTCCTCGATCAAGAGCTCATCGCCCTGCGTGGGGAGGAGAAGTCCGCCCCGAAGGTCCTGGCTGCGCTGGTTCGCCAGGTGCAGGAACGCAGCGGCGTTCGGGACACGACGGCCGGCAAGCTCGAGGCGACCACCAAGGCCAACCGCGAAGGCGAGCGGCAGCTGGAGGTCATCGAGCGCCGGGTCGCCCGCGCCGCAGCCAGGCTGGACGGCCTGTTCGTGTCCACGCAGATCGAAGCGACCCAGCGGGAGATCGAGCAGCTCGGCCTTCAGCGGGACGAGGTCGAGATGGCCGTGCTGGAGGGCATGGAGGTAGCCGACCGGCTGGCTGAGGAACTCGTGGGCGCCGAGGCCGCGGTCACGGAGGCCGAAGCGTCGCTCGCCGTGGCCCGCGCCGCCTGGGACGAGCGGGCGCCGGTGGTCGCAGCGCGTTGCGCGGAGCTCGAGACGGCCCAGGACGCGGTGCTGCCCAAGGTGCACAAGGACACCCTGCGCATGTACATGGTGGGCATCGAGAACCGCCAGAACAGCACGCCCCGGGGGATCACCCGGACCAACGGGATCATGTGCACGATGTGCCAGACGGACATCCCCGTCGTGTGGGTGAACGAGGCCCGGAACGGCGAGGGCATCCACCTGTGCCTGTGCTGCAAGCGCGTGATCGTGGGCAAGGTGGACGTCGCGCTGTCCGACGAGCCGACGGCCGGCCCGGACTACCAGACCCGCCGGGACTGAAGCCGGTCGTTCCCAGGCTAGCCTTCGATGAAGGACTGCAGACGCTTGCGGCGCGAGGGGTGGCGCAGCTTGCGCAGCGCCTGCGCTTCGATCTGACGCACACGCTCGCGGGTCACGTCGAAGTCCTTGCCGACCTCTTCGAGGGTGTGGTCGGTGCTCTCGCCGATGCCGAACCGCATGCGGAGGACCTGCTCCTCCCGAGGGGTCAGCGTCGCCAGCACGCGCTCGGTCGTGTCCATCAGGTTCGCAGACACGCACGCGTCCGCCGGAGACTCCGCCTTCTTGTCCTCGATGAAGTCGCCGAGGTGCGAGTCCGCGTCCTCTCCGATGGGGGTCTCCAGCGAGATCGGCTGCTTGCTCATCTCCTGGATCTTGTGGACCTTTTCCTCGGGCATCTCCAGGCGGACCGCGAGCTCTTCGGGGGTCGGATCGCGTCCCAGCTCCTGGGTCATCTCCCGGGTGGTGCGCACGAGCTTGTTGATCGTCTCGATCATGTGCACGGGGATCCGGATGGTCCTCGCCTGATCGGCGATCGCGCGTGTGACCGCCTGCCGGATCCACCAGGTGGCGTAGGTGCTGAACTTGTAGCCCCGCCGGTACTCGAACTTGTCCACCGCCCGCATCAGCCCGATGTTGCCCTCCTGCACCAGGTCGAGCAGCGCCAGTCCGCGGTTGGTGTACTTCTTGGCGATGGACACCACGAGCCGGAGGTTCGCCTCGATCAGCTCCTTCTTGGCCTGACCGGCCGCGGCTTCGCCGTTGCGAACGCGGGTCCACAGGGTGACCAGCCGCTCCGGCTCCACACCCACCGCGGCCGCGGCGGCGGTCATCCGCTCATCGTTGGCGCCCAGGTCGTCGGCGATCGTCCGCACGTCCGCGAGGAGCTCCGCGGCGTGGCCGCCGTGGCTCATGACCGCCTGCGCGCGCTCGATCTCGGCGCGCAGATCCTCGAGGGTGCGGCAGTGCTTTCGGGCCGTCGCGTACAGCCCCCGGCGGGCGTCGAAGAACTCCAGCGCGGACTCGCGGAACGCGTTGACGACCCGGATGAAGACCTTTCGGTCCAACCCGAACTCACCGAAGGTCGCGAAGGACCGTTCGTGCAGCTCGTCGTAGGCCGCGACGTGGGCCTCCAGACCCTCCTGATCCGTGGGCGGGGCGACGCTCTCGAGCACGTCGAACTCGGCTTCGAGGGCCGACAGCGCCTTGAGCAGCTTGCGCGCCTTGACCAGCTTGGGGTGGTCGGCCGCCAGGGGCTTCGTGCGCACCGGGGGCGGCGGATTCTCGTCTTCGTCGAAGGACTTCTTGCGGTGCTTGCGCGACGGCCGGGGCGGCGCAGCGATGACGTCGAGCAGCGCGGCACGCCCGATGCTGGTGCTCAGGACCGACCGACGGGTCCGGACCTCGCCCACCTCGATGCGCCGGGCGATGGAGATCTCGCCGTCCCGGGAGAGCAGCGAGACGGTGCCCATCTTCCGCAGGTAGGCGCGCACCGGGTCGGTCGACCGATAGACCTCTTCCCGCGCGTCCTTGCGGTCGAACATGGCCTCCGTCTTGGAGGCGAGCATGGCTTCTCTTTGCCGCCGCAGGGTCGAGGTCGAGTTGTTTGCGACCCCGCCCGACATCACGGACAGGGCGTCCTGTAGTTGGTCGGGACTCAGGCCCTTGCGGTCCGGACCGCTGACCTCGTCCTGATACAGGGAGGGACTCTCGGTCCCCGCTACGGTTTCGCCGTTTCGCCGCGCCAAATCTGCACCTCACCCGCGAGCGCCCTGGTTGCCCGGTAGGCCGCCCGTCCCCCTCCGGACAGCGATCCCACTCAGACGCCCCTCGATTTTCATTCTGCCGGTCACGATCCCGTCTGTCCTGCCCTATCGTGCGATCATCGATGCCCCGCTCGGCCCGGACCGACCCGCGACCTCAGTTCTTGCTGAGGTGCTGGTCCAGGGACTCCCGCTCGCGCTGCAGCGCCACCGACTCCATGCTCAGCTCGAGCAGCTCGGGTCCGCTGCCACGTCCGCTGCGCTGCAGCGCGTCGAGCTCCCGCTTGATGTGCACATACCGCGACGCGACGTACTCGCGCCGAAGCCGCAGCAGGCACTCCTTGGTGGCCGCCTGGAGGACCTCAGCGGGATACCAGGCCTCCTGCGAGGCGAGGACCTCGCCCAGGGCCGCGCGGATGGGCCCGGGGCCGACCCCCGCCAGCAGGTCGCTCCCCGTGGGCTCCCGGCCCTCCTTGTGGGCCTCCATGAACCGCTCGATCAGGCGCAGCACCGTCGGCTGCGGAACCCAGCCCGTGATGCCGTAGTCCTGCACCGCCCGCGCCACGTTGTCCAGATCCTGGACGAGCAGGCGCAGCAGCTTGAGCTGCGGTGGCGTGGGGGGCTGCTCGGGGGGAGCGGCCACGGGACCCGGCCCCGAGAGGAAGTCGTCCGAGCCGTCGTCCTCCTCCGGCGGCGCGAATCGCTCGTCGGGGGGCACGAAGTCGTCGTCGGGGGGGCCGAACCGGTCGGGGGGACCGCCGCTCGGTCGGGTCGGGGCCCGGGATGGGGGTCCGGCCGTCGGCAGCGCCATCTCCGTGGGGCGCGGCTGGCTGACCAGGCGCCGTGCCGCGTTGCGGACCGCGTCCTCGATGTAGCGGTGCTCGATGGCGAGGGCGGCATGCACCGCGTGTACGTAGTGCGACTGACGGGCGTTGCGCTCGCCGAGCCGGGCCAGGAGCGGAGCCACGTCCTCCAGGGCCTTGTCGGTCTGGGTGGCGCCGCTGCGCACCTCCGCCGCCAGCACGTCCAGATAGAAGTCGAGCAGGGGCTTGGACTCGTCCAGCAGGGCGCGCATGGCTTCGGGACCGTCGTCCTTCACGAACTCGTCCGGATCCTTGCCGTTGGGCACCTCCAGCCGCATGGGCCACAGGCCCTGATCCAGGCACAGCTCCAGCGCCCGCAGCGCGGCCCGGCGCCCCGCCTGATCCGCATCGAACAGCAGGGTGACGTTGCGGGTGTGCCGCCGGATCGACGCGAGCTGCCGGTCGGTCAGCGCCGTACCGCAGGGGGCCACCGCGAAGCCCAGATCGGCACGGGCGAGGGCCATCACGTCGAAGTAGCCCTCCACCACGAGGACCCGGTCCTCCTTGTGAATGGTCTTGCGCCCCTCCTGGAGCCCGTACAGCGCGCCGGACTTGTCGTAGACCGGCGTACCCGTGCTGTTGATGTACTTGGCGCGGTCATCGCCCAGCGCCCGGCCGCCGAAGGCGATCACCTTCTTGCTGGACCCCAGGATCGGGAACATCAGGCGGTTGCGGAAGAACGCGTACGGCCGTCCGCCCCGATCACTGACCTTGAGCAGGCTCGCCTCCACCCCCGTGCGCTCGTCGAGGCGGGCCCGGCGCAGCGCGTCGCGCAGGCCATCCCAGCTCTCCGGCGCGTACCCCACGCGCCACTGGCGCGCGAACTCCAGCGAGTAGCCCCGCTTCTCCAGGTACTCCCGGCCGATCACGCCCTCCTCGGGGTGCTCGAGCATCTCCTGGAACCACGCGCAGGCCACCTCGTTGGCCCGGAGCAGCCCCTCCCGGCGGCTGCTCGCGGCGATCTCCGCGGGGCTCAGATCCTCCTTCGGGAGCGGCACGCCAGCCCGATCCGCGAGCTCCTTGACGGCATCCAGGAAGGACAGCCCCTCCACCTCCTGCAGCCAGTCGATGGCGTCCCCACCCTTGCTGCAGCCGAAGCAGTGGTAGTTCTTCCGGTCCTCGTTGACGTTGAAGCTGGGGGTCTTCTCGTTGTGGAACGGACACAGCCCGAGCCACGTGGCCCCCCGCCGCCGCAGCTTCACGTGCTGGGAGACGAGAGCGACGATGGACGTGCGGTCGACCACGTCGCGCACGAACTCTCGGGGGAACTTCGACAAGGCGCTCATTCGCAGGGGCGGGACGGTCCGCCCCCGGAAGGGTAGTCCTCCCCGGCGCGGCAAAGGAGGCCGAAAACACACGAGGCCCCTGGGAGCTCCCCAGAGGCCTCGCGGACTGTGTTTTGGATTCAGCGACTGCGGCTAGTAGCCGCCGCCGTCACGCCCACCGGCTCCCCTCTCGGAACCAATACCACCAGCACTGCCACCACGTTCGGTGCGGCTGCGGCGCAGCTTCTTCAGGAGGCGCTTGCGCGCGGCGAGGGCCTTCTTCTTCTTCCGAACGGAAGGCTTCTCATAGTGCTGACGACGTCGGACTTCCTTGAGGATTCCGGCTCGCTCCACCTGACGGCGGAAACGACGGAGGGCGCGCTCAAACGGCTCGCCCTCTCGGACACGGACACCCATATTGCGGTCACCTCCCTCGGGCGCTGGCTGCGCTCGGGCCGGTCAGACGAAGCCGCCGGTCCCGTTCCCCGACCCTGGGGTCGGAAGACGCGGCACCCTAGGGGAGGTGGCGGCGGGGATCAAGTGCCGATCAGGGGATCGTGTCGATGCCCGGCTCGTCCTCGGGCACCCGCTTCACGTTGGCGCCCAGGCCCTGGAGCTTCTTCTCGATGGTCTCGTAGCCGCGATCCAGGTGGTAGATCCGCCGGACTTCGGTCATGCCCTCGGCGGCCAGGCCGGAGATCACGAGCGTCGCCGAAGCCCGCAGGTCCGTGGCCATCACCGAGGCCCCGTTGAGCTTCTCGACGCCGCGGATGAACGCCGTGCGCCCCTTGATCTTGATGTCCGCGCCCATGCGGTTGAGCTCGGGCACATGCATGAAGCGGTTCTCGAAGATCGCCTCGGTGATCGTGGAGCTGCCCTCGGCCACGCACATCAGCGCCATGAACTGCGCCTGCATGTCCGTCGGGAAGCCCGGAAACGGCTGCGTCTCCACGTCCACGGGGTGCAGCTCGCCGTGGTGCCGTACCCGCAGGCCGTCGCCCTCGCGCCGGACCTCGACCCCCGCCCGCCCGAACTTGCTGATCACCGCGTCCAGGTGCTCGAGCTCAGCGCCCTCCAGCAGCACGTCGCCCTTGGTGATCGCGGCGGCGGCCGCGTAGGTGCCCGCCTCGATCCGGTCGGGCATCACGCGGTGGGTCATCGGGCCCAGCCGCGGCTGGCCGGTCACGGTGATCACGGACGTGCCGGCGCCCTCGATCTGCGCGCCCATCGACGCCAGGGCCCGGGCGAGGTCGACGATCTCCGGCTCCTGTGCGGCGTTCTCCAGGACCGTCGTGCCGTTGGCCAGGGTCGCCGCCATCAGCAGGTTCTCGGTGCCTCCGACGGTCACCATGTCGAACACGTAGCGGCATCCCTGCAAGCCGCCCTCCGGGGCTTCGGCGCGCACGTAGCCCTTGTCCAGCGTGATGTGGGCGCCCATCGCTTCGAGCCCCTGCAGGTGCTGTTCGATGGGGCGGGCGCCGATCGCGCACCCCCCGGGCAGCGAGACCCGGGCGAAGCCGTTGCGGGCCAGAAGCGGCCCCAGGCACAGCACCGAGGCCCGCATCTTGCGCACCAGCTCGTACGGGGCCTTCGCGGAGTTGAGCATCGACGCGTCCAGCGCGACGACATCACCCGCCTTGTCGAACTCGATGCCGAGGTTGCGCAGCAGGTGCAGCGTCGTGGCGACGTCCTGCAGCGCCGGCAGGTTCGAGATGTTCGACTTCCCGGCGTGCAGCAGCGCCCCGAACAGAATCGGCAGCGCCGCGTTCTTGGCACCAGAGATGCGCACCGAGCCCCGCAGGGGAACCCCACCCTCAATGATCAGCTTGTCCATCAGTTCCTGCTTCCGCGTGGGGCGCGCAGCTTCATTCAGACCCGCGACGCACCGTTCTTCTTCCGCCGCAGCTCCTGGACCGGGGGCCACGTTCGACGCTGAGCTTGTACCGGGCGCCACAGGGCGAGTCCAGGCGGATCTCGCTCAGTCTGCGTCCTGCGGATCGAGCACCTGACCGGGGTGGTCCAGGTGCCACTCCAGCTTGTTGATCACCCCCCGCAGGAAGTGCACCTCGACGTTGCTGAGGTCACCCCGGATCAGGGCCTGGCGCAGGGTCGCCAGCGCCTGGGGACGGGGCCGGCGCCGGAAGAAGTCGATTCGGTCCAACAAGGCCCCCATCTGCTCGATGGCCCCGCTGACCTGCGCGACGTCAGCCCGGGGCCGCACCCCACCGCGCTTCGTGGGCCGACGGCGGAGCGTTCCTGCCTGCTTGGACCACTCCCACCCCAGCAGCAGCACCGCCTGGGCGAGGTTGAGGCTGGAGACGTCGCCGCCGGTGGGGATGTGGCACAGGTGGGTGACCTGCTCCAGGTCCTCGGTGGACAGACCGTGGTCCTCCGGGCCGAACAGGATCGCGGTGGCGTGCCCGTCGGCGGCGTGCTCGGCGAGGACCGCGGTGCCCGCCTCCGGCCCCAGGATCTTCCACGCCCGCCACACCCGGGGCCGCGCCGTGCAGGCCAGCACCGCCGTGCAGTCGCTGATCGCCTCCCGCACGGTGGACACGGTGGTCGCCGCCTCGAGGATCTCGCGGCCCGATGCGGCCATCGCCCAGGCGTCGTGGGACTCGCCGCGCAGCCCCTCCTGCTCGAAGGCAGGCGCCACCAGGCGCAGGTCGGTCAGCCCCATGTTGCCCATCGCACGGGCCGAGGCGCCCACGTTGCCGGCGTACTTCGGCCGGACGAGGACGACCCGGGGCGGCGACCTGTCTATCTGAACCAGTTCCAGGGCAGCAGCATCGCGATGCAGCCCGGGTCATCGTTGACCGCCGGCGGAATCGGGGTTGGGGTCACCGCGGGCACCGCCGCCTCAGGCTCGGCCGGAGCCGGAGCAGGCACGGCGGGCGCCACCGGCAGCACCTGCTCCGTCACGGCCTCCGCGGCCTTGAGCTCGGGCGTCGGCTCGGGAGCAGCGGCCTTGGGCTCAGGCTCGGGCTCCGGCGCGGGCGCCGTGATCGTGATGCCCTTCTTCCCCTTCCTCTTGGAGGAAGGCTGGGGCTTGTCGGGAGACGGCTGCTTGCGGGCCACGACAGGCTTGGGCTCCGCGACGGGCTCGGGCTCCGCGACGGGCTTCGGCGCAGCTGCCATGGGGGCCGCGACCGGCGTCGGCGCGACGGCCTCGGGCTCCTCCTGGGGAATCGCCCCGAAGTCCGCGGTGCGCTCGGCCGCATCGACCTCGCCCGCAGACTTCGCCTCGGCCTGGGCCCTGGCTTCGGCCGCCTGGGCCTCGGCCTTCGCCTGCTCCTGGCTCATCATCTGGCCGCCCTTGCTCTCCGTGGTGAGCGCGAGGGTGGCCTGCTGCGTGCGGTTCTTGAGCTTGAGGTGGACCTCGACGGGCTGGCCCGTCTCCTTGTCCTTGGCGCTCAGGGACAGGATCCCCTCGGAGTCGATGTTCAACCAGACATCGACCTTGACCTTGCCTCGGGGCATCTGCCGGATGCCGCTGAAGACGAACGTGCCCAGGAGCTCGTTCTCGGCCGCGATGTCCGAGTCCCCCTGGTAGATCTTCAGCATGATCGTCTTCTGGTTTTCCTTGCTGTTGGTCAAGGTCAACCGGCGGACATGCGGGATCGGGCAGTTCTTCGGGAACAGGGGCAGGAAGCTGCGATCCACCTTCGCGATGCCGATGGGCATCGGCAGGACGTCGAGCAGGGTGACCCGCTGCGAGGTCGCGTTGGTGAGCGAGTGCGCCATGATCGCGGCGCCGACAGCGACGGCCTCGTCCGGGTGTACGCCCTTGCAGGGGTCGCGGTCGAAGTAGTCCTTCACCCGCTGCTGCACCAGGGGCATGCGGCTCTGGCCGCCGACCAGCAGCACTTCATCGATGTCCGACGGCTTCATCTTCGCTTCGCTGAAGATGCGCGCGCAGGTGGTGATCGTGCGGTCGACCAGGTCCCCCGTGATCTCCTCGAGGAGCGCCCGGGACAGGTTGGTGTCCAGGTTCAGGATCCCCTTGGGACCCCGAGCGATGAAGGGGACCTCGATGTTGGTGTCCCGGGTGGTCGACAGGTTGATCTTGGCGCGCTCCGCCGCCTCGCGCAGGCGCTGGATCGCCACCCGGTCGTAGGTCAGGTCCACGCCGGTCTCGGCCAGGAACTTCTCCATGACCGCGCCCATCACCCGGTCATCGAAGTCGATGCCGCCGAGGAAGGTGTCGCCACCGGTCGCGACGACCTCGAAGATCTTGTCGCGGATCTCGATGATCGAGATGTCGAACGTGCCGCCGCCGAGGTCGTAGACCGCCAGCCGCTGCCGCAGGTTCTTGCCCAGTCCATAGGCGAGGGCCGCCGCGGTGGGCTCGTTCAGGATCCGCAGCACGTTCAGGTTGGCGAGCTTGCCGGCCGCGCGGACCGCCTGCCGCTGCTTGTCGTTGAAGTACGCCGGCACGGTGATCACCGCGTTGGTGACCTCCTCCTTGAGGTACTCCTCTGCGACTTCCTTGATCTTCTTGAGGATCTCGGCGCTGACCTGGCGCAGATCGAAGATCTGGTCCTTCACCTTGATGAGGACCTCGCCGGCGTCGCCCTCGATCATGTTGTAGGTGAAGAGCTGGCGGATCTGCTCGACCTGCTCGCTGCGGAAGTTCCGCCCGATCAGCCGCTTGGGCGCGAAGACCGTGTCGCCGGGGTTCAGCGCCGCCTGCTTCTTCGCGTCGTGACCAACGAGCATCCGCCCGCCTTCATCGATCGCGAACAGGGACGGGATCGTGTAGCTCCCGCCGCGGTACATGATGATCTTCGGCTGGTTGTTCTCGATGACCGCGGCGCAGCTGTTCGTGGTGCCGAGGTCGATGCCGATCGCTCGTCCCATGTGCTCGTACTTCTTCCGCTGCGGGGTGCCTGGTGTTGGAGGAGCATCGCTGGCCGGAGTGGCCGCGGCACGCGCTCAGTCCGCAATTATCCTGTCGGCAGCCTTGGGCGTCAAATGGCCATCCGGCCGCAAGTCGCCCCTTCACTGCCCCACAGGGCCCTCACCGGGCTCGCGGATGAGGATCTGGACCTCTTCGATGGCGCGCGAAGAAGCCCGCACGATCGTGAAGAGCGCGCCATCGGTGGACGTGCTCTCCCCGGCGGCGGGGATCCGCCCGAAGCGCTCCAGGAGGAATCCGGCCAGCGTCTCGTAGTCGTCGGCCTCCGGGATGTCGAGGGCGAGTTCCTCGTTGAGGCGATCCACCTCAGTTCGGGCCGACACCAGGAACTCCCGCTCGCCGCGCTGCCGGATCTCCGTGCTCGGCTCGTCGTGCTCGTCCTCGATCTCCCCGACGATCTCTTCGAGGATGTCCTCCACCGTCACCAGGCCCTCGGCGCCGCCGTACTCGTCCACGACGATCGCCATCCCCGGGGGCTGACGCTGCAGCAGCGGCAGCAGCGTCTCGGCCTTGCTCGTCTCCGGGACGTAGGGCACGGGCCGCATCAGCCCCTTGCACGGCTGCGACAGGTCCGGCGCGTCGAGCAGGTCCGTGGCCCGCAGCACCCCCACGATGTCGTCGATGCGCTCGTGATAGACGGGCAGCCGGGAGTACCCGGTCTGCACGAACAGCTCCAGGGCGGCCTGCAGCGTCTCCAGTTCCTCCACCGCCGAGATCTCGATCAGCGGCTTCATCGCCTCCCGGACCATGACCTCCGAGAAGTCGAAGATCCGGTTGATCATCTCGATCTCGTCCTCCTCCACGTCGGCCGCCTCGCTGCGCCCCAGCAGCAGCTGGAGTTCCTCGCGGCTGACCCCGAGCTGGTTGTTGTCGGCCGCGCCGAGGGCATCGAGCATCCACCGGGTGAGCCACCGCACCACGAAGACCAGCGGCGTGAACATCCGGCTGAGCCAGGTCAGGGGATGGATGACCACCGGCGCGATGGTGGTGCTGTAGCGCCGGAACACGGACTTGGGCACGAGCTCCGCGAACAGCAGGAGCACCGGCGTCAGCAGCAGGACCGTGTACAGGCCTCCCTCGATCTGCCAGTGCTGCTTGAGCAGCAGGGCGAACACCGTGGTGCCGGTGACGACGCACAGGTTCGTGCCGATGAGGGTCGTGGTGAGGATCGGCTCGGGCTCCTCGATGAACCGGCCGAGGAGGCGACCCGCCGAGGTGCCCTGGTCCCGCCAGGTCCTGATGAGCACCTTGTCGGCCGACACGAGCGCGATCTCGGAGCCCGAGAAGAACCCCTGCACGATGCCGCACACCAGCACCACGATGAAGCCGGACAGCAGGCTCATGAGCCCTCCTTGCCGCCGACGACGGGGGCCGTGCCGGTCCCTCGCAAGCCCAGGGAGTTCGCGTTCTCGCGCGCCTTCGTTCGGCGGTCGCGCCGGGTCGCCGTGACCTGGGTGAGGCGGGTCCCCACCAGCCCCGACACGTGGAAGGTCCAGTTCAGGTCGCTGACCTGCTCGCCCTTCTCCGGCAGCCGGCCGAACAGGTGGAAGATGTAGCCGGCCACCGTGGTGTAGCTGTCGCCCTCGGGCAGCTCCGGGAGCAGACGGCCGTTGGCGGAGGTGATGCTCAGCCGGGCCGGGATCCGGTACACGCCCTCCGCCAGGCGTTCGATGTCGCTCGCCCCGGCCTTGTACTCGGCCTCCCGGCGCGCCGGCTGGAACAGGGCCTCCAGCACCGCCTGCATGGTCACCAGGCCCTGCACGGTGCCGTACTCGTCCAGGATGATCGCCAGGTGCGCCCGCTTGTTCTGGAACGCGCGCAGCAGCTCGCCCGCGGGCTTGCCCGGGGGTACGAAGAACGCCGGCTGCAGCAGGGCCTCAAGCGCCTTGGGGGTCAAGGTGGTGTCGGCGGCCCGAAACCGCAGCAGATCCTTGACCAGCAGGATCCCGCGGATGTGGTCCAGGTCCCCGGCGTACACCGGGAGCCGGGAGAACCGGGCCTCCCGCGCGGCGGCGACGAGCCCCGGGCCCGCGGCCGACAGCGCCAGGGCCTTGATGTCCAGGCGCCCCGTCATGAGCTTGCTCACCGGCATGTCGGTCAGATCGAAGACCCGGTGGATCAGCGCGGCCTCCTGGGGGGCGAGGGAGCCCTGGTCCGCTCCCAGACGCACGAGGGCGCGGAACTGGGCCTCCTTCAAGGCATCGGGCAGGGGATCATCGGCCTCGCGCAGCGCGTCGAGCCGCCCTTGGCCCAGGAAGGCGAGGAAGAGCAGCACGATGCGCGCCGCGGCCTCCAGCAGCATGCGCAGCGGGGCGAACACCGTGGCGAACACCACCAGCGGCAGGCTCGCGAGCTGGGCCCACCGCACGCCCGTGCGCACCGCGACCGCCTTTGGCGCCACCTCACCGAAGACCAGCAGCAGCGGCGTCACGAAGACGATGTTCAGCCACCACAGGTCCTCGTTCCCGGGCCCTGCGACGGTGAAGACGACCGCTGCCGCCACCGACGAGAGCGCGATGTTGACGACCTCGTTGCCGAGCAGCAGCGTCGCGAGCAGCCGTCGCGGCTCCGCCAGCAGCCCGCGCACCGCCTTGCCGGAGCGGGCGCCGTCCTCCCCGAGCTTGTCCAGGGTGAAGGCGTCGAGCGAGAAGAACGCCGACTCGCTGCCCGAGAAGAACGCCGAGCACAGCAAGAGGAGCAGCACGATCGCCACGGAGGGCAGCAGCTGCACCTCCGCCCCGCCCCCGAGGCCGGCGAGCAACGCCAGCGTCGCGATGGCCAGAGGCTCCATCAGGCGTGCCCTCCGTGATCCCAGCCGGCGCTGCCGGCGGGGCTGCCGTCGGTCCACCGCAGCGCGGGGGGTCCCGGGCACACGCGTCCGACGATCCGGAAGCCGGGCAGCGGCCGGGCCGCGGTGGCGAGGAGCTCGTAGTCGTCCCCTCCCCCCAGGACCCAGGTCGCGCCACGCTCCTCGGCGCTCGCCGCGGGGCTCTCCAGGCACGCGCTCCGGTCCAGCTCCAGGGCCACGCCCGACGCGCGGGCCAGCCACGCCGCGTCCGCCAACAGACCGTCGCTGACATCGACCCCGCCCGTGGCCGGGGCCAGGGCGTCGAGCAGGTC
>CALAGR010000054.1 GCA_937891735.1 uncultured Pseudomonadota bacterium | reverse complement strand
TGGTGGGTCACGCCCGGGATCGCACCGCCACCAACACCGTGCGCTCCGAGGCGGCGGAGGCCCTGGCGGCCTCGGCGCGGTTCGGCGACGCGGGCGCGCGCCAGGAGGCGCTGGAGGTCCTGGAGGAGCTGAGTCGGGATCCGGCCTACCCGGTGCGCCTGCGGGTGCTGCAGTCCCTGGCCACCCTGGGCGAGTCCGCGGGGTTGCCGGCCCTGGAGGCGGGCTTCGCGGCGCTGGCGGCGCAGGACGTGCCACGGGTCCGGCGGGCTGCGCAGCGGCTGCGGGACGCGGCCTCCGGGTCCGACTCCGCCCAGCGGGACAAGAAGCTCGAGGAACTGCGGGACGAACTCCGGGAGGTCTCGGGCCGGCTCGCGCGCCTGGAGGCGAGCACGGCGACCCCCGAGTAGCCCCCTACTCGGAGGCTTCGGCCTTGCCGAGGTTGTCGTAGATCACGACGCTGTAGTCCCGGGCGTGCACGTCGTTCGGATCTGCCTGCACGGGCACGAAGAGCGCGGCGTTCTCGGTCGCCTGCCAATCGCGTGTGGTGCCCAGGTGATCGGGCACCGCGACCTCGGTCTCAGTCTCAGGCCAGCCCAGGCGGGTCAATCCGAGCACCAGGAGCACCAGCAGCACCACGACGACGACAGCTCTCCAACGCATTCCAGGTCCCTTCGCCCCGTCTGCGAGTCGGCCTTCTCCTCCGACTCACCCGTGGTCGTCACCCTACCGGACCGTGCGCGCGTGCAGACCCCACATGCCCGCTTTGGGGCACCTGGGCGGGACGCGGGGACGGGACGCCTGGCGGCGGGGCCGCAGGCAGGGCGCTCAGCGGGAGGCGGGCACCATGCGGTACAGGTCGCCGCCGTCGTAGTCGGCGGTCAGCAGCTCGCCCTGCTCGTCCTCGCCGAAGGTCGCGATGAGGATCCCCCAGTTGCCGATCCACACATCGCCCGGGCCGAAGCTGCCGCCGTTGTTCTTGATCGTCCACAGGGGGGACGAGGGCGCGTAGGGGAAGTCGCTGAAGAAGTAGTTGCCGTGCAGGTCCGGCATCTTGCAGCCGCGGTACACGTAGCCGCCGCTGATCGAGATCCCCTGTGCGTGGCTGTACTCGAAGATCGGATCCTCGAAGCTGTCGTCGCAGGGACCCTGGTAGCAGTCGCTGCCCTCCTTGTTGGGCCAGCCGAAGTTCGCGCCGGCGAGACCGATGTCGATCTCCTCGGTGCGGTTCTGGCCCACGTCGGCCACCCAGAGCTGCCCGGTCTGCCGGTCGAAGCTGAAGCGCCACGGGTTGCGCATGCCCCACATGAACGCCTCGTCGATGACCGGGTCGGCCAGGAACGGGTTGTCCGAGGGGATCCCGTAGGGGCTGCCGTTGTCCACGTCGATGCGCAGGATCTTGGCGAGCATCGAGTCGGGGTTCTGGCCGTTGCCGAACGCGTCGTCCGCCGCGCCGCCGTCGCCCAGCCCGATGTACAGGTACCCGTCGGGGCCGAACTTGATGCTGCCGCCGTTGTGGTTGCTCGCGGGCTGATCGACCGTGAAGAGCACCCGCTCCGAGTCCGGGTCGCCGGCGCCGTCCGCGTCCGTGGTGAACTCCGACACGGTCGTGTCGCCGCTGCTGTCGCTGTAGTGCACGTAGAACTTGCCGTTGTCGGCGAAGTCGGGGTGGAAGGCCATGGCCAGCATGCCCCGCTCGTCGCCCATGCCTCCGGGGTTGACGACCCGATCATTGATGTCGAACCACCGCCGGGCCTGGGTGTCGCCCGCGCGGAGCTCGCGGATCACGCCGGTCTGCTCCACCACGAACACCCGGTTGCTGCCGTCGGCCGCGTTGGCGATGTCCACCGGTCGGTCCAGGCCCGCCCCGATCAGCTGCTTGTCCACGTCGGTCCCGCTGACCGGCTCGATTCCGGCGCACACGTCGGCGTCGTCGTCATCCGTCGTGTCGTCGTCGTCCGAAGGACAGCCGGCGAGGGGCAGGATGAGGGTGGAGGACAGCAGGGTCAGAAGGAGGCGGAAGGGAGACATGCCGGCGCTTCTAGCACGGCCCCGCCGTCTGGGGGCGGGGTGCCCGAGGCCCTGATGCGTCTATTTCCGGGACTTGGCGCTCGAGTTGCGACGCGCTTCGGCAGCGGAGGGCGCATTCCGGCGTCCCACCCGGCGGGCCTCGCCCTCAGCGAGAGGCTCGCCCGACTCCAGATCGACCCCCGCGAGCATCGGCGGGCGGAGCTGGCCGACCTTGCGCCCGAGCTTCTGGTACTCCCGCAGCACGGCGTGGGCGAGCATCTGCCGGGTGATGCGGCGGTCCGGCGTGGCTGCGGCGACGCAGGCCGCCGCCACCGCGACGTTCCAGATGTTGGCGCCCGCGAGCTTGAAGTCCGTGGCCACCGACTTGAGGTCCACGTCGTCGGCGAGGGGCAGGCCCTCGGGGAGCACGCGCTGCCAGATCAACAGGCGCTGCTCGGCCTCGGGGAACGGGAACTCGACCACGAAGGTGAAGCGCCGCAGGAACGCCTCGTCGATGTTGCGCTTGAGGTTGGTGGTCAGGATGGCGATGCCGTCGAACGCCTCGAGGCGCTGCAGCAGGTAGCTCACCTCCAGGTTGGCGAAGCGATCCTGGGCGCCCTTGACCTCGCCGCGCTTGCCGAACAGCGCGTCCGCTTCGTCGAACAGCAGCACGCAGGGCGAGTCCTCGGCCTGGTCGAACAGCTTGTTGAGGTGCTTCTCCGTCTCGCCGACCCACTTGCTGACCACCCCCGCGAGATCGACCCGGAACAGCGGGTAGCCCAGCGACTTGGCGATGACCTCGGCGCTCAGGGTCTTGCCCGTGCCCGGGGGGCCGGAGAACAGCGCCTTGATGCCGCGCTCGCCGTTGCGCACGGACGCGCGGCCCAGGACCTCGAGCACCTCTTCGCGGCGATCCACCTGGGCGAGCATCTCCTCGATGATCTCGCGCGCCTCCGGGGGCATGACGAGGTCGTCCCACCCGCGCCGGACCGGCACCCGCTGCCCCAGGGGCGACAGCTCCGGCAGGAAGGCTTCGGCCGCGGCTTCGAGCAGGACCTCGGGGGTGACCCGGGGCTGCCCGGCGGCTGCGGCGCGGTTGCGCGCGAGCTCGAGGACCTGGGCGATCTGGCCCCGGGAGTAGCGGTACCTGCGGGCGAGGCCGTGGGGCTCCAGGGCGAGGGACTCGAGGACCGCGGCCTGGGCGGGATCGGCCCGCAGCTCGTCAAGGGCGTCCCGCCACGCTTCCTCCCGCTCCGACAGGGTCATGCCGGGCAGGGGGATCTGCAGGAACCGGCGATCCGCGCCGATGGGCTCGGCGACCCCGCTGGGGGCCCCGTGGATCAGGACCGGCTGCGGACCCCGGGCCGTGGCGAGCAGCAGCGGAGCCATCGGATCGACGCCGTCCAGGGCCTCGGGCGGATCGAGGACCAGCAGCACGGCCCCCTGCAGACGCGCCTCGCGGGCCAGCGTGCGGGCTTCGAGGATCGGGTTGATGCCGAGCCGTTCGGCGGCGGCCATGTCCACCACGAGCAGCGGAGCGCCCCGGCTGCGGGCGAGGTGGCGGGCGGCGACGAGGGCATCGCGACGGGACCGCGCGTCCAGGCTGAGGACGGGGGAGCGCTCGGACGCCGGCAGGGCGGCGAGCACGCTGTCCACTGCGTGAGCGACGGTGGCCCGGGCGGGGATGGAGTCCTTGCCGAGGCGCTCCAGGGTGGCCCACGGGTGCAGATCGGGGTTGGCCACCTCTCCCTGCAGCAGCCACCGGGCGATGCGCGGCGCGACGGCGAGGGGGCGAGCCGGCAGGGCGGTGCGGTGGGCGTCGATGGTCTCGCGAAACACGACCAGGCCGTGCCGCACGAGGTTGCCGTCGGGGGCGAAGCGGGCGCCCAGGCGCAGGCGCTGGGCCCGGTCGTCGGACAGCAGGCGTCCCGCCAGGGCGGGGGTGATGTGCTGGGCGCTGAAGTCGTCCTGCAGGTAGGCGAACAGCCGCAGGTAGCGGGCGTTGACCTCCGGGGCGAGGGCGAGGAGCAGCAGATCGAGATCCACGTCGTCCAGATCGAAGGCGCTCGCGAGGCGGGTGAGGGCTGCGACCTCTTCCCCGCGCTGTGCGGCGGCGTTCTCCGCCTCGCGGACCTCGATGACGGCCGCGCGGCGCTTCACCAGCAGGTTGCGCAGGCCCCCGGCGACGTCCTCATCGACCCGGAAGGGGCCGATGTCGAGCAGATCGCCCAGGATCTCGTCGACCTCCGCCTCGCCGATGTACGCGCCCCAGGGTGCGTCCTTGCCCAGCGCGCGGCCCCGGGCGCGCACCCTCTGGACCTCCGCGAAGATGACGAGATCGACCCAGGAGAGCGCTGCGAGGAGGGAGTCCGACACGCCGCAAGTCTACAGCGTCCGGCACACTGCCTCGGAGGATCGCCCATGAACGCCTTGACCGCCGCCCGCGACGCCATCGCGGAGCGCCTCGCCCAGCACGCGCCGGGGGCCGTGCTCGTGGGCATTGAGCCGCTCGTCGGCGGGGCCTGCCAGGACAACCTGCGGGTGGACGTGATCATCGACGGGGAGCCGCAGCGGCTGGTGGTTCGCAGCGACGCGCCGTCGGGGATCCCCGGCACGCTGGATCGCTCCCGGGAGTTCAACGTCATGCGGGCCGCGGCCGCTGGGGGCGTGCGCACTCCCCAGGTGCGCTGGCTCAGCCAGAGCCTGCTGCGGGAGGGGGCGTGGGCCTACTTCCTGGACTGGAGCGACGGCGTCGCCATCGGCGGCAAGGTCCTCAAGACGCCCGAGCTGGCGGCGGGGCGGGAGCGGCTGCCGGCCCAGCTGGCGGAGCAGGCCGCGGCGATCCACGCGATCACCCCGGACTCGGTGATCGGCCAGACGATCACGGCGTTTGCGGCGCCTGCGGACGGCGACGCGGTGGCCGAGGGGATCCGGCTGCTGCGGGACATGATCGACCGGCTGGAGGCGCCGAGTCCGGCCACCGAGCTGATCTACCGCTGGCTGGTGGACAACCCGCCGCCCTCGCGGGAGGTGACCCTGGTGCACGGAGACTTCCGGACCGGCAACTTCATGGTGACGCCGGACGGGCTGGCGAACGTGCTGGACTGGGAGTTCGCCCGGTGGAGCTCGCCGTTCGAGGATCTGGCGTGGATCTCCGTGCGGGATTGGCGCTTCAACCGGCTGAACAAGCCCATCGGCGGGTTCGGGCACCGCGCGCCGTTCTACGCGGCGTACGAGGCGGCGAGCGGCCGGTCCGTAGACCTGCAGGACATCCACTGGTGGGAGATCGACGGCAACCTGCGCTGGGCGGCGGGCTGCGTGTTCCAGGCCCAGCGGTACGCCGGCGGGCAGAAGGACCTGGAGCTGATCGCCATCGGCCGGCGCGCGGCGGAGATGGAGTACGAGGCGCTGCGGCTGATCGAGACCGGGGTCGCCGGTCTGGGCGACTGAAGGACGTCAGGGGAGCTGCAGCACCCGGATCTGCCAGGCGCCGCCGGTTGCCGCGGCGGTCCAGAGCTGCCCGGGGCCTTCGACGGTGCCCGGTGCCAGCCCCGCGAGGCCGCTGGCCTCAAAGTCACCGACGGCGACCGGCACCGGCAGGAACAGCACCAGCTCCTGGCCGCTCGTCGCCTGGGTGCCCGAGGCCTGGAAGGTCCCCGTTTGCCGATCCCACCGCACCGCGTCGATGGGGCCCGGCGCGGCGCGCAGCAGCGGTCGGCGGAGCACGCGGGCGAAGTCCTCGCGGAACCCGAGGGTCTGGTTGCTCGGGCAGTCCACGTCGAACAGCCCCCACATGCCGGGATCGACCCCCTGGTACGGATCGCTCGCGGCGTGGGGGTCGCCGCAGCCCACCCGGAACTGCCACAGCGCCGAGCTCATGCGGAACTGGTCCTGGAAGTCCTGGTGGCGCTCGAAGTAGTCGTCGTCGGGATCGGTCGCCCTGGTCGGCCCAGTGCCCCACTCGCCGGTCAGGATCGGCGCGCCCCGGAACGTGGCCGCGTCGTCCATCGCGTCCTGGAATGCGCCTTCGCTCAGGCCGCCCGGGGTGATGCCGCCCTGGTAGATGTGGGGCGCGTAGACGAGCTGATCGTCGTGCTGGAAGTACGGCAGCACGGCCAGCTCGGTGCTGACGGCCCAGTCCGGGGAGGGCTCGATGAAGATCATCCGGTGCGGGGTGCGCGCGTCGGTCTCGGCTTGCCGGATCGCCGCCTGCGCCCGGGAGTAGAAGGTGCTCAGCGTCGCCGTCTGGTCGTCGAGCCCCTGCCCGGGGGCGGCCAGGGCCAGGGTGATGCTGGACCAGGCGTTGGGCTCGTTCATCACGTCGTAGCCGATGACCGAGTCGAAGGGCGAAAAGCGCGCGGCGAGGTGGCCGAGCATGGCGTGGTAGCGGGTCTGTATCCCGACGCCGCCCGGCCCCTCCTGATCGGACCAGAAGGCCAGGAACGCGGCGACGACGGCGGGGGAGAACTCCCGCAGCCCGAAGGTGCCGGTGCGAATGCAGCGTGACGCGCCCCCGTCCAGGGTCGCCCAGCCCGGGGCGCCGTCCCAGCCGATGGCGGGGCTCGTGTCCGTGGGGCAGGTCTCGTCGGCGCGGGCCGCGAGGGTGGGGCCCCAGGCGTCCTGGTGCAGGTCGATCAGGGTGTAGATCCCGCGGCTCTGGAAGAGGCGCACGGCGTCCTCGACGGCGTCCAGGTAGGCGGCGTCGTACTCGCCGGGGCTCGGCTCCACCAGGGACCAGGTCAGGATCATGCGGACCACGTTCCAGCCGATGCCGGCGAACAGGTCGACCTCGTCGGCCACCAGCGGGAACACCGGGGCGACGTCGGGATCGAAGGTCCAGTACTCGCCCAGCGAGTTGACGTTGGCGCCGCGCAGCAGCACCTGCCGGCCGAGCGCGTCCTCGAACCGGCCACCGGCGGCCGTGTCGGGCACGGCGTGCAGCGGGCTCAGAGGTCCGGTGATGACGTTGGGCGGCACGGGCATGATCCCCCCGGTGGGGCAGCCCGAGGACCACGCCAGCGACAGCGTGAGCAGCAGGGAGACGTGGATGCGGCGCATGGGTCCCGAGGGTAGCGGACCCGCGCCCCGGCGCCCGCGCCCCCCCGCGCCCCACCGATGCGATGGCGCGGCCACCACCGATAGACTGCCGCTCCATGCAGTACCCACCGACTCAAGAAGAGCTGCTGCTCGCCATCGCTGACTTCATCGAGGCGGACGTGCGACCCCAGCTGCAGGACCGGGCCCTCTCCTTCCGGTGCCTCATCGCCGCGAACCTGGCCCGCATGTGCGTGCTCGAGCGGCGCATGGAGGAGTGGCACGACGGCGGCGAGCTCGCCGGACTGCGCGCCCTGCTCGATTCCTCCGACCTGCCCGCCGACGATCCCACCACCAGGGACGACCGCACCGCCCTGCTGGAGCGCCTCAACGCGGAGCTGGCGGGCCGCATCCGCGCCGGCGACCTCGAGCCAACCCAGCTCGCCGCCACCAGAGCGCACCTCCGTCGGACCCTCAAGGGCCGCCTGGCCATCACGAACCCCCGCTTCGACACCGATGCGGGTTGGGAGATCTCCTGATGATCGACTTCTCGCCCCGCCCCGAGCTGGAGGAGCTGCGCACCCGCGTGCGCGCCTTCGTCGACGAGCACGTCATCCCCGTGGAGCAGCGCGTCTTCGACGAGGATCAGCGCGGCGACGACTCCACCTTGCGGCTCCTCCAGGCCAAGGCGCGGGCCGCGGGGCTGTGGACCCCGCACCTCTCCAAAGACCTGGGCGGACAGGGCCTCGGCCCCATGGGCATGGCCGTGCTGTTTCGCGAGATGGGCCGCAGCTTCGCCGGGGCCAAGGTCTTCAACTGCGACGCGCCGGACCAGGGGAACATGGACCTGCTCGCCGCCGTCGCCTCCGACGCGGCCCGGGAGCGCTGGCTCCAGCCGCTGTGCGACGGCCAGATCACCTCTGCGTTCTGCATGACCGAGCCGGCCCCCGGCGCCGGCGCGGATCCGACGAACCTGCGCACCACCGCGGTCCGGGACGGCGACGAGTGGGTCATCAACGGGCACAAGTGGTTCTCCACCGGGGGCCGCGACGCCGCCTTCCTCATCGTCATGGCGCGGACCTCGCCGGACCGCCGGACCGGCTGCACCATGTTTCTCGTGGAACGGGACGCGCCCGGCGTGCAGTACGTCCGGGAGGTGCCGTGCATGGCCCCGCCGGTGCTGGCCCACAAGGAAGCCGAGTTCAAGTTCGTCGACGTCCGGGTCGCGGACGACGCGATCCTCGGCGAGGTGGGGCAGGGGTTCGCCCTCGCCCAGAAGCGCCTCGTCCCGGCGCGGCTGACCCACTGCATGCGGTGGCTGGGGTTGGCGGATCGCACCCTGCACATGTGCCGGGAGTACATCGCCACGCGGACCAGCTTCGGCAAGGAGCTGGCGCGTCACCAACAGGTGCAGGTGATGATCGCCAAGGGGGCCATGGCCGTGCACATGGGCAACCTCATGACCCTGCACTGCGCGTGGATGCTGGAGCAGGGCAAGACGGTGGAGGCTCGGCCCTACAGCTCCATGGCCAAGTTCCACGTCGCCCGGGCGCTGTGCCAGATCCTCGACGACGCCATCCAGATGCACGGGGCCCGGGGCTACAGCGAAGACCTGCCCTTTGGGCTCTGGTACCGCAGCGCCCGCGCCGCGCGCATCGCCGACGGCCCGGACGAGGTCCACGTCATCGTCGCGGCCCGGGACTTCCTGCTCGGCCGGCTCGAGCTCCTGGTCTGACGGAAGCGGCCCGGGGTGGACCCAAACCGGTAATTCTCAGAATTTCACGATCCAGCGCCGTCGATTTTCAGCGAATGCCTCCAGACCGGCGTTCGAACCCACAGGAACCCGCGGGATTCTTCCCCCGGTCCTGTGCGGGCGACGATGCGACTGTCACGCTCCCCACTGCCCTCTGGGGCGTTGCTGATGGCCCTGGGTCTGCCGGCGTGTGTCGGCGGGCCGGGCGCGGCGCTCCGGGACGAACCGGCTCCCCTGTCCGTTCCCACCTGTGGTGTGTCGGACATGGACGCGACGGTCGGTCTGCGGCTGTGCGCCGAAGGCGTGACCCCGGGTCTGACGCTGATCGCGCCCACGCGCAGCCGCTCGACGTACCTCATCGACGAGCTCGGGCGCGTCGTGAACTCCTGGGAGTCGGCCTGGACGGCCGGGCTCGCGGCGTACCTGACCCCCGAAGGCACGCTGCTGCGCACCGGCAAGGGCGGGCAGGGCTTCAACGAGCGCTTCGGTGGCCTGGCCGGAGCCAGTGGGATCGTCGAGGAGTACGGCTGGGACGGAGAGCTGCTCGATGTCTGGCAGATCTAGGGGCCCGACTACTTCTCGCACCACGACATCCACCGGCTGCCCAACGGCAACATCCTGGCGCTGGTGTGGGAGGCCTTCTCCCGCGAAGAGGTCGTCGAGGTGGGTCGAGAGCCCGAGACCGTGCCCCTCGCAGGCGTCTTCATGGACGCGATCTACGAGCTCGACGCAGGCAGCGGCGAGGTCGTCTGGCGTTGGCGCGCGCGCGATCACCTGATCCAGAACGTGAGCGCCGAGCTGCCGGACTTCGCCGAGCCCGGCGCCTCTCCGGGACGGATCGACGTGAACGCCGGCCAGATGGGCGTCACTGACTGGACCCACCTCAACGGGATCGACCACGACCCGGACACGGACCTGCTCGTCGTCAGCGCCCACGGGCTGGACGAGCTGTGGGTCATCGACCACGGGACCAGCACGGAGGAAGCCGCCGGCCCCGCCGGGGACCTGCTGTACCGGTGGGGCCGCCCTGCCAACTGGGGTGGCGACGGCCAGCCCGAGCTGTACGGACAGCACGATCCCACCTGGCTCCCGGGCGGGCGCCTGATGGTGTTCGACAACGGGATGGGCCGTCCCCAGGGCGCCTACTCGCGGGTCGTGCAGATCGAGGTCCCGTTCGAGGACGGCCTGCCCGCGGCCCAGACCCCGGACGACGCGCCGCTGCTCCCAGAGTGGATCTGGACCGCCCCGATCCCGTCCGACCTCTTCGCGCCCCTCATCTCCGGCGCCCAGCGCCTGCCGGGGGGAAACACGCTGATCACCGAGGGCCCGGCGGGGCGGCTCTTCGAGATCGACGCCGACGGAGAGCTGGTCTGGGAGTACGTCAGCCCGGTCCTCCCGGGCGGGATCGCGGAGCCCGGCGAGGTCCCTGGGTACGGGCAGAACGCGGTCTTCAAGGTGCGGCGGTACCCGGCGGACGGCCCGGAGCTCGACGGCCTGGACCTCACGCCGGGGGCCGACCTGATGGGCGACCCGTGAGGGGAGCTGCGCTGTGCCTGGGGGTAGCCCTGCTCGGCTGTCCGACTGACCCGCCGCCCGTGGACCTGGGACCGCCGGACATCCTCGTGGTGGTGCTGGACACGACCACCCGCGCGGCCGTCGGTGACGCCATGCCCAACGCCCAGGCGTTCATCGACGAGGGCCTGAGCTGGGATCTGGCCGTGTCCCCCTCGAACACCACGGTGGACAGCGTAGGCGGGCTCTTCCAGGACCGGTTCCTGGTGACGACCGACTTCGCGCCGGGTCAGGACAGCACGGCGTCCACCACCCTGGCGGAGCGCATGGCCGCCGCGGGCTACAACACGCTGCTCGCCAGCGCCAACCACGCGTTGGACCACGAGCTCTTCAGCCGTGGCTTCTCGGAGTCGTACGTCCGGGACCGCGACGCGCTGACCGGCGGCGACGCCGACTCGGTGGCGACGTTCATCGAGGCGTGGGAGCAGCTCCCCCAGCCCCGCTTCGGCTGGCTCCAGGTGCTCGCGGGGCACGACTACCTCGCCGCGCCGGCCGACGCGGTGCTGCCTCCGGTCACGGACGAGGAACTCGCGCTGGCCTGGACCTGGTACACCGACGACGCGCGGGCCACGGACGCGCTGCTGCCCGCGGTGTTCGACCTCGTGCCGCCGGAGGCGGGACTCACCGTGCTGACAGCCGACCATGGGGAGCTGTTCCGGGACCGGGGTGCCTTCATGATCGGCTCGCCGGACAGCTTCGGGCACGGCGAGGCGAACGCGCCGATGGAGCTGTACGTTCCCCTGGCGATGCAGGGCCGAGGCGGTGAGCCGGGGCAGCGGACTGGACCGGTCAGCACGATGAACGTGCACGGCACGGTGCTGGCGGCGGCCGGGATCGCAGACGGGACCGACCTGCGCAGCGGCGTCGGGCAGCGCCAGTCCGGGTCGTCGTTGTGCAACCTGCTCAACCTGCAGGTGACGGAGGGAGCCGGGAACATGAGCGTGTGGGTGCTCGACGACGGCAGCCAGCTGGTGCGCACCCACGCTCCGGATGCGTTGCCCGAGGCGGACGCCCCTCCGCTCCTCGTGCGGTGGCCAGCCGCCGGGGTGGGACTCCAGAGGAGCTGGGAGGCGCTGCAGCTCACCGATCTGACGTCGGCCCAGACCACGTTCCTGTTCGACGAGGCGTTGCCCGAGTGCAAGGGCTTCCGCGACCTGTGCGAGGAGTACCCCGAGCTCGAGGCGATCGGCTACATCGACTGTGATTGACGGCGCCCCGCGTCGAATCGCACGAGCCTGCGGGGTCGCGGCGCTCGTCCTGTGGGGCGGGAGCGGCTGCGGCTGGGTCGTCGCTCCCCCGGCTGTCCCCGCTCCGGTCCTCGCCAGCGGATACCGCACCCTCACCGCCGCCGAGCGGAAGCTCCCTTGCGTCCTGGATGACCGCGCGGCCTGGCGGGACCCCCAGGAGTCCGCTCGGGTGGACACCGAGGGCTTCTCGTTCAAGGCCCAGGGCAACGTCCAGGAGGAACTCGGTGAGCACAACGGTCTCGGGTTCTTCCGGCTCCCGGGGCGCCAGCGCGAGCTGATCTTCTCGGCGTGGAACCTCGAGCACGTCTTCGATGGCGTGCAGCACGAGGGGAACCTGGATCCGCGGCACGACCGCCTGTTCGAACCCCGGCAGCCCGAAGCCGTGATGGACGTCTTCAAGCTGACCCCCACCCAGGTCGTGCTGTACCAGAAGCCGACGCCGTTCTGGGGGCTGGAGTCGGCTACCAGGTTCTCGGCGCGCGGCGGCGACACGATCGACGTCACCTTCTCGGCGCGGCTGACGCGGCCCACTCCGAAGACGGACTGGGTCGGGCTGTTCTGGGCGACCTACCCGTCCATGCCGGGGCTCCCCCTGTACTTCCCCGGTCGGACGGGTCCCCAGGAGCCGCTGGTCTGGATCGAGGGACGGTCCCGAGACCACATGGTTCGCAGCACCTTCCTTCACGAGTCGGATCCGGGGCGGATCGACTTCGCGACGGACTACCCCGACAAGCTCTTCACCACCACCGCCGTAGCGCGCGAGGTCTTCGCCTACCCCGTGTTCTACGGGGTCCTGCCCGAGGGCCCGACGTTCGCGACGATGCTCGATGGGGGCGGCGACGTTCGGATCACCCACTCGCCCCTGTCGGCGTGGGACGTGCAGTGGATCATCCACGGCTGGCAGGTGGGGGCGTGCTACACGCTGCGGGCGCGGCTCCTGCTCGGGAGCGGGCTCACCGCTGCGTCCATCATCGAGAACTACGAGCTCTGGTCCGGCGAAGACGTCCCCGAGCTGCCTGCCGAGCCGGTGCCCAGCAACCCCGATCCCTGAGTCCCGGCGCGGCCCGCTACTCCCATGCGGACGCGACCGAGGGGGTCCACCAGCTGATGGCCATGCCCGTGATGGGGTCGTTGAGCAGCAGGTAGGTCAGGCCGCCATCGGTCACCGACGTGGGGAGGTCGTTCAGGGCGTAGTCGGCGCTGCTCTCCACGTTCGAGGACCAGGTGGCGGATCCGCAGCGGATCGGGTCCGGGGGGCTGTAGGCCAGGGACTTCCAGGGCGAAGAGGTGGCCAGGGTCCCGAACCGGCTGGAGAACAGGGGGCCCGGGGTGGTCGTCAGCACGTACGTCACCACGTTGTTGCTGTTCTCCTCCTGGGGCATCGAGCAGTAGCTGAGCGCCGTGGTGGCGGACGCGAGGTCGAAGCTGCTGGTCACCGTGCGGCCCAGCATCTCGACGATGTCCAGGGAGTTGTCGTCGACCACCGTGTCGAGCCCCGCCACGGCCGAGGCGTTCGCGGCGATGGCGCTGGCGTTGTTGGAGATGTAGCCGAGGTGGATGGCGATGTCGTTGGCGTTGCTCGCGATGCTGGTCTGCACCGACGCAATGGCTGCCTGAGCGCCGGCGAGATCGCTGGCCATCCAGCTGATCTGGGCCCCGTCCGCGGCGATCCAGTTGCCCTGGTTGAGGAGCTCCGCGGCGTTGTTGGTGACCCCTTCGTCCAGCGCCTCCACCGCCTGCTCCAGAGCGGTGAGGTCCACCGCCTCCGCGGGCTCGATGTTCGCGACGGCCTCCTCCAGCTCGATCACCCGCTCGGTCAGGGCGGCCAGCTCGGACAAGGCGACGGCCAGCTCTCCCTCGGCGCTGGAGTCCGGCAGCACGGCGTCGGACGACGAGCCCGTCTCCAGGCAGCCCGTGGGGAAGGACATGAGGGCGAGCAACAAGATCGTTCGGGTGGGGGTCATGAGGTCTCCTTGCCGGGGGCCGGGGTTGGCTCCCATCGAGGACGCGGCCCCCGTGGGCCCCGCTCTCGTGACCCCAGACGAAAAAAATGCCTCCGGAGGGCCAGGAAAAGTGCACATCGCTTGCCTTGACCCTGAATGCCCTCGGCGCCATGCTCCCGCGATGATGAGCACCCCCTCGCGCTCCGGCGCGCGCCCCCTCGCCGTCGGCCTCCTCCTGGGGTTTGCGTTGTTGGTGGGGGCGCCCGCGCCGTCTGTTGCCGCGGACCTGCAGGCCTCCATCTTGAAGGTCCAGCGTCAGGCCAACACCGCCCTCGTCAACGTGCAGCCGGTCACCGACTCCTATACGAGGGGCGAGAAGCGCAAGCGCAGCTCGGTGGGCTCCGGCTTCCTCATCGATCTGCAGGGCCACATCGTCACCAACTACCACGTCGCCGGCCGGGCGAGCCGCGTGATGGTGACCCTGCACAACCAGGAGCGGGTCGAGGCCGAGCTGGTCGGTGAAGACCCCCTGACCGACCTCGCGGTCATCAAGATCCCCGCCGAGCTGGTCGCTGCCTACGGCATGAAGCCCCTGCGCTTCGGCGACTCCGACGCCCTGTCGGTGGGCGAGTTCGTGATGGCCCTTGGCTCGCCCCTGGCGCTGGCGCGCACCATGACCTTCGGCGTCGTGTCCAACACGGACCGCTACCTCGCCGAGGGCATGACGCTCCCCACCGGCGAGCGCACCGGCGACTTCAACACCTGGATCCAGACCGACGCCGCCATCAACCCCGGCAACTCCGGGGGTCCGCTGATCAACCTCGCGGGCGAGGTGGTCGGGGTGAACGCCCGGGGGGCCGCGTTCGCCGACAACATCGGCTTCGCCATCCCGTCGGCCACCGCGAAGAGCGTCGCCGCGGCGCTCGTCACCGCGGGCGAGGTCAAGCGCTCCTACGTGGGCATCCAGTTCCAGTCGCTTCAGGACTGGGAGTCCCTGTTCGGCATGGAGAAGGCCGCCCGGGGGGCCCTCGTGGCCAGCGTCGAGCGCGGTGGACCCGCCCAGGCCGCCGGCGTCCTGCCCGGCGACGTGCTCCTGTCCTACGCCGGCAACAGCGTGTCCGCCCGGTTCGACGAGGAGCTGCCCCGCGTGTACTCCCTGATCGCCGGGACCCCCATCGGCGCCCAGGTACCCATCACCCTGCTGCGCCGCGACGGCGAGAAGGCCCTGACCATCACCACGGTCGAGACCGGCAAGCTCAGCGGCGACGAGTTCGAGGCCGCGGCCTGGGGCTTCACGGTGCGCGGGATCACCGACCAGATGATGTTCGATCAGGACCTGGACAGCCGCGACGGCGTGCTGGTGGAAGGCGTCAAGACCGGTGGCCCCGGCGACCGCGGCAAGCTCGGCCGGGGCTGGGTGATCGACCAGCTCGACGACCAGCCGGTGGCCGACCTCGCGGCGTTCCAGGAGCGCTACGCGGCCCTCGCCGCGGCGGGCAACCCGGTGCTGCTTCGCGTGGTCGATCAGGAGCGTCTCAGGCTGGTCCTGGTGACGCCAACCGATGACGCCGGCGCGGAAGGGGGTGCGCGGTGAATCGCCTCGTCCTCTTCGCGATCGCCGTGACCCTGCTGCTCCCGACCTCCGCCCTCGCGAAGAAGAAGAAGCCCCAGACGATCCCCCAGTTCTACGCCATGGCGACCACCACGGTGGCGACCGTGGAGTTCAACCAGGAGTTCGTGGCGGGCGGTCAGAATCAGCAGACCGAGTCCTACACCGACGGCGTGGTGATCTCGGCGGACGGCCTCGTCCTGATCTCGGGCAACGTGCGCTTCCCCCAGCGCGGCCCGGGGCGGATCTCCTCGGGATCGCTGCCCGAGCTGACCGGCTTTCGCCTGGTGTTCTCCGACGGCCGCGAGCACAAGGCCGAGGTCGTGGGCTTCGACACCGACCTCAACCTCGGGCTGCTCCGCATCACCGACGGTGAGGGGCCCTTCCCCTACGTGACCTTCTCGAACGCCTTCGAGCCGGAGATCGGCGCGGGCCTGCGCTCGATGACGCTGTACACCAAGGAGTACGGGCGCGAGCCGGTCTTCTCGCCCATGTCCATCAACGCGATCCTGCACACCCCGCAGGACGTGTGGTCCCTCGCCGGCTCCACGACGAACCTGGTGGGCGCGCCCCTGTGGGACGAGCGGGGCGACGTCATCGGCGTGGTCGCCCAGGTCCCGATGACGCCCGGGGCTGGTCGCATGGTGCGCCCGAGCCTGTCGGGGCCGGTGGGTCTGTCCTACGCCCGGTTCGAGGCGTTCATCGCCGCAGGGCGGGCAACGGCGCAGCAGGTCGCCTCCGCTACGCCGCCCCCCGAGGACAGCGCAGGCTGGCTCGGGGTCGAGTTCCAGGCCCTTGACCGGGCGCTGGCCAAGCACCTTGGCATCAGCGACGGAGGCGCGATCCTGGTGACCCGGGTGATCCCCGGATCGCCCGCCGGCGCCGCGGGCATCGCCGCCCTCGACATCCTGGTGGCCCTCGACGGTGAGCGCATCGCGGTCAAACAGGAGAGCGACCTGAACACCTTCATCGGCCGCGTGCGGGCCAACGAGGCCGGGGCCGTCGTCACCTTCACCCGCGAGCAGCGGGGCGGGGGCACCCAGGACCTGCGCGTGACCCTGGCGAAGTCGCCGAAGACCGAGCTGCACGCCGAGCGCCGCGAGAACAAGGCCTTCGACATCGCGGTGCGCGAGACCACCATGGACACGCTGCTCAGCCAGCGCCTGGACCCCACGATCACCGGGGTGGTGGTCGATGGCGTGACCCAGGCCGGGTGGGGCGGGCTCGCGGGGCTCAGCCGCGGGATGATCATCCAGCGCATCAACGACCACGAGGTGTCGGACCTGGACTCCTTCACCGCGGCCCTCGCCAGGGTCACCGAGGAGAAGCCCGGCAAGGTCCTGTTCTTCGTGCGGTTCCGTCGCGACACGCGCTTCTTCGTCGCCGAGCCGGATTGGGACGAGTTGGACGCCGAGTGAGCGACTCGTTTCCGACCGACCGCGGCCCCCAGGAGTTCCTGGACGCGTACGAGGGCCGGGTGCGCCCCCTCCAGCAGGAGCACGCCGAGCTGTACTGGCGGTTCTCGCTGAGCGGGGATCGCTCGATGCTGCAGCGACTGGGCCGGCTGGAGAACGATCTGTCCGCCCTGCACGCCGACGGCGGCGCGTACTCCGCCCTGCAGCGCTGGCTCGCCGATGGGGGGCAGGACGCCCTCGTGCACCGGCAGCTGGAGCTGCTCTCGCCGGGGTTTCGTCGAGCCCAGGTGGATCGCGCGCTGCGGGAGCGGATCATCGCGCTCAACCTGGAGGTGGAGGAGGTCTTCAGCACCTCCCGGCCCACCATCGAGGGGCGACGCTGGACCTCCAACGAGCTCGACCGCGGCCTGCTGTCCGAGACGGACGACGGGCGGCGCCGGCAGATCTGGGAGGCCACGCGCGGGGTCGGGCGGCTGGTCAGGGACCGGATCGTCGAGCTGGCGCAGCTGCGGAACCGCCAGGCGACCGCCCTGGGGTTCGCCGACTACTACCACCTCGAGCTCGCGGACCAGGAGATGGAGCCGGACACGCTGTTCGCCATCCTGGACGACCTGCGCGCCCGCACCGACGCGCCCTGGGCGGCGCAGAAGGCCTCGCTCGACGCCGAGCTCAGCGGCCTGCGGGGCAAGCCGGCGCACGCCCTGGAGCCCTGGGACTACCCGGATCGTTTCCTGCAGTCGGTGCCGCGCAACGATCCGACCCGCGCCACCGACTCGTTCTTCACGCTGCTGGCCATCAAGAAGAACACCCTGGAGTTCTATCGGAGCATCGGGCTGCCCGCGGACGAGCTGTGGCGGGCCGGCGATCTGCTGCCCCGGGACGGCAAGTCCCCCCACGCGTTCTGCATCGGCGTGGACAACCCGCGCGACGTGCGGGTGCTGTGCAACCTCGACGCCACGGCGCGCTGGATGGAGACCTCGCTGCACGAGTTCGGCCACGCGGTCTACAACCGCGGCATCTCCCCGGACCTGCCGTGGCTGCTTCGGGAGCCCGCCCACACCTTCATCACCGAGGCCGTGGCGATGTTCTTCGGCCGCATGGTCAAGAGCGCCCCGTGGTTGCGTGACGTCGCTGGCGTGCCCGACGCCATGGCCGCCACCGCGGCGGCTGAACAGCGCGAGGCGCAGCTCGTCTTCGCGCGCTGGACCCTGCTCGTCACGGCGTTCGAGCGTCAGCTGTATTCAGATCCCACCCAGGATCTGGAGGCCGCCTGGTGGGGTCTCGCCGAGGACATCCAGGGGCTGCGCCGGCCCGCCGGGTGGGACGGCCCGGACTGGGCCAGCAAGGTGCACATCGCCTGCTACCCCGCCTACTACCAGAACTACATGCTCGGCGAGCTGCTCGCGTCCCAGTTCCGCGGGTGCCTCGCCCCGGGCTCCAGCACACAGGAGCCCTCCATCGCCAACCGGCCCGAGGTGGGCGCGTTCTTCGACGCGCTCTTCACCATGGGCCAGCGCCTTCCCTGGGCTGGGACCGTCGTCGCCCATACGGGCGCATCACTGAGCGCGAGCCACTGGGTGGACCAGTTCGGCGGCGCGGAGTACTGACATGGAGCTCGGCGGATACACAGGTGATCGGATGTGGATGGTCGCCGCGGTGGTGCTCTTCAACCTGGTGTGCCTGTTCCTGTGGTTCATCGTCGGCGGCATGAAGCGGCTGCAGCACGGCTCGGTGACCGAGGCGCGCACGTTCATCGAGCTCCTGCGCCGGGAGGCGACGACCCAGCAGCTGTCGCGGGCGCGGGGCGAGGAACTGGAGCAGGCGCTGGCGGAGGTGGAGGCGCAGCTGCAGGAGGGCGAGGACAAGGGCCCGCTCACCGGGCGGCGCGCCGTGGCGGCGGCGAACATGCAGCTGCACGGGATCGCGGATCGTTTCGTCGAGCTGTCGGATCCGGTCAACGAGCGGATGTCGACCAGGCGCTGAGCCGCGCTACTCGACGCCCTTGGACTTGCTGCTGATCGCCTTGACCCGGCCGGTGGTCAGCGCGATCTCGCTGATCGCCTTGAAGCCGCGGGTGGTGATGGCCCCCGAGTCCCGGGCCAGGGCCTCCTTCGGGAGGTTCGACCGCATCTTCCTGGTCTCGGCGTGCACGTTCTGCCGCTCTCCGTACCAGCAGCCGAGCAGGGCGTTGGCGGTCCAGATCACGGCCAGCAGCGCCGCGGCGCGTGGTCCAGAGCCCGGCTCGCCGCCGAGCTTGGTGGCCGACAGCGCCCAGTCCCCTCCGAACAGCACGGCGATGCTGACCAGGGGGCTGATGAGGCCCGCCACGAGCACGCTGAGATCCTGGGAGGTCGTCTTGCGCCGGCTGGACAGCAGGGCGAGCAGGGCCCCCAGGTAGAAGAAGACCATCGACGGCAGCACGAACACGACCCAGTCCTGCGGGATCGGCAGCGGCGCCCCCATCAGGATCGCGATCCCGCACACCGTCACGAAGAGCGGACCCGAAAGGGCCGCCGCCGCGTAGGCCCGGTTCCGGGCCGAGCGCCTCTCGAAGCGCCGCGCCCAGGCCTCGCGGGCCTTTTCGATGCGCGCGACCTCCTGTGCGTCCACCTCGCCGGTGCGAATGGCCTCCAGGGCCCGGGACGAGCCGGCGCGCAGGTCCACCGCCTTGAGCTTCACGGAGCTCTGTCCCTGTCGCTCCCGCCGGGCCAACGCCTGCTCGAGCTTCTGGGCGACGTATTGCTTCTCCCGGGTGATCGTCCGGCCGGGCCCCACCCAGCTGCCGATGGCGGGCTCCGAGGCGCGGGTCAGCGCCCGGGCGAGGTCGGTCATGGTGGGGATGCGCTCCGCCGGATCCGTGGCGATGGCGCCCTGCAGGACCTGGCCCAGGGGCGCGGGCACGTTCGGGTTGAGGGTGTCCACCCGGGGGAAGCGTCCGCCGCGCTTGGACTCGATGATCTCCCGGGGCTCCTTGCCCGTGCCCCAGGGGAACGTGCCCGCCAGGGCGTAGTACAGGCACATGCCCACGGAGTAGACGTCGGACCGCTCGGTGGGGGGATGGGCCGGCCGCGCGCCCACGAGGAGTGGTCCAGTGCCCTGGCGCATGAGCTCGGGGGCCATGTAGTCCAGCCCCGGGCCGAGCTCCTGGGCGGCGATCCCGAAGTCCAGGAGCGCCACCGTGTCGTCCTTGCGGATGATGACGCTGGCCGGGCGCACGCCGCCGTGCAGCACCCCCCGGGCGTGGGCGTGGGCCAGGGCGGCCATCACGGGGTGGAAGATCGCCAGCGCCCGGGACCAGGGCAGCGCCACGTCCCGGCCCAGCAGCTCCGTGATGGGCTGGCCCTCGGCGAACTCGTCCACCGTGCAGATCTGGCCGTCGGGGAGCTGCAGCGCGTCCACGTTGCGCACCACCGAGGGGTGCTCGAGCTGGCGGACCGGCTTCAGTGACGCAGTGAAGCGCTCCCGGAAGTCGGCGCGTTCGCACAGTTCGGGTCGGATGGCGCGAATGGCCACGTCGCCGCCCTGCTCGTGCGCCTGCTCCTCGTCCTGGTGCCGCGCGCGGAACACCAGCCCGAGCCGGCCCTCGCCGAGGTAGCGCAACAGCTTGTAGCCGCCGACGTACGAGCCGACCGATGTGACATCCAGAGCCATGAACGCCGAGCTTATCTCCCGGGCCCCCGGATCCGCCAACTACAACTGCGTGTTGAGCAGCGCCATGAGCAGTCCGGGGCTCTCCAGCAGGCCCTTGAGCCGACTGGTGAACCGCGCGGCGTTGGCGCCGTCCACGACCCGATGATCGAAGCTCGGGCTGAGGTGGGTCATCGAGCGGATCACGACGTTTCCGTCCCGGACCATGGGTCGCTCGACGATGCGGTTGACCCCCAGGATCGCCACCTCGGGGTAGTTGATGATCGGGGTCGCGAAGAGGCCCCCGATGTTCCCGATCGACGTGATGGTGAATGTCGAGTCCGTCAGGTCCGCCCGGCTCGCCTTCCCGGCGCGCACCCGCTCGGTCACGTCGATGATGTCCTGACTGAGCTGCACGATGGTCTTGCCGGGGATGTCCCGGATCACCGACACGTACAGCCCCTGCGGCGTGTCCGTGGCCAGCCCGCAGTTGAAGTACTTCTTGTAGACGACCTCGTCGGTCGTGTTGTCGTACAGCGCGTTGACCTCGGGGTGGTCGGTGAACGCGAGCCAGCACGCCTTCATGATGAACGGCAGGTAGCTGACCTTGGCCTGGCCCCGCGCGGTCATCTCCTGGTTGATCCGGCGGCGCAGCTCGACCAGCTCGGTCATGTCGACCTCGTCGACGTAGCTGAAGTGCGGGATGGTCCGGGCGCTGCGCACCATCGCCTCGGAGATCTTGCGGCGCAGGCCGCGCACCTTGACCCGCTCCTCGGGGCCGGTGCCGGGGGGCACGGGCAGCTGGTCGACGCCCACTCCGCCCCC
>CALAGR010000053.1 GCA_937891735.1 uncultured Pseudomonadota bacterium | reverse complement strand
GGACGTCGCGGCCGCCGTGCTCGCGGCCCGGGCCCTGCCCGAGGAGGCAGCCCCGGACGGGTTCCTCGCCCTGGACCTCCCCGGGGCCGAGGCGGTCTCTTTCGGAGACCTCGTGCTGCGGCTGGCGCAGGTTCGCGGCTGGCGCACGCCGCGGCTCGTGCCCATCCCCGACGAGACGACCCGACTGGCGACCCGGGTGCTGACGCGCGTCGCCCCGGCGTTGGGGCGGCGGCTCGACGAGCGGCTCGCGGGCATGGCCGAACAGGTCGCCCCGGACGGCGAGCCGGCTCGCCTGCTGCTCGACTGGCGTCCGCGCTCCCTGGATGCCGTCCTGAGCCCCGAAGGCTGACCGCTCGGGCCGTCAGTCCGCCTCGTCCGACCAGAAGCCCACGTAGACCTTGCCGTGCTTTCTACCCACCGGAAACCGCTTCAGCGGGAACCCGGGATCTTCGAGGCAGGCTCCGGTCCGCACGTTGAACGCCCACCGGTGCGCGCCGCAGGTGACGACCTCCCCGTCGAGGCTGCCGCCGGAGCCGAGGGACACCTGCTCGTGGGGGCAGTAGTCGCCGGACGCGTACAGCGTGCCCTCGACGTTGTAGATCGCGACGGGGTAGCCCTCGACCTGCACGCGCGTCTTCGTGCCGGGCGGAACGTCCGCCACCTCGCACGCTTCGTAGTAGAGCCAGCCCATGATCGGGAGCCTAGATGAGCCGGTGGTAAAGGTCGCCAGCGGGCGAAAGATGATCACTGCGATCCCACATGGATCCCCGAATCTGCTACAGATTCGCCGTAACATGCTCGCAGAGAAGCTCGTGGATGAAGACGTCACGACCCCCGTCGCTCCCAGGAGGAGCAGTCGGGCGGTGCCCCGTCCGTTCGTCAAGTGGGTCGGCGGGAAGTCCCAGCTCATCAAGCGCTACTCCTCGCTCCTCCCCAAGACGTGGGCCCGGTACTACGAGCCGTTCGTTGGCGGCGGCGCCATGTACTTCCACTTCAAGCCGGAGCGGGCGGTCCTCAACGACGTGAACCTGGAGCTCGCGAACGCCTACACGGTGGTGCGGGATCGGGTGGACGAGCTCATCGAGGCCCTGCACACCCACGTCTACGACAAGGACCACTACTACGGCATCCGGGACCAGAGCCCCGAGGACCTGCCCGAGGTGGATCGGGCGGCGCGCACGATCTTCTTGAACCGGACCGGCTTCAACGGTCTGTACCGGGTCAACAAGAAGGGGCTCTTCAACGTGCCCTTCGGTCGCTACACGGACCCCACGATCTGCGACGAGCGGAACCTGCGGGCCTGCAGCGAGCTCCTGCAAGGGGTGGAGTTCCGGAGCGCCGACTTCGAGCGGGCCATCCGCGACGCCCAGAGGGGCGACTTCATCTACCTGGACCCGCCCTACGCCCCGGTGTCGCCCACGTCGGACTTCACTGCCTACGCGGCCGGTGGCTTCGACTTCAACGACCAGCTGCGGCTTCGGGACACGCTGGTGAAGCTGGGCCGGCGCGGTGTGCAGTTCATGCTCAGCAACAGCGACGCCGTGGGGTTGCGCGCCCTGTACGAGAAGCAGGGCTGGGACGTGCAGCGGGTCCGGGCGAGCCGGTCCATCAACAGCAAGAGCAGCCGCCGCGGCAAGGTCTACGAGCTGGTCGTCCGCAACTACTGATCGATCAGCGTCTTGAAGACGTCCGCGGACATGCCCATCGCGGCCGCCGCCGCGTCCAGATCCTTGTCGTGCTGCTCGTACAGGGTCCAGGCCCGGGCCAGCTCGGTCGCCTGCGCGCCGCTCATCATCTCGGTCGTGTTTCGCACGCCCTCGCCGGCCTGCTTCGGGGCCCAGGCCGCGTTTGCGCCGAAGTCGCCCTGCGCGCGGTAGATGAACGCCGCCGCGCCGAGCTGGAGCATGTCGCCGTCCTTGAGGACCGCCTGGTTGGTGGCCTCGCCGTTGACCCTCATGGCGTTCGTGCTGGTCATGTCGATGACCTCGAGGCCGTCGGCGTGGGGCTTCACCTGGCACTGCTGCCGGGACACGTTCGGATCGGCGACCTGGATGAAGTTGCTGGGCGCCCGGCCGATCGTGACCTGCCGTTCGGCGATGTGGAACGCCTTGCCGTCCAGCTCCTCGCCCTTTCCGACCAGCCAGTTCTTCTTGGGGGCTGCAGGGGCCGCCTTGGTGGGAGTCCGGATCTCCACCTTGGTGGGGGCGCCGCTCTGGCTGCGCACGAAGAAGACGGCGATCCCCGCGGTGGCCGCGAGGAGAAGGAAGACGACGGCTGCGGTCATTGGGACTCCTTGGACTTCAGTGTATCGGTGCGGCGGAACCGGAGCATCGGCACGGGCTCGCTGAAGCCCTTCGCGGCGGCCTCGAACGCGGTGGCGGCCCACCCCCGGGCGCCCAGGATTTCCTCGGCGTCCACCCTGTCGCCGGTCTGCACGGTGACGACGATGTCCCCACCCCGGCTCTGACCCTCGACCCGCGCCGCGAGGTTCACGGTGGTGCCGAAGTAGTCCAGCCGCTCGTTGAGGGTCACCGCGATGGCCGGTCCGGCGTGCATGCCGATCTTGAGCATCGCCGGGTACTCGTGTCCGCTCTGCACCAGGTGCGGGGCCAGTCGCTCATGGAGCTCGGACGCCGCCAGCAGGCCGTTCGCGGGATCTGCGAAGCAGGCCATGATCGCGTCGCCGATCGTCTTGATGATCGCGCCCCCGTGCTTGCTGACGACCTCGGTGAGCACGTCGAAGTGGCTCCACACGAGGTTGAAGGCGCGGGCGTCGCCCAGCTCGCCGTACATCGCGGTGCTGCCCACCAGATCCGTGAACAGGATCGCGACGCTCTCCACCTTCAGGCGCACCCCCGGCGCGAGCATCTCGTTGGCGAACAGGTCGCGAAAGCGCTGGTCCGCGACGAGGCGCCCGGCGGGCAGCGCGTCGTCCGCCCACCGCACGTCTTCGAGCACCACCAGCACCGGGCGGCTGGACCGGTTCTGTACGTGGAGCGAGATGTCCCCCGAGGCCTGCTCCGGGTCTTCGCCCTGTACGCCGGAGTCCGTGATCACCAGCGGAGCCCCACCGCGGCGCTGGGCGCCGGGGCTCAGGCGCACCCACCGGTAGTCCTCCGTGCCCGAGAACCGCAGGCGGTACGAGCCGCTCGCGAGAGGCACCGAGAAGGCCCAGTCGGCCCCCGGAGGGAGCTGCTGCTGGGCTCGGATGTGCCGCGTCATGCCGGGCCCGCCCAGGCAGTAGCGCACGATCTCGACCTGCCGGGCCTGGGGGTGCGGCGCGAACACGGCCTCCAGGCTGCGGTCCAGGTCCACGTCGAAGTCGATGTTGCAGGCCGAGCAGAACGACTGCTCCCGGACCAGGCCCAGCGAGCTCAGGTTCTGCTTGTCGCCCCGGCAGTGAGGGCAGATGACGTCCCAGCGCAGCGTGGTGAGGCCGGCGTGGGTGCAGGCCAGGAACGCGTCGAGCACGTCCTGCTCGGGCAGGCTCCACGCGTTGGCCAGGGCGATGGGCTGCATGCGCTGCAGGTCGAGGTCCGGCGCCTCGGCGACCAGCCGCGCGACCTGATCGATCACCGGTGAGTCGAGCAGGGCCCGCGCGTCCGCCGCGAGGCGGGTGATGATCGCCTTCTGCTTGCCCGAGGCCTGGCCGCGGCGGACCTCCACGGAGTGCGCCAGGGTGTCCGCGAGGTCGCCGAGCTGCACGACCCGCGCGTCCTCCGCCTCGAACCACGCCCGCATGGGGGGCAGCACCTCCCGGCCGAAGCCGAACGCGAAGACCGCGCCGGTGACGCCGCGCCCCTCGAGCCGGAACACGTGCACGCAGCGGCTTCCCGCCGAGGGATCCTCGGGATCCACGGGCTCGATGGTGCACTCGTGCACCGAGCTCTTGAAGGGGCCTCGCTCGTAGTCCCGATCCACCCGGAAGTAGCGCGGCTCCTCCCAGTGGAAGGGGTGCTCGACGCCCTGCACGGGCAGGCCCCGGAGGGTGTAGGAGAAGTGGCGCCGGGAGGTGCCGTCCGGCTGGGGCTCGTCGCGGTAGTCGATGGCGGGCAGCCCGGCCGCCTGGTCCGCGCGGTTCGTGTCGCTCAGGAACGACCACGCAGCCGCCGGAGGGCAGCGCAGAGTCAGCTCGAGCCGATGCTCCTTGACCGCCACGAAACCAGTCTACTGGCCCGCGGGCTTCCAGTTCTCGGCGACCGCGTCCGGGGCGACGGCGCCTGCGCCCGTGCCTTCCAGGTCCAGGAAGTCCGTCATGAACTTCTTGAGCATCTGCCGGTGCTCGCGCTCGAGCATGTTCAGCCGGTACTCGTTGATGATCTTGACCTCCATCTCCTTCCACTCGCCCCAGCAGGCCTGGCAGGTCACAGCCACGACCTTGTTCCAGTAGGTGTTCACCACGGGCGGGTTGGTCATCCCGACGCACGGGGTCTTGTCAGCGCAGGACGTGCCCTTGCAGCGGTTGCAGTTGAAGACGTCGGACATGGGAGCTGCTCCGGGAGCGGGGGTGGGCGTCGGCACCGGATGGTAGCGACGCCGTGGGGCCCCTGCCAGCCACTGCCCTTGCTCGAGCCTCCGGTCGGCCGCAGACTGCCGTCATGCGTGCCGTCGCCCTGGTGTTCCCCACCCTCTTCCTGCTGTCCGGCTGCTTTCCGCCGCTGCCACAGGTCCCCGTCATCGAACGCGTCGACGCGTTCTGCGACGCCGACAACAACTGGAACCTGTTCGCCGAGGTCGACCACCCCCAGGGCGCGGACGCGATCCAGGCGGCCTGGGTGGACGTGGGGCTGGCCTTCTACGACGAGAACGACGAGCCCTACACCGAGGCCGCCATCGGCGATCCGGTGGATCTGCTGCGCGACGCGGGGACCGAGAACGTCTGGGGCGCCCAGGTGGCCAGCGACCCCGCGTTCATCGACTGCGACTACGCCTTCGAGTACTACTTCCTGTTCGTCGCTGAGGGGCCGGACGGCAACCAGACCGGCAAGAGCCTCGTGAACTGACCTACTCGGCCTGGGACTGCTCGTACCAGTCGGCGGGCAGGTCGAAGTCGAAGTGCAGGTCCATCGAGTAGGTGCCGATCCACTGGCACGGGGGGGTCCAGCAGCCGTCACCGAAGTACGTGTTGCCGGTGAGGGTCCCGTTGCTCGGATCGTCGAAGCTGTACGCGAAGTCGAGCTGCGCGCCGTCCCAGTCCTGGGTCACGGCGCCCGTGCCGAGCTCGGTCCACTCGCTGTCGAACCAGCCCTGGAAGAACCACCACATGACGCCCTCCTGCTCGGTCTGACGCAGGTCGAAGCCGGCCTGGCCCGAGTCGTCGAGGTCGTCGCCGCCGGGGCAGTCCTGCACGTTCGCCATGAACACCTGGTAGACGATGTCGCAGGCGACGCACTCCTGGGGCGGAACGCTCAGCGGGCTGCCGGTGAGGTTGAACACCTCGGTGCAATCGGTGTCAGCCAGGTCGCCGGAGTTGTACTCCTTCAGGTAGGTGATCTGGCCGCTCAGATCCCCGATCCACGCCGTGTCCACGACCTCGGGGTGCTCCGGGATCGGCTCCGCCGAGTCGTCGTCGTCGGTCTGCGTGCAGCCGAACAGGGCGAGGGTGGCGAGGGTGGCGAGGGCCAGCAGGGCGGGTGAGGACAGCAGGTTGGAGCGCATGGCGGGAGCCTAGTTCATAACGTGGATGGCGTGGCCGAGCACCTTGTTGGCCGCCTCCATCACCGCCTCGCCGAGGGTGGGGTGGGGATGGATCGTCAGGCTCATGTCTTCGGCGAAGGCGTCCATCTCGATGGCGAGGGCGGCCTCGCTGATCAGATCCGAGGCGTGCGGTCCGACGATGGCGATGCCCAGGATCTGGTTGTCGGCCGCGTCGGCGATGACCTTCACGAAGCCGTCCGTGTCCTGCAGCGTCAGCGCCCGGCCGTTGGCGCCCCAGGGGAACTTGCCGACCTTGACCTCGAAGCCCTGGTCCTTCGCCTCCTGCTCGCTCAGGCCGGCCGTCGCGATCTCGGGATCCGTGAACACCACGGCGGGCACGGTCTTGTAGTCGCACGCGACCTCCTTGCCCGAGATGACCTCCGCCACCACCTCGCCCTGGCGCGTGGCCCGGTGGGCGAGCATGGGGTCGCCCGTCACGTCGCCCACCGCGTAGATGCCGGCGACGTTCGTGCGCAGCTTGCTGTCCACGGGCACGAAGCCCCGCGCGTCCACCGCGACGCCCGCCGCCTCCAGGCCCAGGCCCGCCGTGAAGGGCCTGCGCCCGACGGTCACGATCAGCTTGTCGCAGGCGAGCTCCTGGTCCCCTTCGGGGGTCTGCACGGTGACGATCAGGCCGTCCCCGTCGCGTCGCGCGCCGGTGACTTTGCTCTTCGTCAGGGTGGTGATGCCGCACTTCTTCATGCGCCGCGCCACGATCCGCACGATGGAGGGGTCGAAGCCCGGGAGGATCTGGTCCGCCAGCTCAACGACGGTGACTTGCACCCCCAGCTTGTCGAGCATCTGGCCACACTCCAGGCCGATGTAGCCGCCGCCGATCACCACGACCTTGTCGGGCTTGCTGTCCAACGCCAGCACGCCGGTGCTGGACAGGATTCGGTCCTCGTCGAAGGGGAACATGGGCAGCTCGATCGGCACCGAGCCCGTGGCGATGACCGCGCTCTTGAAGGTGACGGTGTAGGCGGCGCCGTCGTCCGGCGTGACCTGCACCGTGGTCGCCGAGGTGAAGCGCGCCGCGCCGTTGGCCATGCGGGCGCCGTTGCCCTTGCAGAGCTTGCGCACGCCGCTGGTCATGTTCTCGACGATGCCGCCCTTCCACGACTGGAGCTGGGCCATGTCGATGGCCGCGCCCTGCACGGAGATGCCCATCGCCGAGGCCTTGCCGATCTTCTCGAAGGTCTTGCCCGCCTCGATCAGCGCCTTGGAGGGGATGCAGCCGATGTTGAGGCACGTCCCGCCCCACATGGACTTCTCGACGATGAGCACATCGAGGCCGAGCTGGGCGGCGCGGATGGCCGCCGGGTAGCCCCCGGGGCCGGCGCCGATGACGAGGACATCGCAGGTCTGGTCGGACATGAACGCTCCAGGGTGCCGCGCAGGGGCGGGCTGCGGAGGATACGCGATGGTCCGCCGGACGGGGGACCCAGCGGCGGAGGGGGGGTGATCGCGCTCAGGCGAGGGGGCCGGGAGCGCGATCGGGGAGGAGCTCCCGCCTGACTCTCAGATTTGTGGTCTATGACAAACAATCAAAAAGTTGTCCTATTCGACAAATTTGAGAAGGGGCCGGGATCGGCGCGCACACGCCGCGCTCCGGGCGGCTATCGGGGGTCGGGTTCGGCCACCGGATCGGCGATCAGCTCGGCGACCGGGTACACCGCGAGGGACCCGAAGCGCGCCGCGGCCTGCTGACCGCCGACCCGCGGGGGGATCGCACCCACCCGACGCACGATCCACCGGGCTCCGGCGTCCCGGGCGAGGGCGGCGAGGGCCTCCGGTGGCAGGGCGTGGTAGCCGTCGGCGACGCGGGCTTGCAGGGCGCGGCGCCGGGCCCCCGGCGTGTTCTCGGGCGGCAGCGGCGGGGCGAAGGGCTCGCATCCGCACAGGGCCTTCATCCGGATGGCCCACTCGGTGGCCAGCGCCGCGTCGAACTGGAGCTCCCCGCCGTCCTGGAACGTGCCGAACACCGGCCGGCGGGCGAGGGGGCGGAACCAGATCAGGTCTGGCGGGACGACGAACAGGTCCGCCGGATCTGCGTGGGCGCGGGACCAGTCCGCCAACGCACGGTCGTCGCCGTCCGGCCCCGCCGGCGTCCACCGGAAGGGCGCTCCTGCAGCCGCCAACAGCGCGACGAGGGCCGCCACGGCGATCAGCCCGGCCGTGGGTCGCCCGTCTCGCTGTCCTGCGATCATCGTGGCGAGGCCGAGGGCGCCGCCGATCACCACGAAGCGACCGACCTGCCAGGGCTCCAGGTTCACCAGCAGCGGGATCCGCAGGACGAAGCCCGCGGCTCCCGCGAACAGCATCCACCCCAGCAGTCCCGCCCCGATCCGGCGCAGGGTCGGCGGGGCCGCGCGCAGGCCGAGGACCGCCAGCAGCAGCCAGAGTCCGGCTCCGACCCACAGGGGCGCGCCCCATGCGCTCGGGTCCACGTGGTGGGCCAGCCGGGCCTGGGCGAGGGCCCACCACGCCTCGTCCATGGGTGCCAGGCGCCCCACGACCGCTGATCGGAGCAGAACCGGCAGGGCCACCAGCGCGCCGATGCCCGGGGTCCACCAGCGTCGCCGCTCCGGCCACCACGCCACCGCGAGCCCGACCCCCCATCGCGACGCCCGAAGGTGCGTGCAGGTCCACCGCGAGCCCGATCAGCGCCCAGGCGCCGAGCCACCGCCGGTCCAGCGCCAGGGCCACCGCCAGGAGCTCGATGGGCAGGGCCACGCCGCGCGGAACGAGGAGCACATCCAGGGTGGGAGCGCCGCCCAGCGCCAGCTGCGCGGGGGCCAGCAGCGCCAGCGCGAGCCAGGGGCTGAGCCGGGAGTCGGGCATCAGGGTCCGG
>CALAGR010000052.1 GCA_937891735.1 uncultured Pseudomonadota bacterium | reverse complement strand
CGAGGCTGGATCGTGGCGGGCGAGTACGTCGATCTCGGTGTCTCTGGTGCGAAGGCGAACAGACCGGGCCTGGACAAGCTCATGGCGGATGCCAGGGCTGGGCGCCTGGATGTGGTCGCCGTGTGGCGGTTCGACAGATTCGCGAGAAGCTCTTCGCATCTTCTACAGGCGTTATCAGAGTTCGATTCACTCTCCATGAATTTCGTCTCGGTGCGCGAGTCCATCGACACCAGCACCCCGATGGGGAAGATGGTCTTCACGATGATTTCGGCCGTCGCCGAGTTGGAGCGGGCGCTGATCAGGGAGCGCGTGATCGCCGGCGTCCGGCGTGCTCAAGCGCAGGGGAAGCACTGCGGTCGCAAGCCCGTCACGATCGACCTGCGGCCCGCCGTGGCGATGCTGGAGAAGGGCCACGGCATCAAGGCTACGGCGAAGGCGCTGAGGGTGTCGGTGAGCACGCTGCGGAGGCGGCTGCGCGAGGCGGGGGAGTGGCCGCGCCAGGTCACCGACAACGCGGGGGTGCACAACCCTATCGGCCGGGTGTAGGCTGATTCGGGATCCACAGGGGGTCCATCGAGGGGAGCCAGAAGGAAGTGGTTGTGGCTCCTGCAAGTTCTTCGCGGCCCCGGCCCACCAACGGATCGACCCGGCGACGACGTTCGGGCCGAAGCCCTACCAGCCGCCGCCGGGCCTTGCTCCTGTTCGGCCACGGCAATCGCCGCGACACGGGACCGGGTCTGGACTGCGACGGGTCGCGCTCCGCGCCTCCTTGAAGGCGCGGACTCTGGAGTTCCGCCGTCCTGGGGGCCCGAAGCCGCCGCCACGCGCGCGAGCCGAAACCCGAGGTTCGCGGTGACGTTCCACGGTACGTAGCCGAGGCGGTACGCCGCGCGGCAGTTCCGCGCGTTCGAGATCCACGACCCGCCCCGAACCGGACGACGTTTCGGGTCACGGCTGTAGTTCTCGTCGCCACACCAGTCTCGCATGCCGCCCGCAAGGTCCCGCACTCCGTAGGGTGATGTGTCGGTTTCAATGCCGCCGACCGGCTCCGGTTGCGGGCGTCCCGGGCGGCTGTCCCTCATCTTGCAAAGCGTCGGGTCGAAACCGTCGCCCCAGGGGAAGAAGCGGCCGTCTGTGCCCCGACTTGCCTTTTCCCACTCCTGCTCGGTCGGCAGGAAGCACGCCAGGCCATCTCGCTCCGACCGCCATGCTGTGTAGGCCTGGGCGTCTTCCCAGGACACCGCGAAGACCGGCCAGTTCGGGTCCCAGCGGTCTCCGTCCCGGTCCAGTTCGGGGACCGAGTAGGCATCGCCGGGACCCGGCCGCTCCCAGTACTGCCCGCCGCTGCTCTTGAGCCCCGATTCCTGGCGCGGCGCACGGGCCCATGCCTGCTCGGGGTCCGTCGTGTGCAGCCCGTTGATGAAGTCGCAGTACTCCTGCATCGTCACCGGCAGCACCGAGAGGAAGAACTCATCCACCCAGGGCTCGCTTCGCGGGAGGGAGTCACCGGCCTGTTCGTCGCCACCGCACACGAAGGGGCCCGGCGGGACGTAGACGAATCCCCCGCCGATGTCCTTGTCCGAGTACAAAGGCACCGGTTGCTCGCCTGAGTCCCAGTGCCGGCCCCGGGGGATGAAGACCGGGTAGCGGGTGTCGCGCTTGCCCGGGGAGCGCAGGGTCAAGAGGTAGCTGCCCTGCTCCAGGGGGGCCTGCTCCAGCGGGGTCGTACCGAGGGCTCTTCGCTCTACCAGCGGCCAGACGAGGTCCGCGGTGGTGTCGTAGCGCTCGCAGAGCACTTCGGCACCGGGCGGGTCGGTGCGCAGGGTGAGCGCCCCGGTTCCGCGGAGCAGGGCCGCGAAGCGACCCTCGTCGTCGAACTCGCGCGCCCGGCCCTCGTGGAAGAGCTGGTCCGCGACGTCCCGCGACGCCTCGGCCTCCTCGAAGCGCGCGTAGTGGACCCTCGCCAGGAGGGCGCGGCCCTGCTGGTTGCCGGGGTCCTGGGAGAACGCCTTGTCACTGGCCGTGAGCACCTCGGAGAACCGCCTCACCCGCTCGGGGTCGATGCCCGCCAGGCGCCCCCGGACGGCCCGCAGTTCAGCCTTCTCCTCCAGCGACGCCCAGGGGTCCAGCGCCTCGTCCAGCGCCTTCTCGCGAGCCAGCAGCTCGGTTCGCACCTCCGCCAGTCCCTCGTAGCGCGCCCACGCCTCCTCCGCCGCCGCCACGTGCCTCATGGCCGCCTCGCGCCGCTTGCTCCCTTCCAGGAACGCCTCGACGGCGAACGCCAGCTCGGTCGCCGTCGCGAAGCGGTCCTCGCGCTTGCTCGCCATCGCCTTGAGGCAGACCTCAGCCAATTCATCTGGGACCTTGCGCTCCGGAGCCCGCTCCCGAGGGTCTGTGGGCGGCCCGCTCATCACCGCGAACATCAGCGCGAATACGTTCGCGCCTTCGTAGGCCGGCCTCCGCGTCAGCACCTCGTACAGGATGGCGCCCAGGCTCCACACGTCGCTGCGGGCGTCCAGCTTGTGCAGCTCCCCGCTCGCCTGCTCCGGGCTCATGAAGCCCGGCGTGCCGATGGCGACGCCGTCCATCGTCATGGCCATCGTCACCTTCTCGATGGCCTCCGACCGCACCGCCTCGGTCGTGTCCCCCATCAGCCGCGCCACCCCCCAGTCCATCAGCAGCACCTCGCCGAACGCGCCGAGCATGATGTTGTCGGGCTTGAGGTCCCGGTGCAGCACACCCCGGTCGTGCGCGTAGGCCACCGCGTTGCAGACCTGGATGAAGGAGGTCAGCAGGCGATGGCGGGTCCACTCGGCGGCCGTGGCCGCGTCGCCCTCGGACAGCGCCGCCAGCACCTGGCGCAGGGAGCGGCCCTGCACCTTTTTCATCGCGAAGAAGATGTCCCCCCGCGGCGTCACCCCCATCTCGTAGACCGGCACGATGTTGGGGTGCTCGAGCTGGCTTGTGATCTGCGCCTCGGCCACGAAGCGCGCGAGCTGCGCCTCGGTCACCTTCTTGGGGTCGATCACCACCTTGACCGCGACCGATCGGCGCAGCTCCGGGTCGCGCGCCTCCAGCACCCGGCCCATGCCGCCAGCGCCCAGCTCGCCGGTGAGCTGGAAGCGGCCCAGCGACAACAGCTCGCCCTCGGATCGGGGCAAGCGCTCCCCCGGATCGCTCGGCCGCAGCGTGGGTGCCAGGTCGATCCCCAGGGTCTCCAAGACCGCGCTGACGGAACACGGCTCGCCGCGATCTCCGAGCAGGGTGATGGTGTCGGGGATGGCACGGCTCAAGTCCAGGGTCTTCATGGGCGCTCCTGGAGACGAGTGTACCCGGGGGTCGCAGAGTGGGCGCTCGACGGGTGCCGGAGGGCTTTGCCCACCGGGCACCACACATCCCAAGTTCTACCTACGATCCCATCCGCCGAGCCATGGAGGACTCGAACCGATGGCATCCAGGTTAACGTGCCGGGCGAGGTCGACGGCCTCCAGGGTTTCGCAGAATCGATGAACAGTAGCTGCGAGTCCGTGACGGACCCGGCGAGTGCGAGGCACTTCTCGGCCCTTCAACTCGGGACTTGCACCCGCCATTCGGGCCCGCTGTCGGACGGGGTGATCCTCGCACGTGCAGAGGATCGTCGATGCGGCCAGCAAGGCCACGCCATAGCGATCTCGTGCTCGTGGTCCTCGGTAGTGAGCCTGGTCGACTGTCACGAGCCCCTACGATCAGGACGCGACGGACTCCTGGGCCCGCGCGCCCGGGTAGTCCTGCAACCAGGACTGCAAGTGGATACGGCAGTGCGACCGAGAGCCCCCTGCTCCTGCGCTTGTTCGGGCCAGAGAGCCGACCCCTCACCCCCGCCGACGCGCCCGTGCCACGCGCGGGGCTGTTGCGTAGCGGTCCCAATGCCCGGCTGACCCCGTTCGCGTTGCAGGCCTGAT
>CALAGR010000051.1 GCA_937891735.1 uncultured Pseudomonadota bacterium | reverse complement strand
ACGCGGCCGGGCGCCAGCGTCCCTCCGCCTGCGACGCAAGGGCCGTCGCCCCCGCGGCGAGCACCACCGCGAGCAGGATCACCGGGTAGTACGACTCGGTCGCTCCCGTAAGGACCATCACCGGATCGCACGCGAGCACGACGCCGGCCAACAGCGCGGCCCCACGGCCGTGGCCCAGCGCGCCAGCGAGCCACGCTGCGGCCGGCGCCACCAGCGCCGCGATCAGGGCGTTGGCAGCGAACAACGCCCGGTCCGGAGCCCCCGGGAAGGCCCGGGCGATGGCCGTGAACGACTCGGGGTACCCCGGTCCGTAGGTCGCCAGGAGCTCCGGCCGGCCCCAGGCCCCCAGCAGCCACAGCGGTCCCTGGCCGTTGACGTGCAGCGGTCCCCACAGCCCCAGGGCCAACCGCAGGCCCAGCGCCACACCGAAGATCAGCAGCAGCTCGGCCCGGGAGGGCAGCCCAGGCCGGCTGGGCCCACGGGAGGCAGCGACCAGGAGCAGCAGCGCGGCCAGGGGGATCCACGGCAGCTCCGACGGCGGCGGAGCGGTGGGGAGGAACTCCGGCAGCAGGCCCGGGGGCTCCGACACGAGGCTTGGCGGAGCGGTCAGGGCCCGGCTGAGCTCCCCTCCCCGCGCGCTCAGCGAGCTCGCCAGCGACTCGAAGGCGGAGGCCTGGGGCGCCGGCACGTCCGACCAGGACGCATCCAGGATCGGGGCGAGGGAGAACGCCCCCGCGCTGCGGAAGGCAGAGGGCTGCGCGCCCACCGTCACCTCCACGTCCAGGGGCAGGGCGCCGGGCGGCGCCAGCCGGACCACGAGCAGGCCGGCGCGGGGGCAGAAGCGCGGCGTGATCGGCCCCGTGAGGTCATCGGCCAGCGTCTGGAGCGCCGTCGCTACGGGCTCGGCGCAGCGTCCGTCGGCCTCGGCGACCGCCGGCACGGCGAGCAGGGTCACGAGCAGCCCGAAGAGGGCCCCCGCGGTGTGGCATCCTTTCGCCGCCATGACGAATCGCCCCTGTCTCATCACCCTCCTCGCCCTCCTCCTGCTGCCCCTGGCGGGCTGTCCCGACGACGGAGGCACCCTGCCCGCCGACGACGACGACAGCACCGCCGTGGGCGACGACGACGATACTACCGAGGACATCACGCCCACCTCGCCGGCGCCCATCACGCTGACGACCTCGGACGGGCTCGACCTGCGCGGCACGTTCCAGCCCGCGGCGGGCGTGAGCTTCGGCCCCGCGGTGGTGATGCTGCACGAGCTGGGCGGCACGCGGCAGGACTTCAGCAGCGCGTGGGACAACTTCCAGGACGCCGGGATCTCGACCCTCGCCTTCGACTTCCGGGGGCACGGCCAGTCCGACGACGGCACCGTGGCCCTCGCGGACCTGCGCACGACGCCGGACCAGCTCGAGCTCGACCTGCGCGCCGCCCTGGACTACCTGGTCGACCAGGCGGTGGTCGATCCGGACAAGGTCGGGATCATCGGGCTCGACGTCGGGGCCAACCTCGCGGTGATCGCGCGGGACGACACCGCGGCCTGGGGGATCGCCTCCATCGTCGCCATGTCCCCCGACCTCGCCGGCATCGAGGCGCTCGGTGGCCTCAGCAGCGCGGATCTGGTGCTATCGAACGCCCAGTATGTGGCCGGCGCGAACAACGCGACCGACGCCGCGGACGCGCAGGCGCTGTACGACCTCACCACGGACCCACGGGATCTGCGGCTGATCAAGCAGGTCTCGGGCCACGGCGCGGATCTGCTCACCGGCAGCCCCGACGCGCAGGCCGGGGTCGCCGCCTGGTTTGCTACACGGTTCTCCGAGTAGCGCCGCGTGACCCGTGTGCTGATCGTGGGCTGCGGGGGGATCGGCGGCGTGCTCGCGGCCTCCCTGGGACAGCTCCACCGGCTCGACAAGAGCCTGCTCGAGCGCCCCACCGTGCTCGCCCGCGATCCCGAGATCGCCCAGGCCGTGGCGGCCCAGGGGATCCGGCTGACCGGCGTGGGCGGCCCCATCACCGGCCGGGCCGACGTCGTCACTGACGCCTCCGCTCTGTCCGGGACCTTCGACGTCGTGCTCCTGGCGACGCAGCCCCCCGACGTGGAGGCCGCGGCCCGGAGCGTGGCGGGGCACCTGAGCGAAGGGGGCGCGGTCGTCTGCCTGCAGAACGGCCTGTGCGAAGAGCGGGTGGCGAGCCACCTCGGGGCCGAACGGGTGCTCGGCGCGGTGGTGAGCTGGGGCGCGACGGCGCTCGGGCCGGGGCGGGTGGAGCGCACGTCCTCGGGCGGCTTCGCCATCGGGCGCCTGGACGGCGACGTGCAGGATCCCCGCCTCGCCACGTTGGAGATGCTGCTGTCCACCGTCGGTCCGGTCCGGGTCACGGACAACCTGCGCGGGGCGCGCTGGAGCAAGCTCGCCATCAACGCCGCCATCTCGACCCTTGGCACCCTGGGCGGGGATCGACTCGGGGCCCTGATGCGGCACCGCTTCATCCGCCGGCTCGCCCTGGAGATCATGACGGAGACGGTGCACGTGGCCCAGGCCGAGGGGGTGGCGCTGGAGAAGCTGTCCGGCACCCTCGATCTGCCCTGGCTCGCCCTGACCGCCGCCGACCGCGCTTCGAGCGCGTCTCCCTCCCTGATGGCCAAGCACGCGATCCTGCTCGCCGTCGGCAGCCGCTACCGCAAGCTGCGCAGCTCGATGCTGCGCGCGATGGAGCAGGGACGGGAGCCCGCCGTGGACTTCCTCAACGGCGAGGTGGTGGACCGGGGCGCTCCCCACGGCATCGCCACCCCCGTCAACTCCGCGGCCCAGGCCCTGGTGCACAGCATCGCGCGGGGTGAGGCGAGATCGTCCCTGGACACGGCCCGCTCCCTGGTCGCGATCTACTCCTCGGGCTGATCGGTGGCCTGCAGGCCATAGGCCAGCGCCAGCTCGGACACCATCGCGGGGCTGCTCGGCTTGCCGGTGAGGAGGGCGACGCCCGCCACCCCCAGGTCGGGCCGGAACGTCACCGCGGCGCTGTAGCCCCCCGGGTGCGCGCCCGAGCGCTGCCACACCTCTTCGCCGTCGAGGTGATCGATCTGCACGCCGAAGCCGAACCCCGGGTCCCCCGCCGAGGCCTCCGCGGGGAAGCGCAACTCCAGGCGACTGGCCTCGGACAGGAACGTGTCGTCCTCGAACAGCAGGCGGAGCAGCCGCTCGACGTCGGTGGTGTTGGAGATCACCCCGAGGGCGGCGCCGGTGTTGTCCGGGTGCATGCGGTCGGTGATGTCCTTGCCGTTGGCGTTGTGGCCCTTGGCGAGGGTGTCGGGCAGGGCGTCGTAGCCGTCCACGAACGTGGCCCCCAGGCCGAACGGATCCAGCAGCTCCTGGTGCAGCGCCTGGCCCCAGGGCATGCCCAGCAGGTCCTCCACATACAGGCCCAGCGCCAGGTAGTTGGTGGCCGACAGGGCGTGCTTGTCGCCCGGCGTGAACTGCAAGCCCTTGGCGACCGCGGCGGTGAGCAGCCCGGCGGGGGTGGAGCCCACCGTCAGGTCGATGGACGCGATGGCCGTGTAGTCCTTCAGCCCGCTGCGGTGCGCGAGCAGGTGCCGGATCGCCAGGGGCTCCTCGGTCGCGGCCTCGGGCACCCGGGTCGCGACCTGGGAGTCCAGATCGATGCGCCCGTCGTCCACCATGCGAACGATCAACGCCGACGCGAACAGCTCGCTCACCGGACCCAGCCGGAACGCGGAGTTGAAGGCGAGCTCGGCGCCGGTGTCCGCATCGGCGAGCCCCGCGCTGCCCACCCCGAGCAGCCCCTCAGGGGTGGTGATGGCGACCGCGAGGCCGGTGGCCCCCGACGGCCCCAGGCACACGTCCGCGGCGTACTGGGCCATGAAGTTCAAGGGCTGCCCGGCTGGGGAGCCCGCCAACTTGCAGTCGCCCACACAACCGGCTCCCCCGGGCAGGACGAGCGCCAGCAGCGCGATGCAGAGCCACCTGGTCATCATCCGACTCACTCGTACCGCAAGGGGATCTCGAACACGGCTCCGCCCTGCCGGTCGTGGGCCGGGAACGGCGCGAACCGCATCGTGTCTGCGACGCACTTGACGAACGCGGCGTCTGAGATGCTCTCCTCGGTCACCTCGACGTCGGACACCACTCCGTCGCAGCCCACCGTCAGCTCGATCTGCATGGAGCCCGCGGCGTCGGCGACCTGCTCGTAGCAGCGCAGCGTCTGCTCCTGGAACGCGCGCACCGCGGTCCCGATCTGCTCGGAGCTGAGCCCCGACGCGGTGCTGACGCCGAACTCCTCGTCCGCGTCCAGGTCCAGGTCCGCCACCAGACACCGCTTGGGGGCGGGCATGACCAGCGCGGCGTAGCTGCGACCGCCGCCGGAGCGCACGTCCAGGGCCAGCGTGCGCTCGTCGGAGGGGCCGTCGTCCCCCAGGAACACCGCCACCACGAGCTCCGCCGATCCGCCGGAGGAGGGGCACTGCACATCCCACTCCAGCTCGTGGATCCCCGCCTCGCGGCGTTCCTCGAGGGCGTCGCGGCGCACGGACTTGCCGTCCACCAGCAGGTCCCACTCCACGCGCACCGCTTCGAGCTCCCCCTCGGCGATCCCGCTCAGGCGAAGCTCGACGCCGGCGGTGGTCGCGCTGCCGATCCGGCACACCGCGGAGCTCGTGAAGAGATCCCGGATGGCGATGCCCGCGACGGTCTCGGCGACGCTCGCGACCGAGCCGCCCATGCGACCACTCACGATCCCGTAGCTCCGCGCGGCGGGCCCGGGCTCCTCCTCGCTCGACTCCCACCCGCGGTCGTCCAGGTTGAGCTCGGCAGACTCCTCGTCCTGCCCGCCCCCGAAGCCCAGGTCGCTCGCCTTGACCAGGCCGCCGCTCTTGGGCGCTCCGGTGCCCTCATCGACATCCACGCTGGCGACGGCGCCGTCGTCCTCAGGGTGCTCCATCGGCTCCGGGGCGCGGGCGGCGACGGCGGACACGGCGGCGCGGCTGCCCATCGTGGCCTGGATCTCGACCGCCCCCAGCTCCCGACCGAGGCCGTAGGCGGGCGCGAGGTCCCCCTTGTCGAAGGAGGAGTCCGCGTGGCGCACCCAGGCCGCCAGATCGTCCATGAACACCCGCCCCCGAGCGGCGCGGCGACGGTCCACCATCTCCTCCAGCTCGGACGCAGGAATGGCCTGGTACCGGAACGGCAGCGGGCCCCGAACCAGCCGCTCCACCCCGCGCAGCCGGTAGCGGTCCGCCCAGGCGAACACGGCCTTGGTGGCCTCGGGGTACGTCCGCGCCTTGCCGCCGCCGGTCCGGGCCTCGCGGGCCGCCCATCGATCCAGGTGGGAGCGCAGGAACCACACGTCGTCCTTGTCCCGCAGGAACGGCAACTCGCCCCGGTGCACGGCCTCGTAGAAGCCGCGGGCGTCCTGCGCCGCGTACATCGGCGCTTCCTCGGGGGTCAGCAGCAGGGGCGTGTACAGGGCGACGAAGCCCACCACGAGGACGCGCTCCTCCTGCCGGCCCTGCTCGTCCTGCACCAGACCGACCACCGGCGCGACCCCCGCCACGTACCGGGTGGGGTGCTTGAGGCGACTGCGCTCCATCTCCCAGGTGTCCGGGCGGAAGGACAGCGCGCGATACCAGCCATCCGGGGCCACCAGCACCTCGGAGCTCGTGCGCATGGACCGCAGCTCCCGGGCGAGCCGTTCCTCCCCACCGGGGAAGCTGCGCATGGGCTGCGTGGGCAGATCGTCGCGCCCCGTCCAGCCCCGCAGCTGGTCCCGGGCGTCCTCGCCGTCGGACCCGGACTCGGCCCGTCCGGCCCAGATCACCAGATCCCCGCGACCGTCGCGGGGCAGGTCGCGCGCCTCGATGGCGGGCAGGCCCCCCTCGAACGGGCGGGGCCGCGACGGCACGTACAGACCGCGCAGCCCTTCGCCGTCGCCGTCCTTGTCCGCCTTGACCTCGGCAGCACCGAGGAAGCGGCCCTGATCCGGCACGCGGCTGTTGGTCAGGGCGGAGTCGGCGCGGCCCGTCCGGATCAGATCCGGCATGTGCAGCCCGATGGCGCCGTTGCCCCGCTTGTCCGGCAGCGAGAAGTTGACTCGGGCGCCGGCGAGATCCGGCCCCAGGACCATGATCCCGGACGGCAGGCTCTTCGCGAAGCGCGCCACCTCCGCCGGAGACCGGCTCAGCGCGTCCTCCAGGCCTGGCCCCACATGGCGCTCCCAGTCCGCCCTGCTCTCCGCCACGAACACCCACAGGGCCGTGCGCGAGGACATGGCCCGCAGCGCTTCGAGGTCGGAGCGAAGGACCGCGTCCTCGGTGACCTGGGCGCTCTGCTTGCTCTTGTAGACGCCCTTGAGGGGCAGATCCCCGGCCAGCGCCACCGACGACGCCACGAAGAGGACCGCGAGGAGTACGAGCCGGGCAGACCGGGACGACGGGAGACTCAGAATCGCTTGCTCCACGAGCCGTGGTCGGCCTTCACGTGCAGCTTGTGCAGCCCCTCGTTGGGGTGCAGCCGCTGCCCGGTCCTGGACGAGTTCAGCGAACTCAGCTTGATGCCGTCGGGGTCGCGCGGCGGCAGCTGCACCGGCAGCGCGTACACGTACTGGCCGTTCGCGGTGATCACCACCCCGGTGTAGCTGACGGTGCCGGTGTTGGTGAGCTTGAAGGACTTGCTGCCCGGCGAGTACTCGACCGAGAGCTGCAGCGGCGGAGGCCCCTGTGGCCTGGCGGCCTGCTCGGCGGCCTTCTGTTCGGCCTGCGCCTTCTGGACCTCGGCCTGGGCCGCCTCCTCCACGACCTGCGGATCGTCACCCATCAGGGCCTGCTGGACCGGCTTGCTGACCCCCGCGTCGTTCAGGCGGATCAGCTCCCTGGCGCCGATCTCGACGTCGACCTCCGACTTGTGCACCGACGCGATGATCAGCTCCTCGTCCACCCCCGCCTTCGACATCTCGATGACGTCGTCGATCGAGCAGCAGGGCGGCGGTTCGGGGGGCGCCACGGGGGCGGGCTCGGGCGCAGCCCCTCCACAGGCGAGCAGGAAGCAGGAGGCCAGGAGCAGGGCGGCGAAGGGACGGGCTCTCATCGGGTGGTTCCCCAGCGGCCTCGGAGCCTCGGGCCGGCGCGCACGCTTCTAGCACACGGTGGGGAACGGGCCGAGTGCCCGCGGGCGGATCGCGGCGTCGCCAGCGGTCTGGTAGGAAGTCGGCGTGAGCATCCCGTCGCCCGCGCGGAGCACGGCTCCTGCCGCACGGCGGGGGGCGCGGCTGCTGGTCCGCACCAACCTGTTCGTGACGCTGGGGGTGGTCGGCCTGACGTGGTTCTGCGCCCGCTCCATGGGCGTGGTTCCCGGGCTCGAGCTCCTGGTGACCGGCGCCGGCACCCTGCTCGTCTACAACCTGGACCACCTCCGGGACGACCACCGCCGCACGAGGGCCTTGATGGGCCGCCCGCTGCTGGGGGGCTGGTCCCGGGGGACGCTGCTGGGGGCTGCGGCGGTGCTTCTCGGCGCCGGCTTCGTCCTTGGGCCACCGCGGATGTTCCTGGCCGCGCTGCCCAGCGGCGCGCTGGGGCTGTCGTACGGCGCTGCCCTCGCGGGGCGTCGTCTGAAGGACCTGCCCGGCGCCAAGGCGTGGATCGTAGCGTTCGCGGTGACCTGGGCGGTGCTCGCCCTGCCCGTGGCGCGCAGCGCCGGCCGCTCCGCCGTCGTCTCCCCCGACCTCGTGATCTTCGTGCTCGCGCTGACCGCCCTGAACGCCCACGCCTTCGATCTGCGCGACGTGCACAACGACGAGGCCACGGGGACGTGGACCTGGGCGGTCCGCCTGGGCCCGGACCTGGCGCGGCGCCGGATGATGGGGGCCACCGCGGTGCTGGCGGTGCTCGCCGCGATCTGGCAGGGGCTCGCGCACGCCGGGCTCGCCACCGCGCAGATCGGCCCCGAGAGCGTGCTGACGCTGTCGTTGCTGCTGGGGGCTCTCGCGGCCACCCGGTTCGCCCTGTCCAGGGAGGTCTTCAGCCTGCTGTTCGACGGGCTGCTGCTCGTGCCCGCCGTGTACCTGCTGCTCACCTGAGCCGACGGGCGAGCCAGGTGCGGTGCCAGCGAGGGCCGATCCCGAACACCCGGTGGTCCACCACCTCATCCAGCGCACAGGTGGAGGGGAGGCTCGCGCTGTAGTCGTAGATGGCGTGGTCCGCGCACAGCCCCAGCCGCCGGAAGACCCACAGCGGCAAGGCGAAGTGCGCCCACTGCCACAACCGGGCGAGCGCGCCGCCCCGGAGCGGAGCGAAGTCCGCGATGCTGATGAGTCCGCCCACCCGCGTGTGCCCCACCAGATGCTGGAGTACCTCGGGCATCTCGTCGGGCGCGAACACGTTCAGGAAGTAGTGCGCGCAGACCACGTCGAAGGCCCCCGCGCCCGGCAGGGACAGGACGTCGCACACCTGCACCTGCGGCCGCCCGCTGGCGG
>CALAGR010000050.1 GCA_937891735.1 uncultured Pseudomonadota bacterium | reverse complement strand
TCGCCGGGGGACGGTCCGGCCCCGCCGGCGCCGGCTCGGGGGCCGAGCCGCGCAGCGCGAGCCCCAGCCCGACGGCGAGCAGGACCAGCAGGAGGGCTCCGATGATCGCGCGACGTGACACGGCGGGGAGCCTACTCCTCGGGAGCCGGGAGCCTCAGGCGAACCCGATCTCCGGCCCCGAGCAGACCCGCCGGCCCGGTGACCTGCGCCTCGGTCAGCGTCACCCGCGTCCCCCCGTCGGCTCGGGAAGCGACGACGCCCTCGACGACCACCTCCTCGCGCGCCAGCAGCTCCGCGGGCGAGCCCGACGCGACCGTCCGGCCCCGCTCGAACAAGACCAGGTGCGTGCCCAGCTCCAGGGCCTCCACCGCGGAGTGGGTCACGAGCACCGTCGGGATCGCCCTTCGCTGCAGCGTGCGCGCGAGCACGGCCCGCACCCGCGTGCGCCCGGCGCGGTCGATGGACGCAAAGGGCTCATCCAGGAGCAGCACCGTCGGCTCGACGGCCAGGGCCCGAGCGAACGCCACCCGCTGCCGCTCCCCGCCGGACAGGGCGCTCGGCCGCTCCCGAGCGAGGTGATCGAGCTCCAGTTCCTCCAGCAGCTCCACCACCAGCGGATCGTCCCGACGGCGGCGCGCGCGGGGCAGGCCGAACGCGACGTTCTCCGCGACGTCCCGAAACGGGAACAGCGAGTGGTGCTGGGGCACATAGCCCACGCGCCGATCCCGGGTGGGCACGTCGATCCGCTGGGCCGCGTCGAAGACCATGCGGCCGGCGAGGTCGATCCGGCCGGCCTGCGGCGTGACCAGACCCGCCAGCGCCGACACGGTCAGGGACTTCCCCGCCCCGGAGGGTCCGAAGAGCACGAGCACGCCGGTGTCGAGCGTCAGCCGCACCGTCAGCTCGAAGGATCCCGCGCGCAGGGAGAAGTCGGCGTCGAGCAGGGCCATGTCAGCGCGCCTCGGGCCGGGGGCTGAGCCGCGAGGCCGCCACCACGACCCCGACCGAGATGACCGTCAACACCGCCACGTACAGCAGGGCCCGCGCGTCGTCGCCGCTCTGGTAGGCGGCGAAGATCTCCAGCGGCATGGTGTTCGTCCGGCCCGGGATGTTCCCGGCGAACATCAGGGTCGCTCCGAACTCCCCCAGCGCCCGGGCGAAGCCCAGCACGAGCCCCGCCAGGATCCCCCGCCACGCCGCGGGCATCGTCACCCGCAGGAAGAGCTGGACGGGCGACAGACCGAGGGCGCGGCCGACGTGCTCCAGCTCGATGGGCACCGCCTCGATGGCCGGCTGCACGGTCTTGACGAGCAGCGGCAGCGCCACGATCGACGACGCGATGACCGCCGCCGTGGGCGTGAAGACCAGGCGCAGCGAGAACAGGGACTCCAGGAGGCTGCCCAACGAGCCCTTGCGCCCCAGCACCACCACCAGGAAGAAGCCCACCACCGACGGGGGCAGCACAAGGGGCAGCAGGATCAGCGCGTCCACCGCCGTGCGCAACCGGTACCGATGGCGCGCCTGGACCCACGCCAGCAGCAGGCCCGGCGGAGCCACGATCACCATCGAGACGATGGCGATCTTGAGCGACAGCACGATCGGGAAGGTGGTGGCGGAGTCCATGCGGGGCCAGCTACGCGGGTCCGAACCCGGCGCCCTGCAGGATCCGCGCACCCTCGGGGGACGCGACGAACTCCAGGAACGCCCGGGCTCGCGCCGAGTCGGTGATGGCGACGCCCACGATCTCCGGGCGGGGCGCGCCCTCCCAGTCCGCCGCATCCACCACCCGTACATCCGCGATCCCGATCACGTCGGTCGCGTACACCGCCGCCACCGCGGCCTCTCCGCGGCGGGCGTAGGTGAGGACGGCGCCCACGTCGCCGGCGAACACGATGCGGTCTTGCAGCGCGTCCCAGGTTCCCAGGGCCTGCAGCGCCGCCCGGGCGTAGCTCCCGGCGGGCACGGCCCCCGGCTCCCCGATGGCCAGCTTCTCGGTCACGGGCAGCGAGACCAGGGTCTGCCACGTGATCACGCGCTTGGAGTCCGCGGGGACGATGAGCACCAGATCGTTGGTGGCGACGCGACGGCGCGTGCTCGGATCCGCGAGGCCCGCCTGCATCAGCGCCGCCACCGGCTCCTCCGCCGCGAAGATCACGGCGTCGATCGGCGCGCCGGCCTCCACCTGCTGGCGGAGCGTGCCCGAGGCGCCGTAGGTGACCACCACGTCCTGGCCGAAGGCCGCCACCAGCGCCGGCATCACCGTGCGCAGGCTCGCCGCGGCGCCCACCACCGGGGCCGTCGGTCCCCGACCACAGCCGAGCAGCAGGAGCATCGCCAGAACGAGCAGTCGATGCATGCGCGCGCTCAGCCCTTGTAGATGATGGACCCGACGGGCTCACCATCGAGGGCCCGCGTCAGCATGCCAGGCACGAGTCCGTTGATGATCTGCAGCTCGGTGCAGTGCTTGGCGCGGGTGACGTATTCGAGCACCACCCGCTCCACGACCACGTCCGGCAGGTCCTGCTCGATGAGCTCCTGCGCGGAGATCCGGGGGATGTGCACGGCGTTGGGGTTCTTCTTCGGGTCGTCCGTGAAGAGCCCGTCTTCGTCCTTGACGAACAGGACCCGGGACGCGCCCAGCACCTCGGCCGTGAGCCATACGCCCGCGTCCGTGCGGTGCCGCGGGATGCGCCCCAGGGCCGACGGCTTCTCCCAGTAGGAGAAGGGCGGCATGCCGGACATGATCGGGATGCAGCCGAGCCGGAAGTACAGCGGCAGCTTCTCGAAGTCGTCCGGGAGCATGTAGATGCCGCCGTGCTTCGCGAGCAGCATCTGGAGCATGCGCGCGTTCTGCATGGCCACGTAGCCGCCGCACTTGGCGAGCACCCCCGTGGGCATCTCCAGCTCCGAGGCGAGGGCGTAGATGTGCCGCGCCCGGGTGCCGCCGCCGGCCATCAGCATCAGCTTGTGGCGGTCCTTGGCGGCAACGAGTTCCTCGAGCATGGGATAGATGGCCACACGCCCGCGGTCGAGCATGGACTGCCCGCCGATCTTGAGGACCTTCACGTCCGGGTCGATGGCGAGGGGCTGGTAGTCGAACCCCTCCCCTCCCGTCAGGGGGGAGTCGGCCAGGGCGCTGGCGATGGTGCGTCGTTCGCTCACCTCAGGCCTCCTTGGTGATGACGGTGCCGACGTCTTCGCCGGCGAGCGCGCGCACGATGTTGCCGGGCTTGAGCCCGTTGATGATGAGGATCTTCTTGACGTGCCGGGCGGCCTGCCAGGTCTCGAACAGCTTGCGGTCGAGGATGAGCTCCGAGGGCAGATCCGCCATCAGCTCGGGCAGGGTGATGCGCTCGATGAGCTTCGCGTCGGCGTGCTTCTTCGGGTCCTTGTCGTACAGGCCGTCCTCGTCCTTGACGAAGATGATGCGCTCCATGCCGAGCACCTCGGCGTGCACGAAGAGGCCGAAGTCGGACCCGTGCTCCGGCAACACGCCCTCGTCCGGCGGCGGCTCCCAGAAGTGGTAGGGCGGCACCGAGATGACGATGGGGAGCAGGCCCACGTTCAGGTACAGCGGCAGGTCCCAGAAGTGGTCGCGCTGCATCGGGATCGAGCCGTGATCGGCCATGAGCGCGTTGAGGAAGACCGCGTTGCACTCCTCCATGGCGCCGATGAGCTGGGCGATGCCTCCGGCGGGCAGGCGCAGATCCGCGGCGATGGACATGGTGTGGCGCACCCGCGTGCCGCCGCCGACGCCGATGACCATGGGTACGCCGGCCTTGCGGGCCTGCACGAGCTCCTGCACCACGGGGAAGATCGCGGCGCGGCCCCGGTCGAAGATGGACTGGCCACCGATGGAGATCAGCACGACGTTCGGCATGATCTGGAGCTCGGCGTCGCTGTGGGTGCTGCCCAGCACGGCGCGGTCCTGGAGCGACTCGCGCATCAGGCTGCTGCGGATGTGGGTCCGGCCATCGCCGGTCAGGAAGTCGGTCATGGGTCCTCGAGGCTGTCGAGTTCGTTGTAGCGGGCGCGGATGGTCGCGGACCCGCGCAGCAGATGCCACGTCACGTAGCCCGAGAGCAGGCCGAAGGTCAGGTGCACGGCGAGACCGGGCGCGAGAATAGCCAGCGCCACGCCGGGCGCCTGCACCACGAGCACGATCCCCAGGATCGCGGCGAAGCGTCCGACCGCGACGAAGCCGCCGAACAGCGTCCAGAACACCGGCCCCGGCAGGGTCTTGCCGGCGACGAACATGGGCAGGAACAGGTCGCAGATCAGGCCGGGGCTGACGTGCTTGAGGATCTCGAACACGCCGTACTTGCCGTCCCCCATCAGGAACGCGACGGTGCCCATCGTCAGGCCAGTCAGGGTGCCGCCCCATCGCCCCTTCGTCAGCATCGAGGCGATGATGAACAGCGGGATGAAGAGCACGCCCTTGTGGCCCGGGGCGAACGGGATCGACGGCAGCACCTTGGCCGCCTTGATGGCGAGCATGGCCAGCGAGACCCCCGCGACGATGGCCGCGTCCCCCACGATGGCGAGGGACTTCTCGTCGAGGTCCTGATCCGCGAGGTGCTCCTCGGCGCGCCAGATGTTGCGCTCGATGGAGTCCGTGAGGGCGCCGACGTCCCCGCGGGACAGGCGCCTGAGGGCGTCCTTGAACTCCGCCCAGGTGGCCTTCTCCCGACCGTGACCGCCGCCGCCGCCGCCACCACCGCCGCCGCCACCGCCTCCGCCACCACCGCCTCCGCCG
>CALAGR010000049.1 GCA_937891735.1 uncultured Pseudomonadota bacterium | reverse complement strand
CCTGCAAGGCGAAGCCCGGCGACGGCCCCAAGAAAGCCTCCGGGGCCAAGCCTGCGGGGCACTGGTGCGCCTGTACCTGCAAGACCGGCTGCAAGGAGCACGCGCACTGGAAGGTGCGATGCGGGGAGAGCGGGGAGGAGTACACCCTCCGCGTGCCGCACGGGCACCGCTACGACCCCCACGGCTGGCCCGCTGACGGCCGCAAGGCGAGTTGGAAGGGCGAGGCCGGGCACAAGGTCGGGCTGGTCGTCGCGGAGGGTCCTGCTGGGATCACCGCCCACGACGGGCAGGCCTACCACCGGGTCCGGCATGGTCAGTGGAAACCGCACGCCGCCGCCGCCGGCCACCAGCCGCTCCGCAAGGCCGCCGCCGACCTCCAGGGCAAGGTCGGCGCCAAGCCGAAGCACCCGCCCTTGGGCGCGGGGGAGCGCTGGATCACCGTCCACCCCAACGGGAAGGACGAGAAGGGAGTCCCGGTCAAGATCAGCGAGAACAAGGACGGGACGCACAGCATCGTCGGTGGGGCCGGGGGCAAGCTCAACCACCTACGCCTGACGGACGTGAAGGACCCCGGCAGCGACGAGGCCAAGGCCCAGGAGAAGGAGTCCAAGGAGCGCCGGAAGGCCAAGGAGCAGGGCAAGAAGGCCAAGGCCGCAGAGGTCGAGGCCGGGAGGGACGAGGAGCAGAAGGAGGAGGCCAAGGTCTCGAAGTCCGATCTTGAGACAGCGAAGCTCGTGGCGGAGCGCCGCCGCATCGAGGCCGTCCGCTCCGCCCTGGGAGGGGTCTCGGTCGACCGTGAGGACGAGTTCAAGACCGTCGAGGCAGCCAAGGGCAAGGGAGTGGCCAACCGCCTGCGGACGGCGCTCCACAAGCAGCAGCTCCGCGAGGCCGACGCCCGGCTCAAGGACGCGAAGAACGCCCTGGTGGACCACACCATCGCGGAGGCCGAGTCCCGGCGGATCATCGAGCAGGCCATCGAGGAGAAGCCGGAGATCGCCGCGACCGCCCGGAAGATGGCCGAGGAGGCACTGGCCGAGGAGGCCCAGGACGACAAGGAGCGCAAGGCCGCCCGCGTCATGGCCCGGCAGCGGGCGACCTCTGGCAAGACGAAGGTCGGAGAGAAGGCCGCCGCCATCGTCGAGGAGAAGCTGGGCGCGATCAACGAGGACAAGCTGCACGCGAAGCTCGCGGCGGCCGGCGGGCGGGACGACGCCGAGGCGTTCGGTCGGACGGGCTCTGCTGTCGAGGAGATCGACCGCCGAGCGCTCCAGGCCACGGACGACGGGATCCAGCTCGCCAAGTTCGCCCAGGGCACGTTGCCCTTGGAGGAGATGGCCCCCGGCGCCCGGAAGGCGCTGGAGAAGGCCGCCGGCAAGAAAGACCTCGACGACCCCGACGTGGCCAAGGCCGTCGCCACGGCCGAGGCCGCGATCAAGTTCCGGCGTGCCGAGCGCGAGCGCGCCAGGGCCGCGCACTACAACACCCTCGAAAACCCGGATCAGGCGCTCGCGTACATCGACGCCCTGGTCAACGACCAGAAGGGCTACAGCGAGGCCGCCAAGAAGCTGGGCCTGCGCGAGACCGAAAAGACCCCGCTCCAGACGGCCGAGGTCGAGGAGCTGATCGACCTCCTCAAGAACGACGTGTCCGCCAAGGCCGCGATCAAGGCGTTCAAGGCCGCCGAGGACGCCATCGAGGCCGGGGACTACACGAAGGCCAGGGACGCCCTGACGATCACCACGGGCGAGGTCGACGACGCCGCCGTCCTGGCCAGCGTCGGGGACGAGGTACGCACGCGGCTGGCGAAGCGGATCCGCAGCCTGGGCGACCAGCGGGATCCCCACTACGTCACCGCCCACGCCGCCGGTCAGTACGACGCCCTGGCAGACACCGCGTTGGGGATCGCCAAGCAGCGGTACATCGACCGTTCGACCGTGGACGCGGTAGGAGCCCGCAACGCCACGATCCTCCTCCGGCACGCGCTGGAGTCGGACGGGCACGACCCGAAGGCCGTCATGGCCGCCGTGGAGTCTCACCACGTCGCCACCCAGGAGAAGTTGACCCAGGACGCGCTCGACCGCGCCGAGAAGATCGTCCCCGGCTTGGAGCACAAGGTCGGGGAGGTCGGATCCATCGAGCACGCGCTCAACGATCTGGACGCCCACCACCTTGACGTGCAGGACGCCCAGCGGGCCGTGGGTACAGCGCTGGGCCGGATGGAAGGCCTCGCCAGCGTGGCATGGGCCATGAAGCAGAAGGCCCCCGAGAGCATCGAGCTGGGCGACAAGGACACCGACCTCGACGGGACGCTGGCATGGCTCCACGCCAGCGGGCTCCGAGAGGGGGACTACAGCGTCGACTACAAGAGCAAGGTGGCCTCGATCCCCAAGGCCAGCTTCGACAAGCTGATCAAGCGGGAGAGCCCCGAGACCGTCCAGCAGCGGACGGAGGCCCTGGCGATCAAGCGAGGCGAGAAGGACGAGAAGGGTTGGCTGGCCCCCGGGATCGTGTCGCGCACCGCCAGCAGCTTCACCGACCCCCTCCCGTCGCGCACCCTGTTCCGTGAGCCGGCGGACTTCGCCGGGCTCGACGACAAGGCGATGGAGCGGGACTCCCTGCGCTACGAGCACGGGGGCAACGAGCGCGCCGTGAGCAAGCACGAGCGGGCGATCAAGGCCGAGGCCTCGATCCCGAAGATGCAGCGCGAGGCCGAGGCCTACAACAAGGCCGGCCAGAGCGACGAGGCGCAGACGGTCCTTCGACGGGTCGAGGGGATCACCCAGGCCGCCGCCAACTCCAAGGGCGCCATCGGCCGAGCCAAGGAGCTGCACGAGGGATCACGGGACGCCCTGGCCCGACACCAGAGCCAGCACGGCGACCTCGAAGGGCGCACCGTGGAGAGCGCGCTCCGTGAGCACGTCGCGTCCAGGCTGGCAGACGGAGAGCCGGCGGCAGAGGTCGCCTCCGACCTCGTGACGCCCGCAGCGATGGCGGGGATCCACCCAGACCACCGCGAGCACTACCACGAGGCCATCCGCTCGATCTTCCCCCTTACGGACTCCTCCGGCCGCTCCCAGCGTGTCGAGGCCTCCGCCGACCAGCACCGGGCGATGGTCTCCGACTGGGCAGCCAAGAAGTACGGCGAAGGCACCGCGACGTTCCACGCTCAGGATCTTCGGACGGACGACCCCAAGACGCACGAGGCCGTGTTCCGCGCCCTGGCCGAGCACCCCGCAGCCGGGGCCGCGTTCAAGGCCCCGGGCGACCTCACGCCCCAGGACCGCGCCGCGATCCGGGCGCACATGGAGAAGAAGCTCGCCAAGGCGGAGGTCACAACGGCCGGCGCATCGAAGCTCCAGAAGAAGATCGACGCGCTGGGTCCAGAGCCCGAGAAGCAAGACACCAAGACGATCACGATGTTCGGCGGGCCGGCGCCGATCAACGCCGCCTGGACGGCGTGGAACAAGCAGCGCGCCGCGCTCACGGAGGACCACGGAGAGGAGGCCGGGACCAAGAGCGCCTGGGCCAACTACGTCCAGACCCACGGGGACCGGGACGCAGCCCTGGCCGCAGCCCGGGACGACCTCCGGGGCGACTACATGCGATCCCTGCACGGGCACTGGTCTCGGCTCCACGGCGAGCCGCTGATCGCCGGGTCCGCCCTGGTCTCCGGGGCCGAGAAGCACGCCCTGGCCCTGGGCGACCCCGAGCGCGCCAAGCAGGCACGGGCCAGGATGCAGAAGCTCCAGGCCGCCCTGGCCGACAAGAACAGGCAGACCTCCGGCAAGTACGGATCCGGGTCCTACAAGGAGGAGTTGTCCCGGCAGCTCGTGGCCGAGAAGGCCCAGGAGCAGGCCCAGGCCGGCATGTTCGGAGCGACCCCAGCACCGGCCGCTCCGGCGCCCGCTCCGGCGCCCGTTGCCGCCCAGGCCGACACCCCGCGCTCGAAGGCCCTGGCCGAGCTGGGCGATGAGCCCGAGAAGCACGACCCCAACCAGTCCAGCCTGTTCGGCGCACCCGCCCCGACGCAGGAGTGGAGCGAGTGGAACGCGAAGCGCAAGGCCATCGACGCCGAGCACGGCCCCGAGCCGGAGGCCAAGGCCGCCCCAGCGGCAGCGCCGGAGGCCGCAGCCCAGACAACGACTGCGACGGCTGCACCGAAGGCACCGAAGGCGCCCGAGGTCGTGCAGGCGACGACGCCCGAGACCTCGCCAGGAGAGCGGGTCTCCCTGGGCCACATGGCGGAGGCGCAGCTCGACTCCATCGTCCCCCACATGGCGCGCAACTTCGACCCGAAGGCCGACCCGATCAACCTCGCCAAGATCACCGGCCTGCGGCAGGACGGCGAGTTCATCCACCACCAGCGGGTCGTGAAGCAACTGCTGGCCACCGGCCGGCAGGCCGCCTACCTCCAGACCGGATCCGGCAAGACCCTGGTCTCACTCTCCGGGTTCACGGCGCTGCACGACGCAGGGAAGGCCACTCATGGCCTGTTCCTGACCCCGGCCAAGGTGCGCGACCAGTTCGGGGCCGAGGTCGCGCGCTTCACGAAGCCAGGGGCCTACGGGCACCAGAGCGACCGGGGCAAGGATCACGGTGAGCGCGTGGCGATGCTCGCTGATCACGACACCCACATTCGGACCATGACTCACGAGGGGTTCCGAGACACCGCGCTCAAGATGATGGCCGACCACCACCACGGGGGGGACGTGGAGGCCACCGTCGAGGAGTTCCGTGGGCTCAACCAGCACGAGCGCGCCGACAAGCTCCGCGAGGCCCTGGACGCGCACGGTGTCCCCCGGTCCTACACCTACGTCGACGAAGTGCAGAACGCGACGACGCGCAGCGACACCAACCAGAGCCTCATGCACATGGTCCTGATGGCCGCAGCGCACCCGACGAACGCTACCGGCCTGCTGGTGGGCACGGCGACCCCGCACAAGAACGACGAGCGCGAGGCCGCCTCCCTGTTCGCCATGCTCGACCCGCACGGGCACGGGGACGCCCATGAGGTCATGCAGCAGATGGGTGGGCACCTACCGTCCAGCATGGCGTCGATGCGCGCCGAAATGGGCCACCTGACCTACATGGCCGGCACGAAGCCGGACGTAGAGCGGACCGACACCAACAACCCGAAGATCGACCCCAAGAGCGGGGAGAAGTACGGAGGGGCGCCACTCCAGCTCGAAGGGAAGCACGCGGAGCACGTTCACTCCGTTGCGGAGGCCTACGACCGGATCCGCAAGGGCAACGGCACGACGGCGGACGCCAAGGTGCTGTCCCCTGGCCGCTTCGCGGACGCGCCGGAGAGCGAGCACGACGGGATCGCCCAGACGATGATGGCCAGCAGCGCGATCCACTTCAACCGTGATCACGCTTTCCGCCGGGCGATCAACCGGGGCGGCCCGGCAGCCTCAAACGTCAAGGTCAAGGCTGTGACCGACGTGCTCAAGCACGACAAGGGCAAGGGCAAGAGGTCCATCGTGTTCAGCGACTCGGTGAAGGAGCTGCACTATCTCCGCGAGCACCTTGAGTCCCAGGGGCTCAAGGTCGGCGTGCTCACCGGGTCCGAGGATGCAGCGGACTTCATGCGCCGCGCCGCGCCGGAGCGTGGCGAGCCGGAGTTCGACACCGTGCTGATGAGCAAGGCCGGGTCCGCAGGCCTCAACCTCCAGCCCTACTCGGTCCAGCACAACTACGACACCCCGAGCACACACGCGAGCCACGACCAGCGAGCCGGGCGGATCTTCCGATCCGGGCAGAGCAACGACGTGGAGATCCACAACTGGCACACGGATCACCCGTTCGAGCAGGCCGCGCTCCGGCGACTGCGACGGAAGGAGAGCCTGTCCGAGGCGTTCCAGTCGTCGACCCCGCTCCTCGACGACGAGCATGGGGTTGCCTCCAGCTACGAGCGTGCCCTGGCCGACAAGCACAAGGCCTCCGGCGCGATGGACGACACCACACCAGCGAGGTCGGCATGAGCACAGCGACGAAGAAGCGCCTGGAGGACCACCTCGCGCGCCTGGAGGCCTACAGCCGGCAGCTCGACGACCACCGGGACAAGCTGGTGGGCCGCGCCAAGGAGCAGGGGTCGACCACGAACGGGGCCATCGACGGATGGAGCGAGCAGGTAGACTCCCAGGCTGGGCAGCCGGGCGCCATCCTCGCGCACCGCCGTCTGAGGACCCTGCTGCGCGAGCGGCAGCGCTGCCACGAGATCGTCGACAACCACGAAGCGCAGCGTGCAGCAAAAGCCAGACCCGAATCCCTCTGAGGTCGATCCGGCGGCACTGTCCGTCCGCTGCCCATCGTGCGGGCGCCAGCTCTGGAGACACAAGGACGGGGAGTGGATCCTCGACTCCGCCGCCGTCAAGCTGGTCGACGGCCGCATGGTTGCGAAGTGCGGGCGCCGAGGATCCAAGGGATGCGGGGACACCGTGCCGATCCCCTGGCTACGAGTCCAGGCACCACCAGTCCGCCGACGCATCGCCATCCGAAGCAACGCCATTCCCGGTTGACACCGGCCGGGTCGCTGGTACACGCTTGGACCCTGCAACGGTCGTCCCCCCGGGGACAACGGCCCGCAGCGGAGTGGACTTGTCCCTCCGCCTGCGGGCCGTTCCGCTTGGGAGTCGCTGAGTGTCCGAGAACCCGACCATCGCCATCCACCGTTTCCGCATGACCGGGGCCATCGAGCCGGCCATGCAGAAGGCCGTTGGATCTGCGCGACGGCCGATGGCTGGCTGGCTGACCACGTTCGGGCACCTGGGCAAGGACGGCGGGATCATCCCCACCGTGGACCGCGAGGGGCAGGTCATGGAGGCCGCCCGCGAGCTGGGCCACATCGACTGGACCCACTACCTCACCAAGGGCGCCTGGAACGACACCCACGACGAGGACGTGATCGTCGGCCGGGCCGAGTCCGTCGAGTTCCACGACGGAACCACGGAGTTGTCCAAGGCCTACGGTGGCCGCGTGGGATTCTGGACGCGGGGCGAGCTGTTCACCGCCGACCCGTCGACCTGGGGAGACTTCAAGCCGACGCCGAAGGGCCTGGAGCGCGCTGACCACTTCTGGCAGGTCGCCATGATGCTCAAGGGCGCAGGCATCCCCCGCACCCTGGGTCTGAGCGCCCACGGCGAAATGGCGATCTCGCCATGCGCCAAGCGCATCCTCTGGGCGCGGATCCGAGAGGCCGCCGTCTGCGAAACGCCCATGAACCCGGCGGCCACCCTGGAGGCGATGGCCAAGGGCTCCGAGGCCGACCTCCTGACCCTGGCGCTCCGCAAGGGCGGGGCCGGGCGGATCTCCGACGACTCCCCGTGTCGGTCGTGTTCCTGCCCCCCTGGCGGCTGCATGGTCGTCCTGGCACGGAAGGCCACCACGACCCCGGCAATCGCGCCCATCGTCCCCGAGGACGTGGAAGGCGTGAGCCCCCCCGAAGGATCCCAGTCCGCCAAGGAGCGCCTGCTGTCGCTCCTACAGCAGAAGTATCACCTGAGTCGGACCGACGCCGAGCGCTACCTCAAGGGCTTTCTGGCCCGCAGGGAACGCGAGGACCAGCCGACCATGAACCACCGGAGCGAGTGAGACCATGCCGAACAAGACTGACCTCGTGAACATCGACGAGCTGGCGCGCGAGATCGCCACCGAAGGCGCCGCCGGAGACAGCTCGCTCCTCAAGGGCATCCGCGACGGCTTCGCGGAGCTGGGCGCGCTCCTCAAGGGCAAGAAGCCGGCCCCCGAGGAGGAGGAGGAGCCCGAGGAGGAGGAGCCCGAGGAGGAGGAGGAGGAGCCCGAGGAGGAGCCCGGCGACGGCGCTGGCTTCGAGCCGATGGGCAAGGGAGGCGACGACCCCGAGTTCATCGACGCGACCGACGTGCTGCTGGCGCAGCAGGCCGAGATCACCATGCTCCGCAAGGCCGTGGTCGACCTGGGCAGCCGCATGGAGGAGCTGTTCGCTGGCGTGGCCGAGCACGCGCTGGCCCCGATGGCCAAGGGCGTCATGGAGCTGACGAGCCGCCTGGACAGCCGTGAGGCCGCCCCGGTCGTGGACGTGACCGCCGCCGCCGCCGGCCGGGCCGGCAAGCGCCGTTTCGGCATCGCGGGCACCGAGCCCAAGAGCGACGTGAGCAAGGCCCAGATGCTCAAGGGCCTGGACACCAAGATCATCGACGACGACGACCTCCGCTGGCTCAAGCGCGGGATCGCCATCCCCGAGGAGCGCGACGGCGCGACCAAGATGCAGGCACTCCGCGCCCTCTGAGGCACGGACCGACCCCACCACCGGCTCCCACCAGCCTCAGAGACTCGAACAGGAGACAGAGACCATGTACGGAAACATCACCAGCAACGAGCTGCTTCAGCGCCTCGAAAAGGCCGTCCACTCCGGCAACATCACCGAGATCGTGCCCGAGGACCTCGAACTGGAGGCCCACTCGGTACTCTGGCGTGAGAGCGACCAGGGCGAACTGACCCTCCTCAAGATGCTGCCGAGCGTCAAGGCGACCTCGATCCAGCACGAGTACAGCCGCGTGCTGTCCTACGGCCCCGGCAAGGGCTCCGGGTTCTTCGGTGAGCGCTCGCTCCCGGCTGAGAGCAACTTTGCCGCGCAGCGCGTGGTCAACCTCATCCGCCTCATGGGCGAGATCGGGCCGACCTTCCTGCTGGCGGCGCTCGAAAAGACCCAGCGGGCGCTGGGCACGGCCGGAGCGCAGAACGTCGAGCGGATCGCGCTGCGGCGCAACGTGCTCCGCAAGAAGTGTCGCAACCTGTACGCGAGCGACACCAGCACGACCTTCGGTGGCGTCAACAGCACGCGCTTCAAGGGGATCCAGCAGCTCATCCGCGAAGGCACGGACGGCACCAACCCGGGCGATCCGCCGGCCCCCTACGGGACGCACATCATCGACATGCTGGATCAGCCGCTCACGATCCAGAACCTCCGCGACCGCATCGGCAAGGGGATCACCCTGTTCGGGGCCTTCACGTCCCTGATCACGGACCCCCTCGTGCGCGGGGACCTCGAAGCGAGCATGGACCCGGCGCAGCGGCTCAACCTGCCCATCGACGCCCGGCCCTTCATGCTGGGCCAGCAGATCGGCGGGATCCAGAGCCAGGGCTCCCGGGTCTACTTCGAGACCGACAACACCCTCTCCCCGATCTGGTATCGGCCCCAGTACGACGTGGCCCTGGAGGACGGCGCCCCGACGACGCTGCCCACCGTGGTCTCCGCCGCCCAGGCCGACAACGCCACGACCGACACCACGACCTCGAAGTGGGACGCCGCGAGCGCGGGCGCGATCTTCTACGTCGTGACCGAGGTCGTGCAGGAGAAGGAAGGCCTGGGCACCCGCTCGCCGGCCGGCGCCGGCACCCTGGCCGTCCTGGCTGGCCAGGAAGTCGAGCTGACGATCACCCCCGGCAACGTGCTGGCCGACTCGTTCCGCGTCTACCGGGGCGAGGCCGCTGGCGGCCTGCTGTCCACGGATGCGTGGTTCGCGTTCGAGGTCGCCGGCAACCACGTCGGCGTGGTGACGGCGTTCGACAACAACCTGCGACGGCCGAACACCAGCGAGGCCTACGGTCTGCGCGTCCTGTCCGGCTCCGAGCGCGCGATGCACAACGGCATGGTCGACGCCTACTGGCGGGCGCAGGACAGCTCCGCCAGCTTCCTGAGCGGCAACGACAAGCCCGGCAACACCATCGCCGTCGCGGAGCTGGGGCCGAGCATGGGGATCATGGCCCTGGCCTCGATCCTGGCCGAGGTCGACCGTCCCCTGGTCTACAGCGCGTGCTGCCCCGAGGTCCGCAACCCCCGGCAGAATGTCGTGTTCACCAACATCGGCCTCCAGACCTGAGCCTGAGCGCCGACTAGCCAACCCGCCCGGCGGCCTCCTCGTGGGGCCGCCGGGCCGGCGGAGTCCAGCAGATGATCGAAGTCCTACAGCGCGTGGTCAGGCCCATCCTGCCGCGCCTTGAAATGCTCCTCGAAGGCGTCCCGGTCGTGTTCCGGTCCGTCTGGCTCGTGGATGGATCCGTGACGATGATGGCGCCCCTGCCGACACAGCCCGCCGACCTCCGCGCCGTCCAGCGCGGCGCGGCGCTGTCCGGTGGCACCATGCGGATCACCCCCTGTCCGCCGCTCGTCAACAACGACGCGCCGCCGTCCTGGCTGGCTCCGTGCGAGCCCACCTGGGCAACCCCGGCAGCTCCAGTCCAGGGCAACGCAGACGGCCCGGCCGAGCGCGTGCCCGGTCCGATCTGGCAGGCCACCCTCCGAGGCTGGACCGCCGAGGATCTGGCAGGCACCGGCCTGGGCAACGACTACGGCGACGGAGGCGGCCGCAGCGTTCGGACTGGCCTGACGGCCGCCGAAATGGCCCTGAGTGAGCCCCCAGCTCGCTGGGCCGCCCTGGCCGGCACCGTGTTGCCCTGGGAGATCGACGGATGGGAGCCCCCCGGCGTCAACTGGACGCCTCCGCCGACCCTCGACCCTGCCGGGGACACGGAGACCGTCCCTGGCTCGATCAGCGACCCGGAGGCCTACGGCAAGGCGCTGGCCTCTGGCAAGGTCGTCGAGGCCCTGACTGCCGACGAGGAGGCCGCCCTGCGCGAGTACGGCCCGCTCCTCCCGGCAGCCCTGGACGCGATCCGCACGCTCCAGGGTGACGCCGAGGCCCCGCCGTCCGAGAACAAGGCGAGGTACTATCTCACCCGGCGCGAGGAGCTGCCGACGTTCACCCGGGCGCAGTATCACGCCATGCTCCGCACCCTCGAACAGGGGCGGTAGACCCCCCACCGCCCACACAGGAGACAGACTCAAATGGCCGAAGTCACCAACACCCACAAGATCGGGCAGCACATCGTCCGCCCGACCGAGTACGACACCGACGACCAGCTCGACCGCCTGAGCCGGTACGACAAGGCCCTGGGCAGCGCTGGGCACGACCGGATGCACTACGCGCCCGCTTCGTTCTTCGTGTGGGACCTCCAGCTCCACGCCCAGGTCGGGATCTCGTCCAGCAAGGACTCGCTCCCGTTCGTGGCGCCCTGGCCCATGACGATCTGGGCGGCTGACGTGGGCGTGGAGGTCGCAGCGACCGCCAACGCCACGGTCGACCTGTTCGTGGACGCCGGCAGCATCCTCGACGCCGCCACCGCCGTCGTCGCGGGCGCCGTCGCCCGATGCGCGCCCGAGGACGGCAGCGAGGACGTGGACGCCGGCAGCTCCGTGTTCATGCGCTGCGCCAAGGGCATCACGGACGCCGCCGACGGGTTCCAGGCCAAGCTCTACTGCCAGCGCCGGTAGGGTCGCAACCACGCGCCCCCACCTGTACGGTCGGGCGGGTTCGGTGACGCCGACTCGCCCGACCGAGCTGGAGCAGAACGATGGCCACGAGGACGCCCGATCTAGGCCGGTCGATCAACGTCAAGGACGTGCTCGACCCTGCGCTCTGGCGTGCTCGCTACGCCTACGGCCTCCCCGTGGGCGAGAAGCCGTCAGACGGCGCCCGCGCCCGGTCGTTCTTCGACGGGATCCCAGACGACACGATCCGCTGGCACCTTCGGGCAGCTCTGTCCGAGGCCGAAATGCACCTTGGGATCGAGCTGGGGATCGAAGTGCTCAAGGCCCGCCCGGTCGACCCCGGGCTCGTCAAGGGCCAGCACTACGACCGGACCGTGGAGCGCCTGCCCTTCACCCGAGGGGAGGAGGAGAAGTTCTTTAGGATCGACCTGCCGCACGGCCCCGTGATCAGCGTCGAGCGCGTCCGCGCCTACTACTGGGACACGCTCGTCTGGGAGTTTTCCAACAGCGATCCGACTGGCAGCCTCCAGAACATTCAACTGGAGTGGAGCAAGGCCGGCAGCATCCACATCGTCCCCGCGAACATGCAGGCCTTCATGGTCACAAAGAGCGGCACCTGGGGCGTCTGGCACACGATCCGCCTGAGCAACGAGCCGATCCCGGCCGTCTGGGCCGTCGACTACACCATCGGCCCCAACCACAACGACACCCCCGGGCACGTCCCCGCCGTCCTGGCGCACTGGTGCTACTGCGTGGCTGGGATCCTCCTGCTGTCCATCGGAGGCCTCGCCCAGTCCAAGGGCCTGTCCAGCACCAGCCTGTCGTTCGACGGCGTGAGCAAGTCCGTGTCCCTCCAGGCGTCCGCGATCTACGGGATCAACAGCGCCCTGGAGACAGCGCTCGACAACGCGACCAAGCGCATCGACTGGAAGAAGTTGCGCGCGGCCTACGGACGCGGTATGCGCGTCCGCATGTACTAGGCTCGCACCGTGGCCCACGACCCCCACCGCCGCCAACTCCGCCCCCAGGACGAGCGCTTTCTCCGGTCCGACTACGGGATCACCGACCTGGGCGGGATCCACATCGAGTCGCAGGAGTTGTCCGAGCTGATCGAGGACCACGGCACGGGCGCCGAGCTGCGCCGAGCCCAGGTCTGCCCCTGCATCCGCCCCGAGACCCTTGGCCCCCGTGGGAGTTGCCCGAGTTGCAAGGGCCTGCGATGGCTGCACCCGGAGAGCGCCCGGGAGTCCGTGATCGCGCTCATGCAGGGCCAGCAGCTCCAGCGCCTTGCCCTGGCCGGCGGCGAGCTGGTGACGGGCACCGTCAAGTTCAGTTTCCCGCTGGGGATCATCCCGGGCGAGGGGGACATGATCCTGCCCGAGGGGGAGGTCCACGTCGTCCATGAGACCCTGTGGCGCAATGACCAGCCCGTGCGCCCGAGTCGGATGCGCTCGCGCGTGACGACCAGCGACAACCAGCCGCTCCGCCTCCCTCCGCGCCGCGAGCGCCTGCTGTATCCCGACGTGCTGACCGTCGAAACGGTCTGGTACTGGGACGACGACGCCGGAGCCGAGGGGGAGGCCGTCCAGGCGACCCAGGGCCACGACTTCGGACCGCCCCGGGCTGGAGTGATCCCGTGGTTCCCCGGGCGCGGACCGGCCGGAGGCAAGGCCTACACGGTCCGCTACACGGCTCCGGCCGCCTACATGCTCCTCCCCGCCGAGCCGGCCTACCGCAACGAGGCGGGGGACTCCTACCCCTACAGCGCCATCGGCAACCGCCTGGACCGCTGGGGCTCGCCCGACTTCGAGCGAACGAAGGCGCCGGCATGAACCCGCCCGATCTGTCGATCTGGGCGGAGATCGACCTGCCCGAGTTCCCGCAGGTCGACGAGGCCCAGTTCCTCCGCCTGTTGCGCGCGTCCGCGCTGCGCGGCGCCGAGACCATCCGAAGCCTCTGGGAGACCAGGGCCAGGGAGTTGCAGATCCGGCGGAGCGGCGCCTACGTTCATGGGATCTCCGGGGGCGCCCGGATCGGGATCGTCGAGGAGAGCGAGAGCGAGGACCGCTACGAGATCGTCGTCGAGATCACGAACACCGCAGCGCACGCCAGCATCGTCGAGGACGGGCACGCTGCGTTCCACTTGCCGAGCAAGATCAACTGGGCCAGCGCGGACGGGTCGATCAAGCGCACCAGGGCAGGGGAGCCCTACCTCGTGATCCCCTTCCGACACTTCGCGTTCGTGCCCGAGTCCGAGCGCAAGGACGCCGATGGGGGAGGCGGCAGCGGATCGACGCGCCACGCGCTCAAGAACATGATGCCCCGCGAGGTCTACGCGGAGGCGGTCAAGATGGAGCGCTCGTTCGGGCCGACCGGAGGGGCGATCAGCGAGGAGCGGAGCGCGCCGGCCGGCGGAGTCCACCAGAGCGGGCGCCACGTCCCCGAGGGGGGCGCCTACCAGCAGCACAAGGCGGCCGGACGCTACAAGTGGGCGAAGGACGCCAGGGACAGTGGGGGCGGCCCCGGGAAGCTGTCCAGGCCTGCCGCGTACCACCGGCCGGGCCAGATCATCGGAGGCAAGCGCGAGGCCTGGATCGAGACCTCCGGTCCGAAGGGTGACAACCCCTCCTGGGGGGGCTCCAAGTTCGAGGGGATGCGCCGAATGGGGCCGAAGGGGCACACCCAGTACATGACCTTTCGCGTGATCACGCCCAAGTCGGAAGGGTGGAACATTCCGGCCCAGGCGGGACACCACATCGCTGCCCAGGTCGGGTCGGTCGTGGGTGAGCACATCGGCCCCTTCATCGAGTCGCAGTTCGAGCAGTACATGGCCGGAGCCGGGCTGTGACCGCCCCGATCCGCCCCTACGGCACCGGCCTGTTGCTGGTCCCCGAGCTGCTGGTGCGCGAAGTGATCATGGAGAGCCTGCACGAGCTGGCCAGCGACGACTTCCGGCTGGACGAAATGTTCGGTCGCAAGGATGAGGCGTTGCAGAACGGCACGACCGAGAGCTGGCTCCGTGAGATGCGCCGGACGTTCCGCACCATGATCGCGGAGCCCAGCCGGGGGATCGGCGTCGGCGTCGGCTACCCCACCGAGGACGCTCACCTACCGTTCGTGTCCGTGATCGCGTCGGGCGGCAGCGAGGACGACGGATCCGCCACAATGGGCAACGTCCTGGGCCGCCACGGCGAGGCCCTGGGCGACCTCGCCACCGCGTCCGGCCGCGCCCGAGAGCACACAGCAGTCGGGATCGACTGGCGAACCACCGTGCAGGTCGGGAGTTGGACGACGGCGCCGGAGTTGTCGGCCGTGCTCCACGCCGCAGTCAAGCACCTACTATTCCGGCACAAGGGCCGGCTGTTCGTGGCTGGCGTGCTCGACGTGAGCCTGAGCGATGGCGGGTTCGAGCCGGACCCCAGGTTCCACCCGAGGACCGCCTACGTCCCGGTCGTGTCCGTGCGCCTGTCGCATACAATGGTGCAGACTCGCCGGGTCGACCCGGTGCCCACCAAGATCACGGCAGCAGTCGGAAGGTTCAGCGTGTGACGAGAAGCAAGCTCACAGCCTCCGCCTACCTCGCCAGCCTCCCCGGGCCAGTGGGCAAGCTCGCCATCCGCCGAGCACTCACGCTCCGCCGCGAGCTGGACCGCGCCGAGCGATACCGAGGAGAGGCGATCCTCCTGACCGTGAAGGACTGGGATGCGATGGTCGCCCAGATCGCGGAGGCTGACCGGCGCCTCTGGTCCGAGATTCAAGACGCGGGCCTCGCGGCCCTGACTGAGCTACCCTCTGCCACGGGTTCCCGCCCCAAGGCAGCCGCGCCGGCCTCCAAGAAGGCCAAGGACAAGGAGTAAGACCCGATGCCCCAGGCCATCCATCCGCGCACAGGCCGGCCCGTCTACGTTCCAGGGACCTACACGGCCCAGGACGTGATCAGCGACCTCCCCGGAGCCACGCCCGAGTTTCACGTCCCGATCATCGCTGGCGGCGCCGAGGAGGGTATCCCGTTCAACGTGGCGACCCTCAAGTACGACGAGGAGGGGGATCCCAGCCCGTTCGTGTTCCACGGCACCAGCTCCGCCGCCAAGGGCTACTGGGGCCGGGACAGCGACGTGGGGCAGGCCTGGGCCTGGGCCAAGCGGCACGGCCTCCCCGAGGCCTACACCGTCTGCATCGGGAAGCTCACCCGGGCGTCCATCCTGGCCACCAGCATCGGGCCGACCAACGAGGCGACGGTCTACGCCAAGAAGTACGGAGCGCCGGGCGGGTACATCAAGATCAAGGCGACGGCAGGCAACGCCATCGAGGTCACTCCGCTCAAGCACTACTCCATGCTCGCCGCCAACCTGGGGGCAGCAGCGACCCGCGTCTACGTCAAGGGCAACCCCTGGATCAAGGTGGGCCAGACGATCACGCTGGGCGACAACGGCACCGCCGCGCTGACCAAGACCGTGACCGGCGTGGGCGAGGAGGTCGACTCCACTGGGCAGGTCGACTACTGGTTCGACATCGACACCGCCGTTGGCGGAGGCGGTCTCACCACCGCGCTCTACGGCCTCGTCTGCGAGTACGACGACAACGCCGTGGAGGCCTCCGGCACGCTCGCCAACGGTCAGGCGATCATCGACTGGCTCAACGACGAGTCCGCCTACCTGGGCGCCCACAAGCACGCCGCGTTCAGCAACGCGGTCCTGATCGCCCTGGTGACGGCCACCGCGCTCAAAGACGTTGCTGTCTGGGGCGCCGCCGTCGTCGGCACCAGCCCGGCCCCCGTGGCTGGTGACTGGGACGGGTTCGTCACCCTCATGGACTCGACCCTCTGGGACGACTTCGCGCTGCGCTACCAGAAGCTCCCCCAGGCGTTCCTCGTGGTCGACCCGTCGAGCACCGTCCAGCAGGCCATGAGGGACTGGGCAGGCGAGCGCCGGGCGGCCGGCGTGCCGATCAGCGTGACGTGCGGGACCGCCTGGGGGGACACCGTGATCGGCGCCGGCAACGACACCGCGCCGGAGTACCGGGCTGGCGTGCTGAACAGCCAGGACGTGAGCCTCTGGGCCGGCGGGCTCGACCGTGTGGCCGCGTTCCTGAGCCTCGCTGCGGCCGTGTTCGGCCGGCGGATCGGCGGAGGCCTGGGCCACAACCTGACCAACGACGGGCTCCTCTACACCAGCGTCGAGAAGCGCTGGGACGAGACCGGCAGCGGAGACCTCACGACCCTGCACCGGGCTGGCGTCGGCACCTACCGGCTGGCCACGTCTGGCAACAGCATCCGATACGTCGTGTCGCAGGGTCTCAACACCTTGCAGGACAACGACCTCGCCTGGAACCCGACCACCGAGGACACCCCGCTCCTCATGCAGCGGGATATGGGCGACTACATCGACAAGGTGATGCGCGCCGAGCTGGACGGCTCCCAGGTCGGAGCCGACACCGTGGACCCGGCCGGGATCGCCACCGTCATGCTCCGCCGGGGTTCGCAGCTCGAAGGCCGAGGCCTGATCAAGCGGCGGGGCTTCACCATCGTCCGCATCGCGCTGAACGACGCCGGGACCGGCTACGACGCGACGTGGAGCGTCCGCCTCAAGACCACCAACGACTTCATCACGCTCACGACGCAGATCCTCGTGGGCGAGGCCGCCTGAGCGGAGGAGAGCTGACCGATGGGATACGCCGACTTCATGGCAGACGACGCCTACCCGCAGAAGCACGCGGGCGCGAGCATCGAGGTTCTGCTGGTCAACGAGAACAACCCGTCCGACGTGACCATCGGCGCCACGACCGGGATCAACTGGTCCGAGGACTACGAGGCGATCCCCATCGAGGAGGCTGGCTCTGAGGGGACCGACGAGATCGTCCAGGGCCGCCACTCGATCAGCGGCTCGATCCCGGCGTTCTGGACGCCGGAGTGGGGGGACAAGCTGCCCACCCGCTCCTCGTTCATCGGGAAGTCCTACACCGTGATCGAGCGCATCGGCCCCGACTGGCCGAACGCCGGCACCGTGGTCAACGCGATCACCGGCTGCCGCATCAACCGCCTGGGCAACAGCCACAACGCCCGGGGCGTCAAGACGGTCGACCTCGCGTTCAACGGCAAGACCCGATACAACGGCATCGAGTGGGCGGGCCTGAGCGGCACCATGTAGGAGGCCGGAGGCGCCCAGACCTCGAACCACGCTGAGTCCACGCAGGAGAGTGTCCATGCCCCGTCCGATCTTCGCCTTCACGGCAGCCACCCGTACAGGCGCCAAGCGCTACGTCAACGCCGACCGGCAGCTCGTGGACGACCCCGCCACGGCTGTCGAGTTCACCCTCAACAGGTCTCCCCTGGCCAGGGAGCGCCACCGCATCGACGTGCGCCTGCACAGCCTCGCCGGAGGCCTCGACGAGTGGCTGGACCTCCAGCAGGGCATCGACCTCGCGCGCACCCGCCTGCGCTCCCAGGTCGTCGATCTGGCGTTCCCTGACGGCCTGCCCGAGGCCACTTCACCCGAGGAGTTGGCAGCCGTCGACAAGGCCCTGGACGAGGCCTGGGACCGGGCGGACCTGCGACTCCGATCCGGCCTCCTCCAAATGACCGCCCTGGCCCGCAGGCTCGACTTCCTGGCCCGCTGGGCTGTCCTGTTCGTGAGCGCCACCGTCAACGGCTCGCCCGTGGATGGCTGGCAGGACGTGGCCGAGTTGGAGCTGTCAGAGGCCGCGCTGGACGCGCTCTGGCTGTCCCACGACGACGCCCTGACCCAGGAGGCCGCCGCGTCGGGAAAAGCACAGCCCTCCGCATCCTGACGGGCGCGGGGGGCTTCGCAGCGTTCGCGGACGACCCCACGGTCCAGCTCGTGCAACGGGAGGCCGTGGACCTGTTCACGGTCTGGCGCGAGGCCTACGCCATGCCACCGACCGATCCCCGCTTTCTCGACGCAGACGAGGAGCTGGTGATTCACGACCTCCTGCTACGGATGGCGCTCGACACCCAACGGCGGGAACGGGGAGACCCTGGCGAGGTCCAGGCCGCAGAGCTGGCCGCCTCCGCCGGGGCCGTCGAGGGTATGATCGCCCGCAAGTCCGCTTTCCTGGCGGACCCAGAGCAGCGGCGGGCGCTGGAGACAGCGCTTGGCAAGGTCGGCCGTCCACGACCTCGCACGATCCGAATCGGCCGGGCGAAGGTGATGGAGTAGGCCCGTGTCTGAGACCACACTCCGAGTCCGCACCCAGGCCGAGTTGTCGTCCCTGCGCGAGTACGTCTCACTCCTGCGCGAGGCCGCTCCGCTGGCGCAGACGCTCAAGAGCGCGACCAGCCGGCGCCGCAGTCGCGCCGCAGCTCCACCAGCCGGGGGCGGAGACACCGGGGGCGGAGACTCCAGCCCAGGGGGCGGGGGTGGAGGAGGCGGCCGGGGCGGCGGGTCCGAGCCTGCAACCGCCAGGGAGATCCTGTTCGGCCGAGAGCGCCCGACCGGCGGGCGCGGCGGCGGCGGCGGCGGCGGCGGGCGAACATCGGCAACGGAGTCAATGGCGAGCGCCGGAGGCCTCGCCGGCATGGGGGGCAAGCAACTCCTCAAGCTGGGGGGCATAGCGTCCGGCGTTGCCCTTGGCGGAGGCATCCTGTCGATGCTGTTGGGCGCTGGCCAGCGCTACGTCGCCCTGAGCCAGATCCTCCAAGTACTCGAACAGAGATTCCGTGGAGTCGGCGCCGCAGCAGCGAGCTGGGGCAACACCATCGGGATCACCAACGCGAAGGCCGGCGGACTGCTGGAGACCCTTGGCGGGGGCACGAACACGCCAGATAAGGGCCAGTTTCAAGCGCTGGCCGGCTTCGCCAAGTGGCGAGGCATCGACCCTTCGGTCTCGATGGACCTGGGCGCAGCAGCGGGCCGCCGAGGGGCCAAGTACGGCACCAAGGAAATGCTGTCTCTGCTGGGCACAGCGGCAGAGGTCGATATGTCCAAGGGCCGCCTGTCGGAGCACATGCAGGCCTTCGGCGGGCTGGCCGAGCAGTCGTTCAGCGCCCTGGGCTACGACAACCCGAGCGCCGTGACCTCCGCCCAGCGGGGCGCCGGCATGATCTTCGGGACGAGCGACCCGAGAGGCCAGGGCCAGCGGGGCGCGGACTTCACCACCCGACTCAACGGCGTCTTGACCGGCGGCGGGGGCATGAAGTCCTACATGATGCGCGCTATGGGCTTCGGCGGGAAGGATGGCCCCGACTACATCGCCATGCGAAAGCGCATGGAGGCGGGCGTGTTCGACCCCGACAACCTCACCGACCTCTTTGGCCTGATGGGTAAGCAGGGCCTCAACAAGGGGCAGATGTTCCGTGGCGTCGAGGCCGCTGCCGGCGGGCAGCTCAAGGCCCATGAGATCGAGGCCCTGGTCAACACCCTGGGCACCCAGAGCGGGAGGGACGCCTACAGCGCGTGGACGAAGGACGGGGACGCGGACAAGTTCGCCAAGGCCGTCGAAATGACCGACGAGGAGCGGGCGATCTTCGAGAAGTCCGGCCTGCTGGGCCTGGGCAAGAAGGGCGTGAGCGCGGGGGACCGCCACGAGCTGCTGATGGAGGGGCGCACCAAGGAGTACGGCCCCAAGTCGTTGCAGATCCAAGACTCCCTCCTCCGCACAGGGGACGCCCTGGTGGGCCTGCTGTCCAAGTTCATCGACGGCGGGATGCTGTTGGGGCTGGCCACGGCTGTCGAGAAGTTGGCCCTGGCCATCGAGCGGCAGACCAACCCCTCCGCGTTGCCTGACGGCATGAAGGATATGAATATGTGGCAGCAGCTTGGGGAGATCGTGAACGGCGGCGGCGGCAGCGACCCGATCCACAAGGATGCGATGGGCACGAAGCGACTGCCCGGCGATCTGCCCGACGCCTACGGCGGCGCACGGTGACGACGACCCACCAGCGCGCCCGACCCTACGTCTACCTCTGGACTGGCGAGGCCAACAGCGAGCGCATCGACCTGTCCGACGACGTGGTTTCGATGCAGGTCTCCAAGCCGCTGGACGCACCGGCCGGAAGCTGGACGATCCAACTCATGCCCCGCCAGGGCACCGCGTTGTCGTCCCTGGCTGACGTGCGGCGCTTCGCCCACCTGTACCGCCTGATCCAGCCCAACCACGTCGTTTCCCTGGGCTTCGAGGAGCCCGGCGGGATCATGTTGGGGCTCGTGGACAGCGTGGACAAGTCGCGCGACCTCAGCGGCCCCCAGGTTGCTCAGAGCCTCACCATCCGAGGCCGAGACCTGGGCAAGCTCCTCGTGCAGGACGACTTGATCCACGCATCCGTCACCGTCGACACCTATGCCGAGTTTCGGAAGAAGATCACCGAGGGACTGGGGGCCGACCACCCGATCCTCGTGGACCTGCTAGGCATCTGGGGGCCGCAGGGGCGCGACGGCACGCCGGCCTTCGAGGGAAAGGGCGTCAAGGAGGTCGTCGACTTCATTCTCGACCACGCAGGGAGCATCGAGTTGCCTGCCCTGGCAGCAGCGACCGGGGGCACAGGGAAGGCCTCCGACTCCATTGGCACGGCCGGGTCGATCACCACATGGGACGACGACAGGATCTACAGCGACCGGCCGCTGTTCTACCAGGGCTCCCTCTGGGGTTTCTTGTGGAGCGTGCTGGATCGGGACTTCTACGAGGCCCGGCTGGACTGCCGGCCCAAGAGCCACACGACCTCCGGCGTCCCGTTCGTCGAGTTGATCATCCGGCCCAAACCCTTCGACGAACAGGAGGCCCAGTTCGTGAAGGTCAAGGAGTTGACCGGAATCGGATGGGACGACCTCCGCACGCTCGTCACCGACGAGCGCTACCACACCATCCCCGAGGACGAGCTGCTGGCCGAGTCGCTTGGGGTCACAGACGCAGACGCCGCGTCCTACTACCTGATCACCAGCGAGCACGATCTGATCGGGAACCCGTCGTCGATGGCGGAGGGGTTGTTCTACCCGCTGGTCGACACGTTCAGCGCCAAGCGCTTCGGGATGCGGACGTTGCAGTCCCAGCTATCTCTGGTCTCTGGCGACTTCGCCAGCAAGGTGAGCGCGGCTGGGACTGAGGACACGGGAGAGGTCACAGAGGCGGTCCGCGACAAGCGCGGCCGGCTGTTCAACTGGAACCGCACAAATCCCTGGTATGAGAACGGGTCGATCAGGGTCTCCGGGCACGACTACTACCGACCAGGGGATCGGGTCTACCTCCCCTGGTCGTTGCCCAAGATCGTCCCGAGCGGTCACATCGAGCCCGGCGACGGCCTGCACTTCTACGTCGCCGGGGTCTCCTGGGACTGGTCGTTCGGGGGCATGTTCGGGGTCTCTCTGAGCCTCCAGAGGGGCCACAACAGCGCTGTGCTGGCCGCGATCAAGGAGCGGATCCGCGACGACGCCCCAGCCTCCAACCCCGACCACTTCGCCAGCTCGTGAGCCGGAACCAACTACCGCCGAGCGGCCCAAGGCTGGGCCTGCCTCCGACCACGGGACGGGGCATCCGGCCGAAGGCTCCGACCTATGGCTGGTTTGCGGAGGACTCGACGGGGGCCGTCGTGCTCGTGGACCGCTGGGGCCACTCGTGGAGCCTGTCCCGGGTGAGCATCCTGACCGGCAGCTTCGGGTTCGACGAGGAGGGGTTCGAGAAGCTGCCGCGCGTGGCTCGCTTCGACAGCGCTGGGAACGAGACCGTGGCCGGGGATCGGGTCGTGATCGACTTCCTTGACCAGAATCCCAAGCTGCCGCTCGTGCGTGGCGGGGTTCGGTCGATGGGGGCGGATGCGTTCTTGCACTACAACCACGAGTCGGAGGGGGCCGACGAGAACCGCTTGGCCGTCCGACTGCGGCAGCTCGACTCCGCCGGGGAGGAGGTCGGCCTGATCGAGCTGGAGGCCGGGCACGACCTGGGCGGCAACATCGGCCTCACGCTCGACGGGGACCTCGTGATCACCGTCAAGCGCGACGACGGCGACCACACGATCACGATCACCGACGACGGGATCAAGATCGACGCTGGGGGCTCGACGGACGTTACGGTCAACGGAGGCACGGCCAAGGTCGCCCGGGTCGGGGACAAGACCACGAACCACACTCACCCGGCTGGTACGCTGGTCGCCGGCTACTTCACAGTCACCGGGGCCACTGGTGCCACGCAGCCTCAGATCGTCGAGGGTGCGGATCGCTTCAAGGGATAGGGCATGGCGCTCGCAGTCGGAACCTACGACCCACCGGCCGGTATCGCTGGCGAGCTGAGAAAGCAGCTCGACGCACAGCTTGGCGTGCCTCCCGCATCGGCCCAGGCCCAGGCCGAGAAGTTCGTCCTGGCTCTGTCAACGGCGTGGTTCAACGTCCTGACCGGAGCGAGCGTCTACCCCACCGCCAACGCCAGCACCAGCACACCGAACGCCGCTGGCGGAGCTGCCACCCTGGCCGGGAGTGTCGTGTGATCTGCTGGGCCTGCGCCGCTACACCCGCTCCGCTCCTGCTGCGGGTCCGTCTGCTGGCGGGCAAGACTCTCAGGCCCGTCCGGCTTTGCCGAGCGTGCGCGCTGCTGTCCGCCTTCGGCCATCGGTTCATCTTCACCAAGGGCGACGAGAGGAACCCATAGGCCATGCCCATCGGGGACAACCAGCTCAACGTCTACCTGTTCGAGGTCGGCCTCCTCACCCGACAGTCTGACGGGACCGAGACCGCGCGCACCCTGGCGATCCACCCGCTGCTGGTGGCGCCGACGAGCATCCGCTACAGCGACTCCAGCCGGTCGACCATCATGCAGACGACCGGGGGCGCCATCGACAGCCGTGGAGGCCGTGCGCTGCGGCAGATCAGCATGGACGGGTCGTTCGGGGTCGAGGACCGGCGAGTCGGCCCCTGGGGAGGGTCCGGCGAGGAGAGGTTCCGGTCCTTCCGGGCCGAGGTCGTCCGCCTGGGCGATGCGCTGACCGCCGCCCAGGTCCGCGCAGCCGTGGGCGGGGAGAAGGGCAACTACAACCCGCGCATTGGCAGCCCAGGCCTCCGTGACGCGCTCAAGTCGTTCAACGACCGGACGGACATTCTGTTCGTCAACCTGTACGACTTCTGGGAGAACGAGGATCTACAGGTCGTGATCCGGTCGTTCAACTCCAGCCGCGAGGCGCGCGGCGGCGGGGCCACCGGGCTCGTGCGGTACAACATGGCGCTCGACGAGGTAGGCCCGGCAATCAGCACGGGGCCTGCCAGGACCGTGATCTCCGGCCTCATGGACTTCCTGACGACGTGGCAGGGCGTCAACCGGACGCTGGCGAGCTACGACCCCATCGACGTGATCGGCGGGGGCCTGGACGTGGGCACCATGTTCCTGGCCAGGGTCGACGAGTCCCTGGAGGCCATCCACGAGGTCGGCACGGCGTCCTTCGCTGCGATGGGGCTCCTGAGCGGGGACTCGACCCCGGCCGAGCGCCTGCCGATCCTGGCCAGCAACAGCGCCGGCAGTTTCTTCGGGGCGGTCAACCGAGCCGTCGAGGCCACCCGGTACAGCACAGGGACCGAGACCCTGGGAGCCGGCACTCCGAGCGTGGACCGAGGCGAGCCCAACTGGGCCGACCCCGTGCCCACGGCATCCTCCGGCCTCGCCCGCCTGGATCTGGCCATCGCCACCCAGGACGTGCTCGACGCGCTCGCGCTCCAGCTCACCGCAGGGAGCTTTTTCGGTATGTCCCCGGCTGAGTACCGGGCCTGGGTCGAGTCGGACGGTCTGACGGGCATGGGGCCGTCCTACAGCGGCTCCCTGGAACACGTCGCCACCGAGACCGACACCGAGAGCTACATCGAGCAGACCTACGGGATCCCGTGGTCGACCATCATGGCGCTCAACAACCTCACCACCGAGGAGGCCATGCTGCCGGGCACCGCGTTCCAAGTACCCATCGCCCGGCCGGCCGGCCCCCAGGGGCTCGAAGGCCTGCCCACGTTCGGGAGCCACCTGGGGCAATCCGCCTGGGGCGTCGACCTCAACATGGAGGAGGACACCGACGACGACGGCGATCTGGCCGTGCTGTCCGGCCCTGACGTGATCCGTCAGGGCGTGGACGTGCTGTTCGAGACCTTCGGCGCTGAGATCCTGGGCGCGCTCGACACCGTGCCCGACACAGCCCGCACCGGGTTCGTCGCCGCGAAGCTGCGCGGCCTGCTTTTGTCCGACCCTCGCATCGTGTCGCTGTCCGCCGTTGACGTGGTAGAAGCCGGCGACGGGGCGATCCAGGCATCCATCCTGGCCCATGCGATCAACGGGGGCACCGTGTCCGTTGGAGGCCCTGCATGACCACTCCGCCCGTGATCAAGACCCGCCTGGAGCTGTTCCAAGACTGGATCCGCCGGGTCGTGACGTACACCGACCGGGTGACGTGGTTCGGCACGAACAGCATCGTTGGGGCATGGGGCCGCGCGACCGCCACCCTCACCGAGTCCACCCACCAACTCTACGGGGCGCTCCTGCGGCGCATCCTGCTGTCTGCCGCCACGGGGGACTGGCTGGTCGCCGTGGCGCGCGAGCGGGGCGCGAACCAGCGCTCAACGACGACCGCTGGCGCGTTCGTTGTCGTCCAGCCCGTCTACGCGAACGTCGCCTCGATCACCATCGCCGCCGCGCCCGGCTTCGACGATCTGAACGTGGACGACGGCACCCTGTTCCTTGTGGGCGATGAGGTCCGCGTCCGCAACGGCGCCGGGACCGTCACCGACGTTCGACTGATCGCGCTCAAGCCCACGGCCAACACCATCCGGGTCGCCACGCTGATCGGCGCGTACACCCCAGCGACGGACGACGTGGACGTGCTGTTTCGGATCTCCCTGGCCGAGGGTGACTTGGTGCGCGCCACCAACGGCACGACCTTCGCGCTCACGGAGCCCGTCACCACCAGCGACCACAACGCCGTGCTCGACGGTGAGAGCACGTCACTCGCGCTCGCGGACAAGGCCTGGGCCGAGGCAACCACCCGTGGGTCCAGCGGCAACGTCGAGGCCCTGACGATCAACCGGCTGTCCACTCCGGTCCGTGGCATCCGCGCCGTCTACAACCCGGGGCCAGCGACCGGCGGAGGCGACACAGAGCCGGACTACGAGCTGCGCTACCGGGCCGCCAACTGGCCAGAGAAGGTAGCCCAGGAGACAGAGGCAGCGCTCCAGGCACTCGCGCACGCCGCCGACGAGGACGTGCTCCGGGCCAAGAACGCCACCAGCACGGTCGTCGGGACCATGCGGCTGTTCGTGGCCCACCGGGGGGGCGCGTTCAGCGCGTCCCAGCTCGAAGCGATCCAGACGTTCGTGGAGGACCGCCTGCGGACCGGCCTGACGGTCGAGGCGATCAACGCCACCCTCACGTCCCTCTGGGTCGAGGCGGAGATCACCGTCGACAATGGGGCCAGCCTGGAGGGTTGTTGGAGAGCTGCCGCGTCCAGGCTGGCGGACTACGTTGACCGCCGCACCTGGGAATGGGGAGGCACAGTCAACGCCGCCGACCTCCTCGTGCTCGTGCGGCAGACCACCGGGATCGCCAGCGTGGATTCTTCGACGTTCCTGCCAGCCGCCGATCTTCCGGTCGGGGCGGACAGCCTGCCCGCGTTCGTCGGTCTCACCCTGCGGGACAGCACGACGGGCAAGACGTTCAACGCAGCGCTGGCCCAGAGCTGGTAGGCCATGACCGAAGCGCGCACAGGCTGGACTTCGCCAACGGCCGGCATCCTGCCGGACGCCCTGCCGGACTTCCCCTGGAAGAAGGAAGGCGCTGCCGCCGTCACCATCGTCGACGGCGCGTTCGTGCTCGACGACAACAACCCCGCCGACCTCCTGGCCTACTCCAGGCCGCTGCACCCTGACGACACCACGATCACCAACCACCGGCCGAACAGCTCCGCGTGGGTGCAGGCACGACTCCGAGTGGTCCAAGCCGACCCGTGGGCTCCAAAGACCTCCGCGCCTGTTTGCGGCATCGAGTTGAGCGACGGGAACCGCAGGATCATGGCCGCCGTGGGCAACGGCGCCGCCATGCTGATCGACCCAGAGCACGCCTTGATCCTGGCCAAGGGGCACAGGTTTGCAAGCTCCGCCTACTTCGACCTCATGCTGGCGAAGATCGGAAGCGAGCGATGGGAGTTGTGGATCGACGGTGTGCGGGTTGCCGTGGTCCCCTATCTCCTCGCGCGCAAGGTGGCCGGCGGCGCCGGGGGCTACTCCCGTTGGGGCTCGATCAGCAACCTCCACACCAGCGAGACACACTGGCAGTTCGTGGAGGACAGCCTCGACGAGCCGCCGCCGGCACAGATCACCCTGGCGCGCGTCATGCGCTCCCTGCCCATCGCCATCCAGAGCAGGATGGGCGAGATCGGCACGGCGCTCCTGCGGGCCACCGTGGGGATGCTCGCGCACCCGGCGCACGGCCTACAGGAGACCGCCCAGGGCCTCACCGTTGGGCGATGGCCCATCGGGGGAACGTGGAGCTACCTGGGCGACACCCTGCCGGCTTCGCTGGCCCCGGCCTGGACAGCCCTGGACCCCGCCGGGGTCTCCATCGACCGGGAGCGCGTCAGGATCCACGCCCAGGCAGCCCCGACTCACACTGGCAGCCGGGCGGACTTCCCTCCGTTCCTGAGCAACGCCGTGCCCTTCGCGCCGGACGACGATGGCACCGAATACACGGTCTCCTCGACGTGGCGAGTGATCAAGTACGCGCCGGACGCTGCGGGACGGGTCGGGCCGCACCTACAGATTTGGAACGGCAGCCGGATCGTCACCGCCCAGCTCGTAGAGATCGACCCGCTCGATCCAGACCTGGGCCACGGCTGGACCCTGGCCAGGGCTGCCACGGTAGGGGCGCTCACCCTGGTCCCGTCGTCGCTGGGGATCTGGCGCGTCGACCCGATGCAGGCCCACCGGGTCGAGTTGCAAGTCCTGGGGCACGAGGTCGTGCTCCTGATCGTCAACGGCCGGATCGTGGACCGGGCTCGATACGGGGACTTCACGGACGCCACGAACGAGACCCATGCGTTTGTCGCCGCTGGCGGAGCCGGTGCGGCCGGCCCAGAGGTCTACGCCTACACCTGGGACGCGCACGCCCAGCGGAGGATGGCCGACCTGTCCACCCGGCCCTGGTGGGCGCAAGACGCGCTCGACCGCCTCGTATTCCTGGGAGGATGCGAGCGCAACGACGAGGCCGACACCGCCAAGCGGACGTGGCACATGGGCTCCCACGGGAGAGGCACAGCCACCGGCCTGATCGTGGAGCTGCGCCGCCTGTCCTGCGACTTCCGGCCCATCCTCCTCGACTACTCCGAACCGGCCGAGTGGTTCTTGGAGGCGAGCTACCCCGAGGTCACGCCGATCTACCTCGAAGCGGATGGATTCTTCGCGCTCATGGTGGCCGAGGTCTACCAGCTCCCTCCCAACTTCACGGTCGAGACCTTCGGCGCTCTGGCCGAGCGCTACCTCTTGCCGCTGGGCACGCTCGATCTCCGCTACGAGCTGGCCCTGGCCGTCCTGACGACCGGCGCGATCACCAACCCCGATCCGAGCACGTCCAGGGTGCCCGTCACCAGCTCCGAGTGGTTCACCATCGGGGCAGTCGTGACCATCCGCACGGCCGACAACCTGACCTGGGAACTGGCCGTCGTGAAGGGCGTGCCGACCGGGACTGACGTAGACCTCAACCTCCTGGGGTCGAGCTACCCTGGCAGCAGCGTCCTGCGCGTCACCATCGCGCGGACTTGACGGAGAGACCATGCAGAGATCCCCAGGACTACGCCCGCTCGACCAGCTCAAGGTGGGCCTCGACGAACTCCAGTGGATGCAGGCGGAGATCGAGAAGCACGGGCGCAACGGACTGCTGGGCCTCGCGTACCGGACAGGCCTCGTCATTCATCGTCAGGCCCACGGTCTCCTTAACCTCGCTTGGAGCGGCGCCAGCCTGGGAGGAGGCCAACTCGCTCTGCGGCGGTCCTACCTGCCGGCGCCACGGGCGGCAGGGGTCGCCGTGGCGGTCCCGACCGTCGCCGTGGATGGCAACGGGCGCCTGTTCGGGTTCGGACCCGAAGCGGACTTCTACCCGGGCGACGTGATCCCCGACGACTCGACTTGGTACACCGTGCTGGTCGAGGCCGCCGACGTGCAGATCGAGCCCGGCACCATCGAGGTGTTCGCGGGCACGCCGAACGTCACCGGCACGGATACGGACTTCACCCGGTACGCCGGCAAGACCACGGACGGCTTCGGCCGGGGCTCCAAGATCCGCATCGACGCCGCCGACACAGCCGCCGGCAACTCTGGGATCTTCGAGGTCGACACCGTGATCGACGCGACCCACCTGACCCTCGTGCAGAACATTCCCGGCGGCAACGAGGCCGGGGTCCAGTGCAGGATCGCCGGGGACTTCCTGGCGGCCGTCCCTGCGGATCCTGACTGCCACTCGATCCGGTCCGTCGCCGTCACCGTCGTCGCCGCCCTGCGCGAGACCGGAGACCTCACGCGCTTCCCCGTCTGCGACGTGCGGCGGACTGGCGCGGCCCTGGAGCTGGTGGACCGCCGCGAGCAGTCGCTCTACAGCCCCATCGGGGCCTCCTACGAGTCGGTCGAGCCCACGCTTGGCGTGACGAGCAAGGCGACGGTGCTCGACTACGAACTGACCCGACACGTCAGGGACCTGGGCACCCCGGGCGCCGGGGCGATCAAGGTGACGGCCTGCCCCATCCACCCACTCGGCGCGGACCCCACCCCGCAGGTTCTAGTGGCCGGGACGCTGGCCGGCGGCGGAGCGCTGGAAACGTGGACCCGGCACCTGTCCCACTTCGACGTGGCCATCGCACCCGTCGCTGTCGAGGCCGCTGGAGTGGACCGGGCAGCCCTGGTCCGGCTGCCATTCGAGAACAGGATCGCCCTGGTCTACGGGCACGGCAACAAGGTCAAGCTGCGCCTGACGACGGACAACGGTGCGACCTGGGGCGCCGCCGTCACCCTCATGGATCCGACGCTCAACGATGCGCTCGACTCCGTGGAACACCCGCACGTCATGGTGATGAGCAACGGGCGCATCCTCGTGTCCTTCGAGTACGACGACAACAGCCTGGGCTTTCACTACATCGCCGGGGTCTACAGCGACGACTACGGGGACAACTGGGTCGACAACGGAGGCGTCGGCTACCGCTTGAGCAACGTGACCTGGGGCGCCAACGCGCACGCCTACCCCTACGTCGCTCAGGGCCGGGACGGCTACCTCTGGCTCGCGGCCGAGGATGGGGCCAATCAGATCGTGTTTTCCAAATCCGATCCGTCTGGCATGTTGGGGGGAGGCTGGAGCTATGGCGGCGGCGGAGAGGTCATGTACTCCCCGAGCAGCGCGACCGGCGAGCTGTACGACCCTGCGATCTGGTGCGCGCCCAACGGGCAGGTCGTCGTGTTCCCGACCGACTACGCGCCCGGCGTGTTCGACGGGATCGCGGCCGGCGTGGTCTCCATCCGCCCCGGCGGAGACACCAAGACCGACTTCGCCGCCCAGTCGTGGATGGTCGAGGAGGTCGGTATCCCGTCCGCAAACCGGCACTCCCCCTGGGTCGTGCAGCTCCCCAACGGCCAGCTCTGGCTCTGCTACGTCAACACCGCGAACCTCTGCAAGGCCCAGCTCGTCCACATCGAGCGGACACCGCTTCGCTAGACCACTCCCCCGGGGGGGGGCGACAGGACTACCATGCCACTCACGCCCGCTTTGTCCGGCCCACGAGTAGTAGAAGCTGCGCGTGCCCTGGAGCAGGCGTTCAGCTTCTACACAGCGACGGTCGACCGTATCGGCCACGAGGCCTCAAGTGAGCGACACAGATCCACCAGCGGGGCCAGCATGGGACACCACCCCGGCGGATGCGCGAGCCGTCGAGGCGATGATCCA
>CALAGR010000048.1 GCA_937891735.1 uncultured Pseudomonadota bacterium | reverse complement strand
CCCCCCCGGCTCGTGTACCGTCCCCTCATCATCGAGCGCGCTTCACGGGAGGGCGGCATGGCTGACAGACTGTGGCTCACCGGCGATCAGGTCATCGCCGTCTTCGACGACGACGACAACTCAGGCTCAGCCTTTCGGTTCCGCGTCATCGACGCCGGCAGCGGCCCGGCGGAGGCGTTCGCGATCGACGAGAGCGGCAACATGGAGGTGTGGGGGAGCATCGAGTCTTCGGGCGGAGCGACGCAGGTCGGTTCCACCGCGGGAAGCGATGCAGTTGCGTTCCAACTGCAGGGGACGAACGTGCTGCGGGTGAAGTCCGGCGGTCGGCTGATGGCGAACGTGGGGTCGCGCGGCGGCGTGCGCCTGAAGGACGCCCAGCCGAGCAACCCGCAAGGAGGGCTCGCCTATCTGGACACGACGAACAACCGCTTCTACACGTACCTCAACGGTGCGTGGAAGTACCTGAGTTGAAGGGGAACGCCTCATGGCCGACACATGCGTCCACACCACAGGGGACATCAAGGTCGAGTACGGAACCTCCGGCAGCGGGACCTTCCACATCGTCGACTCTGCAGGCCCCACCACGCTGCTCACATCCGTCAACACCACGGGCGCCACGCTCCTCAAGTCCGGCGGCAGCCTCTTCTACCGTCAGAGCGGCGGGACGAGCTTCCAGGTCAATCGCGACGCGGCTTCCGGCGACGTCGCGGCCTTCAACCTGGGAGGCGCGGGCCGGGTGAAGGTGGCGGACAACGGCACGCTCGTCTACGGCGGTGCGAACAGCGGACACGTCTTCAATGTCCACGCGTCCGCTCCGGGAAACGTCGAGGAAGGCCTCTGCTACGTCCGCAACGACAGCGGCACCTTCTACTTCGCCGCATACCTCAATGGCGGCTGGCGGGAGAGCGACCCCTACACCTAGCCTAGCCAGGAGGGCGAAACATGGCACTGCTCGTCACGGGCGACAACGTCCGCGTAGACATCAACAAGGACTCGGCGAACGACAACTTCTTCTCCGTGCGCGTCCACTCCACGACCTGCGCGTCCGCCACGGAGGTCATGCGCGTCGATGACCACGGCGATCTCGTCATCTACGGCTCCCTCGATCGCGCCGACGCGGCGGTCACCTTCGACCGCCTCGGCGCGCCTGGCACGATCGTCGAGTTCGGGACCGTCTCGGGCGCGCCCGCCAGCTTCACGAAGGTCGCAGCGATCAACCAGCACGGCCAAGCCAACTTCGAAGGGGACACGGTGCTCCCGGTCGACTCGGGCGCGCCGAGCGGTGGCAGCTCTGGAGATGTGCGGCTCGCGAACGTGTCAGGGAGCTACCGCCTGTACTACAACGACAATGGGACCTGGCGATTCGTCCTGCTGCCCAATTGATCGACGGCGTGACGACCCGTCCGCTCGCGGCGCTCCTTGTCGCGGTCGCTCACGCTGCCGTCAACGCCGGTCAGTGCAGCGCCGCTGTCCGCTCGGCAGACTACGACACGAGCTGGCTCGCGCACGCGGACAAGGCCTCGGCCTGGGAAGTGCTCGCCCTGCCGCCTGGGCACGAGCGAGCCTTCGACCACTCATGGGGACGGTCGGCGGCGCAGCTTGGCAGTGACGTGGAGGGTGTTCTGCTTCATTCGTTCGGTCCGCGTGTTGGGGGGGCTGGCCCATTCGATCGACGGGATTCCGTCCTGTCGTGGGACGGGCTCAGGTGGCGTCAACTGCCGTTATTGGATACCGCTGGCGACGAGATTCCGCCGCTTGGTTTCCTCAAATTCGTGGATGCGAGGGAGGGCATGGCTGGAGCATTCTATGGTCCAGACCGCGGTTTCTGGTCGGACTCTGGCAATTCAGGAAGCCCAGCGGTCGATGAAGCGATCGAGCACGGTCTTCGTTACTATCAAGCGACCTCGGATGGCTGGGAGTCGGTGTGGGAGATCCGGTCTGACCTGCTCTGCACGCCCGTTGGCAGTTGGCACGTCCCAGTGCTACCCACCTGGACCGCGGTTGCGCTCCATTGCGTAGACTCCGAGACAGACAACTGGAGTTGGGCCGGACTACCAGTGATCGTCGCGCGACCTCCCGGACGGGACTTTGGCGAACTCCAGTTCCCGGCCCCGTCATCGGATCCCTACTATTCCGGGGTGGGGCACACGCCTGCGCTCGCAGAGTTGGATGGCCGCCTCCACGCGGTGGCCGTAAACCGTCAGTCTGGCAGTCTACTGGTCGACAACTGTGTCCACGACTGCGTGTACGCTCCCGATGGCGGCGTCGTCCCCGAGTGCACGACGGTCATTTGCCTTCCTGAGACCCAGTCGCGGTTCGCGAGTGTCGGCCATGACTTCGTGGTCGCGGCGGCGCCGGTCGTCCTTGATGGGGCCATGTGGTATCTGCTTCACCTACAGGCGTTCGGTGTCGCGCTCTTGCCGCCTACCGGCCACGCATGCTCGCCATGGGCACTATCTAGCGATGAGATCTTGGCCGCCAGCCCGACGGACTTTCACTCGGACTGGTTCTGGTTCGACCGTGTTGCCGCCGCCGCCGTCAACGGTCAGATCTATCTGAGTGTGGCGTCCGGCGAGTCGGGCGCCGGCGTCTACCCGGAGCGGCCAGACTCAGGGTGGTGGAGCGGCTTTGCGCGTTTCGACCCTGGGACCTGCACATCTGAGTGGGTGGTCGCCGATCTGGGTTCCGACCAGGGACCGTCCTGGCAACACACAGACTTGGCGCTCGACCGCCTCATGTCCGACGACGCCGGCTTCCTCTACACGATCGTGATGAAGCGCGCGATCGGGCTGGAGTTTGGCTACGACGAGCCGGACGGTTGGGTGCTCCGCAAGGTCCACCCTGCGCTGAACTGAGGCCGCCGCGATGCGCCTGTCGACCGTGATCCTGGCCCGCGACGAGGCGGCGACGATCGGAGCCGCCATCGCCTCGGTCCGCGCGATCTCCGACGAGGTCGTCGTGTGCGTCGATCCTCGGACCATCGACGACACGACCGCCGTCGCCGAGGCGGCCGGCGCCCGGGTCGGCTCCTTCGACACCTGGCCCGGCATGGAGCAGGCGCGCAACATGTCGCTCGACGCATGCGGCGCTCCGTGGGCGCTGATGCTCGACGGCCACGAGGTCCTCGACCGTGGCCACGAGACGATCCGCCGCCTTGTCGAGCACGACCGCCCCGACCGTCCGCCCTGGCTGTCGCTGCTCCTCGTCACGTCGGAGCGGGAAGGTGGGGTCGTGGCGCCGGTGCCCCGGCTGGTGCATCGCGACAGCGTCCAGATCGGCGGCGAGGAACACCCGCTGCCCCGCGCTCGAGTCGGGGGCACCGGCGGCTCACTCCTCGCCGATTGCCTGCTGCGGCACGACGATCCGAAGTCCGACACGGCCCAGTACGCGGCTCGGCAGAGCGAGCGGTTCGAGCGGATGGTCGCCACGCACCTCGGCGCAGGGCACGAGGACGGGACGGCCCGGACCCCGTTCATCGTGGAGGCGGCGTACAGCGAGGGAGTGTTCCACTTCGCCGCGTCCTACGGCGCGGGCTGGGTGTCGGGTCCCGGCAAGCAGGCGCAGCCGGAGCGCAGGATGTTCGTCGGCTGCATCGCGGCTGCGGCTTTCCTGGCGATGGGGGACGTGGAGAGCGCGCTCCGCCTCGCGCGCGAGATGGTCGGGGACTACCCAGGCTACCCGCGCTCCTGGATCGCGCTCGGCGATGCGTGCCTCGATGGCTCCTCGCCTCAGCACGCGGTCCAGGCGTATCTGACGGCGACGAGGTGCCCCGATCCACGCTTCGGCTGGTATCGCCGACGGGACAACACCTGGCTGCCGCACACCCGCCTGGCCCTGACCGCCCTCCGCAGCGCGTCGATCGAGGCCGCCACGACGCATCTGGCCGACGCGATCGGCGCCTGCTACGACCCCCCGACGTCAGCGCGCCTGTCCGCGATTGGGACGACCGCACAGCGGGACTCGACGGCCGCCATGCGGGAACTCGCCGGACTGGGCTGAGCGCCATGCCCGCCATGCGTCGCATCCTGCTCGGATCTCCGGTGCGCCAGCCGCCCGAGGTCCTCAGGGCGTTCCTCCGCGGCCTCGAAGCCCTCCGCGTGCCGGAGGGATTCAAGCTGGACGCGCTGTTCGCCGACGACAACGACAGCCAGGAGTCATCCGCCATCCTCCGATCCGCACGTGTCGGGGCGAGCTGCTGCGAGACCTGGAACGTGCAGCGCCCCCCGGGCTTGCCACACTACGTCCGCGCCGAGAACGGCCACCAGTGGACGCAATCCCTGGTCGATCATGTCGCGCGGCTGCGGAACGACTTCATCGCCGCTGCGATCGACCGCGACGCCGAGCTGCTGTTCCTCGTCGACTCCGACCTCGTCCTGCATGAGGAGACCCTCGCGAGCCTTCTCGCGGCGCGGGTGGACATCATCTCTGCGGTGTTCTGGACGCGCTGGCGCAACACGCGCGTGCCGATGCCGAACGTCTGGGCCGGGGGGCAGTACGAGTTCGATCGCGGTGACGACGCGGAGCAGCCGGACCACCCGTGGCAGGCGCCCGCATTGCTGCGAGACCTGCAGCGACCCGGCTACCACGAGGTCGGCGGCCTCGGCGCCTGCACGTTGATCTCGCGCTCGGCGCTGCTGGCCGGCTGCAACTACGCGACCGTCGAGGGTGTCGCCCTCTCCGGCGAGGACCGGCACTTCTGCCTTCGCGCCCGCGCGCTCGGACATTCGCTGTATGCCGACACGCATCATCCGATCCGGCATCTCTACCGGGAGCGGGAGGCGCTCCAACCCGTCGAGTCGACGGGAGAGCCCGCGCAGCCGACGGGGCGGACTGCCTCGACGCTGCGATTCTGCACGTCGTCCGCCCCGGGCGCCGTCGCGGCGCCGCGGCCCCCCGCGCCCCGCCCTCAGTTCCTGCGTCGCTCCAGGGACTGCCGCTTGCTTCTGCTGATGGTGGTTCGCAACGAGGCGGGCCGCTCCTTGGGATCCGTTCTCCGCCGCGCCGCCGCCCTCGTCGACCGGGTGTTGGTCGTCGATGATGCGTCGAGCGACAACACTCCGGGTCTTGCTGCCGAGGTTCTCTCCCAGCTCGGCGTGCCGCATGCGATCGTGCGCAGGGAGAAGTCGCTCTTCGCCGAGGAGTGGCGATCCCGACTGGAGGCGTGGCAGATGGCGATGGAGCACGATCCAGATTGGGTCCTCGCCCTCGATGCCGACGAGCTGATCGAGCCGGTGGCGCCCGAGGAGTTTAGGACCCTCATCGACCAGGGGCGGTTCGACGGCGTGGCGTTCCGCATGTTCGACATGTGGAACACGACGCACTTTCGCGAGGACGAGCATTGGCGGGGTCACCGAGCTTCCCGGGTCCTGCTGGCGCGGATCGATCCGACGGAACCGGTGGCCTGGCCGGAACGGAACCTCCACTGCGGCAGATTGCCCACCGCGGTGCGCGGACGTCCCAACCATCGAACGCTTCGTTCGGCGCTTCGCATCCAGCACCTGGGGTGGGCGACCGAGGCCGACCGACGACAGAAGTACGAGCGGTACATGTCGCTCGATCCAGCCGGCGAATGGGGCAGCGCGAGTCAGTACGCATCCATCCTGGATGAGACGCCCGCCCTCCGCCCGTGGATCGACCAGCCCGCTGCCATGGATCGCCCCGAAGGAGATCTCCGATGAGACGAGAACAGTACGCCCGCTCCTTCCGACCGCGCCCCGATCGCCGAGCGGGTCTCGTCGCTCTCTTGGCGGTCGGCCTAGTCGCCTGCCCGCAGACCTCCGGTCTGCCTCCGGGGCCCGACGCGACCCCCGAGCCGACCCCCGAGCCACCGGGCTGCACGGCTGCGGACTCGCCGCGCATCGAATGGCTGCTGCCTCTCCCCGACGGGACGACGACCCTGTTTGAGCCGGTCCCCACGCGGGTTCGCGTTTGCGACTTCGAGGGCGATCCGCTCGCCTTGATGTTCGAGACCTCGCACGACTTCGGCATGACCTGGACGCCGGGAACCTGGGAGGGTCTGCAGGCTGGGAACTCCGTGATGATTCCGACGGTCGCGGGCGGCGCATGGGTCGAGCAGACGGGCTCCTGGGCGCTCCCAGAGGGACTCCCCGAACGCGGCATGCTCTGGATCGGCGGCCAACTCCGCGCACGCGTCCAGGACCCGGGCTACGACTTCGCCATCTGGGAGAGCGGCACGACCGGCGCCGCGGGCGACGGCCAGCCCGTCGGCTACCTGCTCGACACGACGAGCCAGGACCTGTCTCCGCCCCCGGCGTTCGCGGCCGGCTCCGACCCGCTGCCGGTCGCCTGGCGCAAGGGCTCGGAGCTGCATCTGCGCGCGGACGCGATGCTCGACGGGCGCAGGTACTCGCTGAAGATCCAGACGCCGAACTGCGACGACGGCGCCGTCTACCAAATCGGGACCGACCCCCGTCTCGCGGTCGTCACGCTCTGGGACGCGCGGGTCGACGTGTCGGACATCATGCCGACCCAGCACCGAATCATGACCCTGAAGGGCTACTCGCGGCTCTGGGTCGCCGAGTCCGGCCGGGTCACGACCACGCGGTGCGGGCTCCCCGGCCCGGGCCCCATCGTGACGATCGACGGCGGCTCAGACGGCGGCACCGTCACGCTGGAGGCGCGACGCATCGACGGGAACTTCGGGCGCTTCTGGGACGTGGTGGGTGGCGCCGCGGCGAGCATGCCGGCCCAGACCATCACGGCCGAGCAACGGGAATACACCTGGGGCTATCCGTAGCTGCGAGGCGCTGTCGAGTCCGCTCGCAGCGAGAGGCGCACGGGTACACTCCGACCGATGACGGAGCGCTATCTCGGTCGCCACCGACTCCTTCGGCAGATCGGCCGAGGTGGGATGGCGACGGAGTCCATGGAGCCCCACGCGGTGGAGCTCGAAGCGGTGGCGCCCGGACTCGGCGACGTGCTCCGCCGGGCCTGCGCCCGCGACCCGGAGGCGCGGTTCGCGACCGCGAAGGAGCTGGCGACCGTGCGACGGGGGGTCAGCGACTCCACGAGCATGGCCGAGCTGCTCGCGGCCGCGGGGTGGCGTCCCTGGGACCGCAAGGAGCAGACGGGGGACTTCGGGCTGCCCGCGCCGCGCAAGCCGGCGCTGGGAGGCAGCCTGTTCGAACGCTCCGACCAGAGCGCGTGGAGCGGGGCGGGGCGGCGGTCTGGCTGGGCGCTTCGTGGCGCGTGTTCGGGATACGTGGGGAGATCGGCAGACCCCCCCGAGCCGCCCTGGGCACCATGCCCGGCATCGTCCAGATGGGCGAAGTACCGCGGAAACGCGCCTCAACCTGCCACCCGCCACCCAGGGGGCCCGGCACTCGGGGGGGGATGGTCGGGTCGGCCCTGGGCTTCGAGCTGCGGCCCTCGCGGAATATTCCTGGCGGCCTCCATTCCGGAATATCGCTGATATTCCAAAGAATATTCCAGCAGAGAGCGGCGTGGTGAGCCGCAGCTGTGCCTCGTGGTCGTCCTTCTCGGTCGCGTTCGGCATCACGCGGACGCGCTCGCCGATGGACGTCTCGCCCGGACAAAGGCTGGGGACGGAATGGGCGGCCCCGACTACGCAGAACGGCGCTCCGCATCGAGTTCCTCGGCGAGCGCCTCGCTTATCGACGGCCCGAGCAGGGCGTCGGCGCGGCTCTCCGCCTTCGAGATCGTGCCCTGGCGGACGCCGAGACGGTCGGCGGCGGCCTGCTGGGTCAGGTCGAGGCGCGCACGCCAGCGGGCGAGCTCGGTACCTGTCAACCGAGGAGGCTCGTGGAGGGGGAACCGGCTCGGCTCCTCTCGTTGCCGATCGGGCGCCGGTCGCCCCGCTTCGTTCGACGCGCGCGCGGGCGGAGCTTCGCGAGGGACAACGGGGCGGGCTTCGGTCGCAGTCCCAGGCGGCCGGGACTGCCGCTGGTCGCGCGACTCGTCGGCCCGGCGACGTTCGTCGGCCTCGCGACGTGTGTCAGCCCGGCGCTGCTCGCCCACCGCGAGCCGCTGCCGGTCCGCG
>CALAGR010000047.1 GCA_937891735.1 uncultured Pseudomonadota bacterium | reverse complement strand
CCGAGCGGACCGACTCCCGCAGACCGACCGGCCAGCGGCGCATCTCCCTTCGCCCGGAACATCGCGGGGCAGCTCGGCCTCGGGCTGGACGGCGTGTCGGGCACGGGGCCTGGCGGCGCGGTGCTCGGCCGGGACGTGGTGGCCGCCCTGCAGCAGCGGCAGCCGACCGGCGGCGGGGGCGCGGGCATTCCCCTCCTGGACGCCGCGTCCCTACAGGTCCCGGGGCGCGGGCGGGCGATGACGGGCATCGAGCTCGCCACGGCCCGGGCCATGGCCGGCTCCCTGACCCTGCCGACCTTCAAGGTCACCCGCAACATCCGCATCACGACGCTGCTGCGGGCCGCCAAGGCCAGCCGCGTCAGCGCCACGGTCGCCATCGCCCAGGCCTGCGCCCTGGCCATGAAGGCCCGCCCGAAGATGAACGCGGCGTTCCAGCCCCCGGACCGCATCGTCGAGCGCGAGCAGGTGGACGTGGGCATCGCCGTGGACAGCGGCAGCGGCCTCATCGTGCCGGTGCTGCGCGGCTGCGACTCCCGCGACTCCGCGGCGCTGGCGGCCGACTGGACCGATCTGGTGGGCCGCGCGCGCACGCGGCACCTCAAGCCCCACGAGTGGGAGCACCCGACCTTCACCGTGTCCAACATGGGCATGCTGGGCGTGGACTGGTTCGACGCGATCCCGACCCCCGGGACGAGCGCCATCGTGGCCATCGCCGCCACGGACGACGCCGGGCTCGCCCCGTTCACCGTCAGCGCCGACCACCGCGTGGTCAACGGCGCCGACGTCGCGCACTGGCTCAACGAGCTCAAGCGGCTCGTGGAGGATCCCAGCGACTGGCTCGCCCCCGCCGGCCCGGCGATCCCCGACGGCGAGTGGGACTACGACGTGGTGGTCATCGGGGCGGGCCTGGGCGGCCAGGACTGCGCCCGGGACCTGGTCAGCCACGGGCTCAAGGTGGCCCTCATCAACGACACGCCGCTGCCCGGCGGCGAGTGCCTGTGGCGCGGCTGCATCCCCAGCAAGGCGTGGCGGGCGCCCGCCGACCGCATGCGCGACCGGGCCGATGACGCGCGCCTGGGCGTGCACGGCACCAACACGCCCACGCTGGACTGGAGCGCCCTGGAGCGCGAGCGCCGCCGGATCCTGGAGCAGCGCGGCGCGATGGCCATGAAGGCCGACATCGCCTTGAAGATCCAGCACATCCAGGGCTGGGCCGCGTTCGTGGACGAGCACCACCTGCAGATCAACGCCGCCGGCAACCGGCAGGACCCGCACCTGCGATCCGCCGCCGAGGACGGCGAGCTTCAGGGGACCGCGTCCGACATCCAGACCGTGAGCTTCGGCTGCGCGGTCATCGCCACGGGCGCGCCGCCCTTCGTGCCCCCGATCCCCGGCGCCTGGGACGGCGTGGGCAGCGGCGCGGTGCTCACCTCCGACACGGTCTGGTCCCTGCCCGAGCGGCCGGAGCGGGTCGTCGTCGTGGGCGGAGGCGCCATCGGCCTGGAGATGGCCCAGATGTTCTCGGACTTCGGCTCCGACGTCACGGTCATCGAGGCCCAGGACCGGCTGCTGGCGGAGGTCGAGACCGAGATCGCGAAGGCCCTCGCCGCCGTCTTCGCCGAGGAGCCGCACATCGCCCTGCACCTCGGCGCGAAGGTGTCGGGGATCTCCGGCGCCATCGGAGACGTGACCGTGACCTTCACCGACGCCGCGGGCGAGGCCCAGACCGTGCTCTGCGACCGCGTGCTCATGGCCACCGGGAAGCGTCCGAAGACCGACGGTCTGAGCCTGGATCGGGCCGGCGTGACCACCGACCGCGGGACGATCCTCGTGGATCCGCGCTGCCGGACCAACGTGCCCCACATCTTCGCGGTGGGCGACGTGATCGGCGGGCTGATGCTCGCCCACACCGCCGGGCAGCAGGGGCGCGTGGCCGCCGCGACCATCCTGGGGCAGAACCGCACCTACTCCCAGTCCCTGGACAGCGGCGTGATCTTCACGCGGCCCCAGGCGGCGTTCGCGGGCATGACGAAGGAGGACGCTACGGAGGCGGGCCTCGATCCGGTCGAGGTCAAGACGCTGGTCAAGTTCGACGCCCAGGCGATGATCAAGGGCGAGACGGACGGGCTGATCAAGCTGGTCGTGGACCGGCCCTCCCGCCGCATCGTCGGCGTGCACATGCTGGCCGATCACGCCGACAGCCTCATCGGGCAGGCCGTCATGATGGTCACGGGGCGCATGACGGTCGATCAGGTGGCCTGGGCGATCCACCCCCACCCGACCCAGACCGAGATGTTCGGCGACATCGCCCGCCGGCTCGCGGCGCGCCTGAACCGAAGCGCGAAGAAGCGCTGACCCAACCCCCGCCGCAGCCGCGGCACCCAGAGGTCTGCACCATGTTCCTGCTGCGAATGATCCCCGCCCTCGCCCTCCTCCTGGTCGGCGTTTCCGCTCCGTCCGCCGCCTCCGCCGACACCTGGGTCATCGACGGCGCCCACTCCAGCGTCGGGTTCAAGGTCCGCCACTTGAGCATGGCGTGGGTCCGCGGCACGTTCGACGCGGTGCAGGGCAGCGTCGACTTCGACGGCAAGGACCTGGCGAAGGCGTCCACCGAGGTGACCATCGACACCGCGTCGATCAACACGAAGGACAAGAAGCGCGACGAGCACCTGCGAAGCCCGGACTTCTTCGACGTCGCGACCTTCCCGACCATGACCTTCAAGTCGAAGAGCATCCAGCCCGGCGAGGGCGACGCGTTCGTGATCGTCGGCGACCTGACCATGCATGGCGTCACCAAGGAGGTCACCCTGGCCGTCGAAGGCGGCATCACCCCCGTGACGGATCCCTGGGGCAACACCAAGCTCGGCTTCAGCGCGGCCGCCGTGCTCGCCCGCAAGGACTTCGGAATCACCTGGAACAACTCGCTGGACGGCGGCGGCCTCGTCGTCGGCGAAGAGGTGCACCTGGTCCTCGAGGTGGAGCTGAACAAGTCGAAGTGATCCGCCGCGCGGTGGCGGTCAGTCGATGACGCGCACGTCGTCGCCGCGGATCTCCAGCACCGCCGGCGTGCCCCCGTAGTAGGCGGCCATGCCCACATCGACCAGCCACACCTGCTCGCCGCACGCAGCCAGGATCTCGTCCTGCACGGTGTGCCCCACGACCATGCGCGCCACCCCGAGCAGCGCCAACGTCTCCTCGAGCTGGGCGCAGTCGTCGGCGTCCGGCGCGTCGGAGTAGTTGCGGGTCCACACGAGGCCGTCTCCGTCCAGCACGTCGGGCCACTCGTCGTCCCCCGCCATCCACCGGCGCACGCGCCCGTTGATGCGGTCGAGCCCGACCTCGGCGTGCACCGGCAGGATCCCCCCGTGCACGAAGGCCGAGTCTCCGACGATCATCGCGGTGTTCTGGCCGGACAGGGTCAACGCGTAGGGCCCGCCGGGCCGGAAGGCGGCCGCCCGCCCGCGCTCCTGTTCGGGGAAGGCGAGCAGCTCCGCGTCGGGATCGTTCGGGGCCAGATCGGCGAAGTCAGCGAAGCCGCCCTCGGTCACGTAGCGCAGGTCGAGCTCCACGTTCATGGCTTCGTGGTTGCCGTTCAGGGCGTGCAGGGCGCCGCCGGCGGCCCAGGCTTCGTCCGCGAGCCGCTGGATCGCGTCGAGGATCTGGCGCTCCTGATCGCCCCGGTCGAGCTGATCGCCGGTCTGCACCACCACCGTCTCCCCGCCGATCCAGGTGCCGTCGTCGTCCACGACCTCGGCCAGGAGCAGCGCGTTCATCATCGCCGTGAAGTCGCCGTGCACGTCCCCCAGGGCGATGAGCCGCTCGGGCGCGCCCTGGATCGTCTCGGCGGGCACTGGCCGGGGCCCCCGTGGAGTCGGGTGCGGGGGTTGGGGGCGAGAGCTGCAGCCGAGCAGGAGCGCGGCCGTCACGGAGAGCAGGTGGAGGGTGGGTCTCATTGGTAGACCTCCTACCAGACCCGTTTGGCAGCCGCCCGCTCAGCCGCTCGGTCGGGGCCAGTACCTCGTGTTCACTCACTCCGCACGAAGCCAACGTCGAGCCCGAACGCCGCACCGATAGCCCGCAGAGTCGACAGCCGTGGATTCCCCGTCCCACGCTCGATTTGCGCGAGCGCCGTCTTCGAGATTCCCGCCACGCGGGACGCGTACTCATCCTGTGACATACCCGCAACGGCCCTCATTCGACGTACTGCGTCGGGAATGCCGACTCGACCCGCGCTCAGGTCTTCGTAGAGCCGGACGCGCTCGGAGTCGCGCTCCTCCTCGCTGAGCTTGCGCATGCGACCCATGTCAGACCTCCACTTTCGTGAGCCCTGCGGTGACCCGGAGAATTGATGGCGCCCGCCTTTCAATGACCGACTCGTCGACACCGAAGACCCGCATTTGCTCCACCGTGCCGCCCAGAGCCTCGCCCAGCTTCCGCAGCCGCATCCGAATGGGAGCCTCAGGGAGGAGAGCCTCCACAAAACCGCAGACATCGCTCCACTCTGGTGGGTCTCCCGGACGCTCTGAACGCCAACGAGTGCTCCGCTTCACCAGGCCCGGGTCCAGGAACATCGGGGCGAAGTCGAACAGGGGAGACAGCGCCACCGAGCCATCCGCCTGCTTGAGAAGCGCGGTGTTGCGCCCATGGTTGTCGCTGTCGCCCAGCGCCCATGCCACGGCGTCCCGGGACACGAGCTCGCAGATGTCCCGCTCGGGATTGTCCAGGCAGCCAGCCAGCCCGCGCACAACGTCCTCGAACTCCAGGGAGCTCCCCGGCGCGACGATGCCCAGGGCTGCGTAGGCGCTCTCCATTCCGTGTCGCACGACCGCCCCGCCCATCACCTCTCGGTCAAAGCGAGGCACGAAGAGCGCACCCGACTCGTACTCCAGCGGGGTCCCGCAGTGCAGACCCAGCGCGCGAGCCACCTCGAGGTACTGCGCCTCGTTGGCGAGCACCTGCGCGTCGCGCCTGGTTCTGCCTCGCGGGAACTTCACGATCCAGTGCCTCTGAGCGTGCGAGTCCGCGAGCACTCCGTCGGTATAGAGGAGACCATCGCGGTCCTCGGTCAGGAGGAGCTTCGGCGCGGCACCTCCGGTATCCGTGCCACCGGTCGTAGCCATCCCACGTTCCCGGGCCCAGGCGTGGAACTCGTCTCCCTGCTCGACCACTGCCGCGCGACGCACACCCAGGACCTCCCCGGGCTCCACCTCCAGCCGCGGAACTCGGAGATTGCCGACGGGATTGCCAGCCCCAAGACGGAGAGCGTTCCAGTCGGTTGGCTCCCGCCCGGCCGCGCGGTTGCGCCCATCAACGATGCGCCGGCTTTCACCTTGAGGCAGAAGATCGACGACGAAGCCTGGCCACGTCTTCAGACGAGTCAGCCGCAGGTCCACGGGGTGTCGCACCGACACCGCGGCAAACCCGCGCTCGCCGATGTGGTCGGCGACATAGTCGAAGTCGTAGACCAGGTGCGTCGAGCCCTGCAGCGACCCCGGCGCCCCGATCGAACGCAGCTCGGCGGCACGCGCCCACTCACCGTCTCGAAACAGCTCGATGCTCAAGCTCTCAGTCATGGGTCATGGTAGGCCATACGGCCATGTTATCGCTCCTTTGCATGGTCGATACGCTCTATTCGGCGCATATTGACCACTATACAGCCTGTTTGAACGCGTCCTGCGAAAGAGCAGGCTCCGCGCGCACCGCGTCGGTCACCAGCTGGTCATGCCCCGCTGACCGTCAGCCCCCCAGCAGCTCGGACAGGATCGAGGCGGGATCTGCGCCCTCCTCCTCCAGCACGAACACGCCGGCAGGCGCGTCTGGGGCCATCGGTCGCCGCGGCTTCCCCCCGCGGGCGGGCGCCCGGGGCAGCTCGGGGAGG
>CALAGR010000046.1 GCA_937891735.1 uncultured Pseudomonadota bacterium | reverse complement strand
CTGCCACTCTCATCCCCGGCGGTAGGACCGGGCCGCGCGTGGGCTGTTCCTCGGCGGGTCGGGCCTTCGTTCCCGCCGGTGCGAGGCTGGCGACGGGAGCCTCGACGCCGGGGTCCTTCGCCCGCTCGGCGTAGAAGTCGGCGATTCCGCCGGCCGCTGCGGCGAGCGCCTTCTGGAACGCCTCGTCGGCGAAGGCCTCGGCCGCCAGGTCGGCGATCTCGGCGGCGCCACGGCGCTCGCGCTCGTCGTCGGAGTCAGGATCAAAGACCTCGTCTTCCATCGAGCGGCCCACGCTCTCGTTCTCGCGCTCGACCTCGTCGACCAGGTCGTTGAACGCCCAGCGGGCGCGGTCTTGGAGGGCGTCGCGGGCGGCGTTGAGCGGGTAGCCGGCCTCTCCCGGCCGCACCGAGGTGACCAGGTCCACAGCGACGTCGGCCTTGAGGTTGCCGCGCCGGGCGGCCTCCTTGAACTGGAACAGGCCGCCGAGCCTCACGTAGTAGGCCCCCTGCCGGTCCCCGGGCGGTCGTCGGAACGCCTTCACCGTCGCCCCCGTCCCGCGTCCCCACGAGCCATCGATGGCCACCTTGGCGCCGCCCCGGCGACTGAACATCGGGCGGACCTCCTCGCACAACCATCCATGCCCGCAGTACGAGGTCGAGATCGAGGCTCCTTGGGTGCTGCGGCCGACCCCCTGGACCCCGGTAGCCGAGCAGGAGTCGAGGCCGAAGGGCCCTCGTCTGCCCCGTGGTCGGCCGGTCGAGGAGCGCGCCCGGCGATGGCGGCGGATGATGGACGAGGGGCTCTACCCGCACATGTCTGCGTTGGCGCGCGCTGAGAGAGTGAGTCCGGCGGCGGTTAGTAAGGCGCTGCTGCGGCTGTCCCCGTAGGCAGCATCCGAGCGACCTGCTGCCCCTGCCGTCGTGGAAGAGGAGCCCTTGGGACGCCTTCGAAGAACACGCCGTCCAACGCCACGAAGACAGCGACGCCTGGGTCGTATCGCGTATCACGCCGAAAGTGAGGGTGCTCTCGCTAATCCAGGGCATCGCCGATCACGCTCGGCGAGGGCGTCGCTCCACCGGGCGTGGCGCCCTCTCGACCGGTGACTCGACGAGCCTCCGGTATGCCTCGATCTGGCTCTGGAGTGTGATGGCGACGCGGGCGATCCCCCTGGCTTGGTGGAGCTCCGGCCGCTCTTCGGACTGGCCCTCGTGGGCTGCGGCGAGCGCGCCGACGACGAGCTGGAGCTGGTGGTCGAGGGCGGCGAGCGCCGCGGTCTGACGGGTGTTCCCCCAAGTTGGGTAGTTTTTGCTAGCAGTACGATGAGTTAGTAGGCACATGAAAGCTGTTTACGGTTGTCTCTAGCGGTCGATTGTTGTGGTTGCGCCAGCCCGCGAAACCGGCGATCATGAGCCGTGTTCATCAAGCGCAACCGCAGCGTCCAGAACGGCAAGACCTACACCTCCGTCCTCCTCGTGCAGGGCGAGCGTGTTCCCGTCCCTCGCAAGCCCGGTCGGCCCCGTGCTGACGAGGTGAGGGCCACCAAGGTCGTCCACCGCACTCTCGCCAACCTCAGCAAGCTGCCCGAGCCGCTCGTCGCGCTCATCGAGCGGTTCTGCAAGGCGGAGCGGGCCGGAGAGCCGCTCGACGCCCTGGTCGGCACCGGCGATCCCACCATCGGCCCCGGCTATGGCCAGCTCGCCGCTTGCCTCGCCGTCGCACGACAGCTCGGCATCGAGCGGGTGCTCGGCCAGGACCGGCTGGGGCGCCTCGCGCTCTTCCTCGTGCTCGCCCGCGTCATCCACCAGGGCTCGCGACTGTCGTCGGTGAGGTGGGCGCAGGACCACGCCGTCGGCCCGCTCCTCGGGCTCGGCTCCTTCGACGAGGACGATCTGTACGAGGCCCTCGACTGGCTGGAGGAGCACCAGGACGCCATCGAAGACGCCCTGGCACCCAAGGCCGCCGAAGGGGCCGTCTTCCTGTACGACGTCACGTCGACCTACTTTGAGGGTCAGCACAACGAGCTCGCAGCGCCCGGCTACAACCGCGACGGCAAGCGGTACAAGAAGATCCTCGTGGCCGGCCTCCTCACCGACGGGCACGGGGAGCCCATCAGCGTCCAGCTCTACCCCGGAAACACGAGCGATCCCGCGACGGTCGAGGACCAGGTCCTCAAGCTCGAGGAGCGCTTCGGCGCCGCCGAGACGGTCTTCGTCGGCGATCGCGGGATGGTCAAGGCCAAGGGAAAGGCCCTGCTGGGTCAGTACGGCTTCCGGTACGTCTCGTCGCTGACGAAGCCGGAGATCCGCAAGCTGCTGAAGAAGGACCTCCTGCAGCTGGACCTGTTCGACGAGGAGCTGACCGAGGTCGATGGTGGGGAGGGCCGCCGCTGGATCCTGCGTCTCAACCCCGCGACCCGCGACCGTGCTCGGTCTCGCCGGGCTGATCAGCTCGCCAAGGTGCGGCGCAAGATCGAGGCCCGCAACGCCAAGGTCGAGTCCAGCCCCCGCTCCGAGCCGGAGGTTTCGCTCCGGCAGGCCGAGGAACTCCTGAAGACCTACAAGCTGCAGCGCTTCGTCGATGCCCGGCTCGAGGGCCGCAACGTCGTCCTGCAGGTCGACCCGGCCAGGCAGGCGGACGTCGAGCTGCTGGACGGTTGCTACGTCGTCGAGAGCGACGTCCCGAGCAAGGCTGCCTCGACCGAGACGCTCTGGGAGCGGTACGGAGACCTGCAGGACGTCGAACGGGACTTCCGCACCCTCAAGACCGACTTCCTCGAGCTCCGCCCAATCTTCCATCGCAAGGCCAGCAGGACCCGCGGACTCGCCGTGGTCGCGATGCTCGCGCTCAAGATCGTTCGTGCCCTGAGGAAGCAGCTCAAGCCCCTGGCGATGAGCGTTCCTGACGCCATCGAGCGGCTCGCCGGAGTCCGGCTGATCACGCTGGCCGACCCGGAGCTGGCGCTGTGGCGCCTCCCGAGCCGTTGGCCGCAGCCCGTACAACAGCTCCTGGACGTACTTCCGAGGCTCCCGACGCCTACGTTGTCTCTAGCAAATCCGGTCTGAGCGGGGGGATTTGGTAGCTATCTCAGATAGTTGGACGGACCGGTGTCTCGACCGATCGGGGGAACACCCGTCTGAGGATGGCTTCGCAGCAGCGCCGCAGGCGGCGTCCAGGGAGGGCGGCTCACTGTGCCCTCTGCTTTCGGGCGCGGGCGGCAGGGGCGAAGAGCTCCAGGTAGAGGCCCTCATCGAGCTGCGCGAGGTCGCGGTCGGCTGCCGCATGCAGCATCTCTGCGGCGGTCTGGCAGAGCAACTCCATCGTGGGGGCGGAGGACGACGACCCCTTCACCGACGACGACGACGACGACGACGGCAGCGGCGACGACGACGACAGCACCGCCGGGGACGACGACGACACGGTCGCGGACGACGACGACAGCGCCAGGGGGGACGCGCGCCCCTGACGCGGTGCTCGACGCGCCTCGGCGCGCCTCGACGCGCCTCGACGGGCACCTTCCGCGACCGCTCGCAGCAAGGTGAGACCCGAGACGGCTGACG